>NZ_JBXWLA010000002.1:0-186259 GCF_058191755.1 Serratia sp. CoH_122_TC_1
TGAAGGCCTGGTGCAAGGGGCGCAAGAAAGCGCGCGTCTGTCAGCGATCCAAAGCAACTACGTGGGCAAACTGGCCGACCTGACCGTACCGCAGATGGTGTTGTCCTTTATTCCTAAAAACCCGTTTGCCGACCTGACCGGTGCCAGCCCAACGTCGATCATCAGCGTGGTGATCTTCGCTACCTTCCTTGGCGTGGCGTCGCTGCAACTGCTGAAAGACGACAAGCCTAAAGGCGAACGCGTGCTGGTGGCGATCGATACCCTGCAGGCTTGGGTGATGAAACTGGTACGTCTGGTGATGAAACTGACTCCATACGGCGTATTGGCACTGATGACCAAAGTGGTCGCCGGCTCTAACGTCCACGACATCATCAAACTGGGTAGCTTCGTCGTCGCCTCATATCTGGGTCTGGCTATCATGTTTGCGGTGCACGCTGCCCTGTTGGCATTCACCGGCGTTAACCCGCTGAAGTTCTTCCGCAAGGTATGGCCGGTCATCACTTTCGCCTTTACCAGCCGCTCCAGCGCCGCCAGTATTCCACTTAACGTGGAAGCGCAGACCCGTCGTCTGGGCGTGCCGGAATCCATTGCCAGCTTCTCGGCCTCGTTCGGTGCCACCATTGGCCAGAATGGCTGCGCGGGCTTGTACCCGGCGATGCTGGCGGTCATGGTTGCCCCAACCGTCGGTATTAATCCGCTGGACCCGGTGTGGATTGCGACCTTGGTCGGTATCGTCACTATCAGCTCCGCCGGCGTTGCCGGTGTAGGTGGCGGCGCAACCTTCGCCGCGCTGATCGTGCTGCCGGCAATGGGCCTGCCAGTTACGCTGGTTGCCCTGCTGATCTCGGTTGAACCCTTGATCGACATGGGCCGTACCGCACTGAACGTCAACGGCTCTATGGCTGCCGGTACCATCACCAGCCAGCTGATGAAGCAAACTGACAAGTCCATTATGGACAGCGAAGACGAAGTCGAACTGGCTCACCAGTAAATTTCGTCAGCACTAAAAAAACCGGGGCTCTCACCAGCCCCGGTTTTTTTATGTCTGGGAAACGACTATGGCCGTTCACCCTTCGCCAACCGCTGATTGATTTCGGCAATCACCCCCGGCAGTTGTACCAATGTATCAATCACGTAGTGTGCCCCGGCAGCATACAACTTATCCGCCGCCAACCTGCGCCGCCGTTCAATCTCTTCATCATTCATTTGCTGGTATTCCTCCCAGGTGGCGCCGAATTCGTTACCCGACAGCGCCAACCCGATGCTCCACATCCCCGCGTTGATCCCCTCGCTGATACCCGGCACCGCGTCGTCCACCTTGACGCAATGCGCCACGGCATCAATACCCAGCATAATCACGTTCTGCAACGCCATCCACGGCCCAGGACGGCCGCCAACGGCCAAATCATCCGTCGCTACCCAATGGTCCGGCGCATAGCCACGCTGCGCTGCCGCAGGTGCTAATACCTCCATCACTGCACGCGGATAGCCTGAACAGGAGCCAATCTTGACGCCTTGTTCACGTAACGCGGCAATCACCTGCGGAACCCCCTCAATAGGGTCGGCAAAGTCGACGACCTTGGCAATTTGCAGCGGCATAAAGGCTTGGTACAACGCATCAATATCTTGATGGCTCATAGAACGACCGAGCTTTTGTTGCCAGCGCGCATCTACCGCCGGCAGCTTGCCCAAAGCTTCAATGTGCTGCCACTTGCCCAACCCCATTGGAACACGTGCTTCAGCCAAGCTAATGTCGATATCAAAGGTCTGCTTAAAGGCTTCGACAAAAATCTGCGTCGGCGCAAAAGAACCAAAGTCCACTGTCGTACCGGCCCAGTCGAGAATCACTGCGTTAATCTGGTTCATGGGTATCCTATCGCTCCCAATACATTGCTTGCCCGACCGCGGCCAGCAAACGTTCAATATCTTGCGGATAGACTTCGCCAATGTTGCCTATACGGAAGCAATCGCTCTGCGATACCTTACCGGGGTAAATAACGAAGCCCTGTTGCTTCAGGCGCTGGTAGAACTCTGTAAAGCGGTAATTTTCTGCCTTAGGCGAATAAAAGGCAGTGATAATCGGCGAGTGAAGATCATCTTCCAACAACGTTTCAAATCCAAGTGCGCGCATCCCTGCAACCAAACGTTGTTGATTAGTACGGTAGCGGACGTTACGGGCACCAATCCCCCCTTCTTGCGCCAGTTCGCGCAGGGCCTGCGCAAAAGCCAGTAAAGTATGGGTTGGCGACGTGAAACGCCATTTACCGGCGTTATCTTCCATGCAGCGCCACTGAGCATACAAGTCCAGCGACAGCGAACGCGAACGCCCAATGCACTTTTCCAGCTCGCTGCGTCGTGCTATCACAAATGCAAAACCCGGCACGCCCTGTATGCATTTATTGGCAGAGCTGATCAGATAATCAATGCCCAGCGCATCCACATCCAGCGGAATGCCACCGAAACTGCTCATCGCGTCCACGATCAAGGTTTTGCCATTACGCGCCGCCAAACCTGAGACCCGTTGCAGCGGGTTGAGCATTCCCGTCGTGGTTTCACAATGCACCATGGCGATATGACTGATACGCGTATCGCTTTTCAGCACAGCGTCCATCGCTTCTACATCCGGCTCATTCACTTCACCGCAGTTGAATGCGTGGTGGTTGATATCCATCAACCTGGCCATCTCAACCATGCGCGCGCCATAAGCGCCGTTGTTGACGATCAACAGCTTGTCCTGTGGGCCAATCACCGTTCCCAACGCCGCTTCTACGGCAAAACTGCCGCTGCCCTGCAATAACACCGAGGTATAGCCGGTCGACTGAGTCGCCAGCGCCACCAACTGCTGACGGATGTTCTGCACCACACCCAGGTTGTAATCTTCATCCCAGGTACAGCTATCGAACAACATGGCCTCTTTCACCGTTTTTGACGTGGTCAGCGGACCAGGCGTTAACAACAGGTAATCATGTTCAGACATTTCACTCACCTAATTGGTCTATACCAGATTGCGGTATAGTGGCGGTAAATTTGCTCTCGGGTCAAACGACAACCGCAGCTGAAACAAAAAATTCATCTGCACATGTATAATGGGCAGGTGCCAAAATGCCATAGCGAGTTGAAATGAAAGAACATCAGAGCGAGATCCCCCACTACCTGCAAATCAAGGATCAGTTACAGGCGCGCATCACTCTTGGTGAACTGCAGGCGGGAGATAAACTGCCTTCTGAGCGCGAGCTGTGCGCAATTTTCTCCACGACCCGGGTTACCGTCCGTGAAAGCCTGGCGCAACTGGAAGCGACCGGGGCCATTTACCGTGCCGATCGCCGGGGATGGTTTGTGACGCCAGAACGGCTGTGGTTAGATCCGACGCAAAACACCAACTTTCACCGCTTGTGTCAGGAACAGGGGCGTGCGGCCCGCACTGCGCTATTATCGGCTGAAAAAACCAGGGTACCGCGTGATGTGATGCAACCGCTGGCATTAGCGCCATCGGATAAAATCTATCTGCTACGCCGTGTGCGCTATGCCGATGACCGGGCAATTTGTTATTGTGAAAATCACTGTCTGCCCGAGCGAGTACCGGAACTACTCCGCCGAGATCTCAACGGCAGCCTGACCGAGATTTATCAGCAACACTACAACCTGACCTATCGCAAAATGCACCTGTCGTTTTACCCGACCGCACTGCCACACAATGCCGCTGCCGCCTTGGGTGCGATGGTTGGCCTGCCGGCACTGTTGCTGCGCCGACTTAATTACGATCAGCAAGGCCGCATTCTCGATTTCGACATCGAATATTGGCGCCACGACAGCCTGCGCATTGAGGTTGATACGCTTTAATCCTGCATGCCGGTGCGCCGTCGTAAGCCCACAATAAAAAGGCGCAGCCATGACTGGCTGCGCCCTTAATGCCCTATACCGACGGGATCAGAATGGATAGTCGTGGTAACCCATTTGCTCGGAAATGTTACGCGCGGCGGTATGCAAACGTTTGATGTAATCGGCCTTCGCGTCTTCGGAGTAACGAATAGAAGGGAACGAAATGCTCAGACCCGCAGTGACTACGCCAAAGCGGTCAAATACCGGCACGGCTATACAGCGTAACCCTTCTTCCTGCTCTTCAATATCTTCGCCCACGCCCTGTTCACGCACCTGATCCAACACTGACAACAGCGCTGCGGCGTCGGTCAGGGTGTTCGGAGTACTGCGGGTAAATTCAATCTGCGACAGGATGCGGGTTACTTCCGCCCGATCGCGCCAGGCCAGCAGCACTTTGCCAATCGCAGTACTATGCAGGGGGTTACGGCGGCCGATGCGAGAGTACATGCGCAAGTTATACATGGCATCGATTTTGTGGATGTAGACAATGCTATCTTCATCCAATGCCCCAAGGTGAATGGCTTCACGGGTGTGATTCGACAGTTCACGCATTTGGACGTCAGCGATGCGGATCAGATCAACGCTCTGTAACGACTTGGCTCCCAGTTCAAACAGCTTGAGAGTAAGCGCATATTTTTCCGACTCGTCTTCCTGCGACACATAGCCCAAGGACTTCATGGTTTGCAAAAAACGGTAAACAGTACTTTTGGACATCATCACCCGCTGGGAAAGCTCAGTAATGCCGATCTCGCGTTCCTCGCCCAGCGCCTGCAAGATACCAAAAACCTTTAGCACCGACGACACGGCATCCGGTTGCTTATCTGGATCTGCGTTAACCATATATCCTACCCAGCTTCTGTTTTAAGAAATTTGAACACGGGTTTCAGTATACGCGGTACCTCAGAGACCATGCAATCCAGCCAAGAGATAAATGCCTGAGAGGGAAAGGGTTAGGCGTTTCGCTCTCATTGGTTATTACAATTGCGTGCGAAACTGTGGATGCAATCGCAGACGAATATGATTAGCATGATAATACTCCCCCGAATTAATACCACCGAGATCAACATGCGTCCTTGTACTGACGGCCTCCCCGTCCCGCAGCGCTATGGGGCTATCCTTGCCATTGCCCTGGGCATTACCGTTTCAGTGCTCGACGGTGCGATTGCTAACGTGGCACTGCCGACCATCGCCCGCGATCTGAATGCCAGCCCAGCCAGCTCCATCTGGGTAGTGAACGCCTATCAGTTAGCCATTACCATTTCACTGCTGTCGTTGGCCTCACTCGGCGATTTGATTGGCTATCGCCGCATCTACCAGGCTGGCCTGCTGGTTTTCAGCGTTACGTCACTGTTTTGCGCCCTGTCCGACTCACTGACGACACTGACCATCGCCCGCGTGCTGCAAGGTTTTGGCGCCGCCGCCATCATGAGCGTCAACACCGCATTAATCCGCATTATCTATCCGCAGCGCTTCCTTGGGCGTGGTATGGGCATCAATTCGCTGATTGTCGCCTTCTCGTCGGCGGCTGGCCCCACGGTAGCGGCAGCGATCCTGTCGGTAGCATCCTGGCAATGGTTGTTCGCCATCAACTTGCCGATCGGCATTGTGGCGCTGTTGCTGGGGATGAAATATCTTCCGGCCAATAGCCAGAAAAGCACTAATCAGCGCTTTGACCCGACCAGCGCCGTGATGAACGCGCTGACCTTCGGGTTGTTGATTACCGCCATCAGCGGCTTTGCTCAAGGCCAGAGCCTGACGTTGATTTTCAGCGAAATCGCAGCACTGCTGGTGATTGGCTTCTTCTTTGTCCGCCGCCAGCTGCGCCAGGAATTCCCGTTGCTGCCGGTAGATCTGCTGCGCATCCCCATTTTTGCACTGTCGATGGGCACATCAATTTGTTCGTTCGCGGCACAGATGTTGGCTATGGTCTCATTGCCGTTCTTTTTGCAAAGCACGTTGGGCCGTGATGAGGTCGCCACCGGGCTGCTGCTAACGCCGTGGCCGTTAGCCATTATCGTCATGGCCCCCCTCGCAGGGCGGCTGGTAGAACGCGTCCACGCCGGGCTGCTCGGGTGTATCGGCCTGGCCGTGTTTGCATCGGGGTTATTCCTGCTGGCGATGCTGCCGCATAACCCGTCGGACATGGATATTATCTGGCGTATGGTCCTGTGCGGCGCTGGTTTCGGGTTGTTCCAATCGCCCAATAACCACACGATTATTTCCGCCGCTCCACGTAACCGTAGCGGCGGAGCCAGCGGCATGCTCGGCACCGCGCGGTTGTTGGGGCAAACCTCCGGCGCAGCCTTGGTGGCGCTGATGTTTAACCTGTTCCCTGCCTCAGGTACTCATGCCTCACTGATCCTGGCGGGCACCTTTGCCACATTGGCGGCGGCGGTCAGCAGTTTGCGTATTACTCAACCGCGGGTACAACCGGTAGAAAGCCACCAACAAGCCAAATAGCAGGCATAAAAAAACCCCGGCAAGCCGGGGTTTTTAACGTTATCAGGGTTACTTCAGGTACTGGCCTGAACGCAGCGCTTCGATACGTTTATCGAGCGGCGGGTGCGACATGAACAGTTCGCTGAACGACTTGGATTTGCCGTTGATGCAGAACGCCATCATGTTGCCCGCTTCCTGCGGTTCGTAACTGGTTTTCAAGCGTTGCAGCGCCGCAATCATTTTCTCGCGACCAACCAGTTTGGCAGAGCCGGCATCGGCGTAAAACTCACGGTGGCGTGAGAACCACATGGTGATAATGCTGGCCAGGATACCGAACACCAGTTCCAATACCATCGACACACCGAAATAGATCATCGGGTTACCGTTGCCTTCCCCTTCGCCGTCACGGTTGCCCAGGAAGCCTGCGGCCGCCTGCGCGATCAGACGTGAGATAAAGATCACGAAGGTGTTTACGACACCCTGAATCAGCGTCATGGTGACCATGTCGCCGTTGGCAACGTGGCTGATTTCATGGGCAATAACCGCTTCCGCTTCGTCACGGCTCATGCTCTGCAACAGACCGGTGCTGACAGCAACCAGCGACGCATTACGGCGTGCGCCTGTAGCAAAGGCGTTAATATCCGGTGCATGGTAAATCGCCACCTGCGGCATGGCGATGCCTGCCTGTTGTGACTGACGGCGTACTGTTTCCAGCAACCAGTTTTCAGTTTCGTTACGCGGTTGTTCAATCACTTCCCCGCCAACGGAGCGCAGCGCCATCCATTTGGACATCAGCAATGAGACAAACGAGCCGCCGAAGCCGAACAGACCAGCCATGATCATCAGGCCCTGAACGCTACTGGATTGGATTCCCGTCAGGCTGAGTACCAGCCCGAAAACCAACATCACCGCCAGGTTGGTGAGCAGGAACAGAGCTATACGCATCATAAAATGTTTACTTCCTCATAAATGTTAACAAAACGCTGTCTCGGATACCCTAGATCGTATGGGCATTCGTCACAGTTTCAAGAGTTCCACGCCATTAACCTACTAAAAATACGAAACTTTACAAAAACGGCGCGCGAGCAATGCTTTTCAAATTGTAAACGATTGTTGCATAAAGAGGTGGGTTTTCTAACGGAAAATCAGCGCTGTTTATTATTCAAACGCCCGAGATGAGTATAACCAAATCCTTCAGCGTATTTCAGCCCATAGCCCAGCGTGCGGTCAAAGCCGATATGCGCACACCAAATCAGTGCAGCCATCAGCCAAAACGGCTGTTGGAGCCAGACAAACACCAGGCCACAGAGTATCGGGCCTATATAGGAATGTGCGATGTTATACCCGAGCGCCCCGGCCTTTTTACCCAGTGCATAGGCGATAAATGAAATGTCAGGCAGCAGAAAACAACCGGCAAACAGCCACCCGCTATAGTGTTGGTAATGATATATCGCGACAGACAGGATCAGAACCAGCAGCGCTTCGAGCCGCAGCAGAGTACGCATTGCAGGAGTTAAGTTGCTCACCATCATGTTCCCACCCTGTGTTTAACGTCGAAAAACGCTTCAGGAGCGCCCATTAAAAAGCGCACCCTTGGGTGCGTTTTTCATTTGCTGATGTTCGACTGCGTTACTTCGCCGCCGCTGGCTGCGCCTGGTCAAGGTGCGCCAGATCCAGTGCGATATGCACGGTTTCATCCAGGTATGGGTCTGGTTCCTGGTAATCCTTCGGCAAATCATCCAGCGACTTCAGCGGCTTCTTACCGGCACGCTGCAGACGATCATTAATCCGCTGCAAACGGGTAGCATCATCATCGTGGTTCTCTTTCTCACGCTGGGCGAGGTTGAGTGAAACGATGTTACGCTTGTCCTTCAGTGCCTTGTAATGCGCGATATCCTGCGCGATGTACTGGAACTCAGGATCCTTCGCGATGCGCTGCTCATGATCTTTCAGCAGTTCAGGTTCGAACGGCTTCAAGTCGCCGGTTTTGGTGTAGGTCGCAGCATTGATGCTGTCCCACGGCATCGCGTTATCTTCAAACGCTTCGCCGGTTTCCGCGGGATCAACACCGGTTGGCATCAGGATATCCGGCGTCACACCCTTACGTTGAGTACTGCCGCCATTGACGCGGTAGAACTTCTGAATGGTGTACTGCACAGAACCCAAGGCCGGCCATTCCGGACGCAGCATCTGATCGTAAATGCGGTTCAGCGAACGGTACTGTTGCACAGTGCCTTTACCGAAGGTGGGTTCACCGACGATCAGGGCACGGCCGTAGTCCTGCATTGCCGCAGCAAAGATCTCGGATGCCGAGGCGCTGAAACGGTCAACAAGTACCACCAATGGCCCTTTGTAATAGGTCACGCCGTCGGTGTCTGCGTCTTCACGCACTTTGCCGTTGTTGTCACGTACCTGCACAACCGGGCCGCTCGGAATGAACAGGCCAGACAGCGATACCGCCTCAGTCAGCGCACCGCCACCGTTGGTGCGCAGATCAATGATCAGGCTCTTGACGTTTTGCTTGGCCATCTTCTGCAACTGCACTTTCACATCATCGGTCAGGCCAACGTAGAAGCCGGGAATATCCATCACCGCGACTTTCTCATTGCCGACGGTCTTGATGGTCATTTTCACCGCACGATCTTCCAGACGGATGCGCTCACGGGTCAGCGTAACCACCCGTGTTTTGGTGCCTTTGCCAGCCGGCAGGATATCCAGGCGCACTTTGCTGCCCTTTGGCCCCTTAATCAAGGAAACCACGTCATCCAGGCGCCAACCGATCACATCAACCATAGGTTTGCCTGCTTGGCCAACGCCAACAATACGGTCACCTACGGTGATCGCCTTGCTCTTCGCCGCCGGGCCACCTGGCACCATAGAATTGATGAGGGTGTAATCGTCATCCATCTGCAACACAGCACCAATGCCTTCCAATGACAGGCTCATTTCGGTATTGAACTGTTCGGTGTTGCGCGGAGAAAGATAATTGGTATGTGGGTCGATTTCATGCGCAAAGGCATTCATTACCAGTTGGAATACGTCTTCGCTGTTGCTTTGCGTCAGGCGCTTGATAGCAAACTGATAGCGTTTGGTCAGCGTGTCGCGTATTTCCTTGTCGGTCTTACCGGTCAGCTTGAGGTTCAGCTCGTCATATTTAACTTTGGCATTCCACAGGCTGTCCAGTTCGGCCTTGTCTTTCGGCCACGGCGCTTTGCTGCGGTCGAGATCGATAGTGTCGTTGCCGGTGAAGCTCATTGGCTTTTCCAGCAGCGATAAGGCATAGGTGTAACGCTCAAAACGGCGTTTCTGGGCCAGATTGTACAGCGCGTATGGCGTATCCAGCTTACCGCTTTTCAGTTCTTCGCCAAGCTGATCGCGCTTGTTAGCGAATTGCGCCACGTCAGAGGCCAACAACACATTATGGCTGTAGTCCAACATATTCAGGTAACGATCAAATATCTTGCCTGAAAAGTCCGCGTCGAGGGAGAACTGGCGGTAATGAGAGCGAGTGAAGCGCGACGTTACGCGCTCACTCACAGTAGCATGTTGCGGTTCCTGCTGAAGCTGCGGCAGTTGATCGATGCGGATGTTGGCTGTGTCCGCTCCGTAACTTACACCCGCCCACAACAGACCCGCGACTGCTGTTAATCTGACAAATTTGTTCATGCCTTGGTTGGCCTCCGTATCAGAACTGCAAGTGTTCTGCGCGCACAATCATCGCCAGACCGGAAGAGAGCTGCACACGTACGCCATCTTTAGCGATTTCGAGTACGGTAGCATCCATCGCGCTCTTGCCTGCTCTGACTTTGATTTCTTGGCCAATTTGCAGTTTAGAGATATCCGTGACTGGCACATGACGCGGCTGGCTTTCCTCTTTTACTGGACGAGGTTGGCGAGCTGGCTGTGGGCGAGTTTGTGGGCGCGGTTTGCGGTTCTCCTGTGCGGCTCCACCTTCGCGACGCACGGCAGGTTTTTTACCTGCAGGGCGCGGACGGCGTGGTTCCGCGTCGGCTGATTCACCGGCAGCTTCACGTTTTTTCGCGTTTTGTTCGGCACGCTGTGCCTGAACGCGCGCTTTCGCTTCTTCAAGCTGTTGACGGGCATGATCGACATGCTGCTGTTCCAGCTCACCGCACGGATTGCCGTCCAAATCGACGCGCTGTGCGCCAACTTTGACACCGTACAGATAACGCCAGCTTGAGGTGTACAGGCGCAGAGCAGAACGCAATTGCGTTTTGCTCAGGTTTTCTTCCCCTTGAACACGCTCGACCAGATCCTGAAAAATACCGATTTTCAACGGGCGAGCTTCGCCCTCGGCGCTAAAGCAGAGCGGAAAACGCTCGGCAAGAAAAGCAATGACTTCTTTACTAGAGTTCAACTTAGGTTGATTTTCCATGAAATTTCCTGATTACAACGGGTTTGCCAACCAGCGCAGGCATGAACAGGCGTCATTATAATGACGCCATCGGTAAATGCCACGTTAACCGTAGATCAACTTGCTGTCACAGTGACATATTTCGCACTATCACACTGTTCCAGCTGCGCGCAAAGCCCCGCCACCACTGCTTCCAGGCCCCTTTCGTCCTGTTCGTCGAAACGTTGATAAACTGTGCTGTCAATATCAAGAACGCCGATAATATGACCGCCAACGTTCAGCGGCAGCACAATTTCTGCATTACTGGCCGCATCGCAGGCGATATGGCCTGGGAACGCATGGACATCGCCAACCCGCTGAACGCGGTTTTCCGCCACCGCGGTACCGCACACACCCTTACCCACAGGAATACGCACACAGGCGATTTTTCCCTGGAACGGACCGAGCACCAGTTGGTTGCCGTCGATCAGGTAAAAACCCGCCCAATTGACGTCGTCAAGACGCTCATTGATCAACGCACTGGCGTTGGACAACGCAGCGATAAAGTTGGTTTCCCCGTCGAGCAGCGCACCCAAATCACGTTTTAAATCTGTGTAGAACTCTTCTTTTGTCATCTGTTAACCATGGTTTTCTATTCCTGTGTCTAATATTAAAAGAAACACAGGGGGTCAGTCATAATGCGCATGAGCGACAAGTTATTTGATTTTCTATTGTATATCATGCAGGTAGTTTTGCTGTCTTGCCATTTTTCTGCCAGCTGACCCTCAGCATAATTGCTATTACATCGGGTTGTCCAAAGCAATCATGAGACGTTTTGAAACAACAAGTTAGCCCGGCAGTCACTTTACTGAATGAAATAAGCTTTATTCTTTTTATATCAATGCATTGGATACTCTCTGCCGGTGCTTGTAAAGCCATTGTCCAACCTGCGCCCCATAGGCATTAAATGCCAATCGCCACGGGGTTGTTGAACTGTTGCTTCACAAACCCCTGCCGGGCAAGGTATGTTTGCCTCGCAGAAACCCTGTTTTCCCTGCGTTGCCGCCCTGAGCTTTATCATCAGCAGGTTAGACCAGGTTTATTTTTCAGCTACGCTATGAAATCCGGCGGGCTCTAGGGCAGCTTTTGTCATGATGAAAATACACGCGATCACCACACCACTTTCCAAAGCTCGCCACCAACGTTGTTGCGAATGCGACCTGCTCTTCGTGTTGCCGCCACTCAGCGGTAACCAGGCCGCTTACTGCCCGCGTTGCGATGCAAAAGTAGTGAGTGGACGCGACTGGTCAATGACCCGGCTCACCGCCATGGCAGTCACGATGCTGCTGTTAATGCCCTTCGCCTTCAGTGAACCATTGATCAGCATCCGTTTGCTGGGGGTGCGTATTGACGCCAGCCTACTGGAAGGTATCTGGCAGATGAGCCGTCAGGGCGATCCCATCACCGCCAGTATGGTGGCATTTTGTACCATTGGCGCCCCGTTGACCCTGGCACTGTCACTGCTTTACCTGCGGTTTGGCCATGCGCTGGGCATGAATCTACGGCCGGTGCTTCTGATGCTGGACCGATTGAAAGAGTGGGTCATGCTCGATATTTACCTGATCGGCATGGCCGTTGCGACAATCAAGGTCAAAGAGTACGCCGACATTCAGGCCGGCAGCGCGCTGATTGCGTACCTGTCGCTCACTCTGCTCAGTATCCTGACGCTGATCCATGTCAATTTGGAGCAATTGTGGGAGCGTTATTACCCGCAGGAGCAGCCGGAAGGTCCGCCGCCGGCGCTGCATGTCTGTTTGTCGTGCCATTTTACCGGCTATCCTGACGAACGCGGCCGCTGCACACGCTGCCATATTCCGATGTGCCATCGTCAGCCTTATAGTCTGCAAAAAACCTGGGCCGCTCTGATTGCAGCAATGATTCTGCTGATCCCGGCCAACCTGATGCCTATATCCATTATTTACGCCAACGGTGCGCGCTTGGAAGATACCATCTTCTCTGGTGTCGTCTCGCTGGCAACCTCTGGCAATGCGCCTATTGCCGCTATCGTTTTCATTGCCAGCGTCCTGGTGCCCTTTACCAAGGTCATTGTGCTGATTACCTTGCTGTTCAGCATTCATTTCAAGACCTCGCACAGTTTGAAAACACGTATCCGCCTACTGCGTCTGGTGACCTGGATCGGGCGCTGGTCGATGCTCGATCTGTTTGTTATTGCGTTAATGATGTCGCTGGTGAATCGCGACCAATTGTTATCTTTTACTATGGGACCGGCTGCCTTTTACTTTGGGTCTGCGGTTATTTTAACTATTCTTGCCGTAGAGTGGCTGGATAGCCGATTGATTTGGGATGCACATGCAACAGGAAACGCCGAATACACCGACTGAGGCGCGGGTCAAAAACAAGCGCCGTATTTCGCCATTCTGGTTACTGCCGTTTATTGCCCTGCTGATCGCGGGGTGGTTGGTTTATAACAACGTCCAGGAACGTGGCACCACGGTAACCATAGACTTCCAGTCTGCCGCAGGCATTATCGCCGGGCGTACCCCAGTGCGTTACCAAGGGGTGGAAGTCGGTACCGTACAAAGCATCAGCCTGAGCAAGGATCTCCGCAGTATCGTGGTCGAAGCCAGTATCAAAAGTGACCTCGAAGACTCACTGCGCGACGGCACTCAGTTTTGGCTGGTGACACCGAAAGCCTCGCTGGCGGGGGTGTCTGGCTTGGATGCGTTGGTCGGCGGCAACTACATCGGCATGATGCCAGGCAGCGGGCAGCCGCAAACCCACTTTACCGCGCTCGATACCCAGCCCAAGTACCGGCTGAACACCGGCGAACTGATGATACACCTGCACGCAGACGATCTCGGTTCGTTGAATACCGGTTCGCTGGTGTACTACCGTAAAATCCCCGTCGGCAAGGTATATGACTACACCATCTCCGAGGGCAATAAAGGTGTCACTATCGACGTGCTGATCGATCGCCGCTTTGCCAATCTGGTCAAAGGCAACAGCCGTTTTTGGAACGTCTCAGGCTTCAAAGGCGATTTTAGCCTGGCAGGCGCGTCAGTGCAGATGGAAAGCCTGACAGCCCTGGTCAATGGCGCCATTGCTTTTGATTCACCGCTCGACGCCCCGCAGGCCAAAGCCGATCAAAGCTATACCCTGTATCCCGATTTGGCGCACAGCCAGCGCGGCGTCAACATCACGCTGGATCTGCCGAGCGGTAACAATCTGGCCGAAAACCGCACCCCTCTGATTTACCAAGGGTTACAGGTGGGCACCCTGACCAAGCTAACCTTGCAACAGGACAGCAAGGTCACCGGTGAACTGACGATCGATCCCGCAGTGGTGGATTTGATGCGTAGCGGCACGCGGATCGTCATGCGCAGCCCACGGTTGAGCCTCAACGACGCCAAACTCAGCCAACTGCTGACGGGCAATACGCTGGAACTGGTGCCGGGTGAAGGCGAACCACAGCAACATTTCAACGTTCTCGATAGCAGCGAAACATTGCTGCAACAGCCTGGCGTCCTGACTGTGACGCTTAACGCACCGCAAAGTTACGGCATCGACGTTGGCCAGCCGCTGGTTGTGCATGGCGTCAAGGTTGGCCAGGTCATGAGCCGCGCCCTGACAGCCAACGGCGTGGTGTTTACCGCCGCCATTGAAGCGCAATATCGCAGCCTGTTGCATAAAGACAGTAAGTTCGTGGTCAATAGCCGCGTTGACGTCAAGCTGGGGCTGGATGGTATGGAGGTTCTTGGTGCCAGTGCCCAGGAATGGCTGGACGGCGGTGTGCGTATCATTCCCGGCAGCAAAGGCGACGCTGTCAGCCAGTATCCGTTATATGGCAATAGCGAAAAGGCAGAGGCCGGCATCATCGGCAATAGCCCGACCCCTACCCTGACACTGACGGCGGTCAGTCTGCCAGACGTACAGGCAGGATCGGTCGTGTTGTACCGTAAATTCCAGGTAGGCGAAATCGTTAACGTGCGGCCCAAAGCCAACGAATTTGAGGTCGATGTTTATATCAGCCCGGAATACCGTAAACTACTGACTAACGAAAGTATTTTCTGGGCAGAAGGCGGCGCAAAAGTGCAATTGAACGGTAGCGGCCTGACGGTTCAGGCATCGCCACTCAACCGTGCACTGAAAGGGGCCATCAGTTTCGACAACCTGCAAGGCGTGACGCTGGACAAAGGCGCCAAACGCGTGCTGTACGCCACAGAAACTGCCGCCCGTGCAGTGGGCAGCCAGATTATCCTGAAAACCTATGACGCCAGTAAGCTGTCACCCGGTATGCCGCTGCGTTATCTCGGTATTGATATCGGCCAGGTGGACTCATTGAAATTGGCACCTGAACGCAATGAAGTGCTCGCCAAAGCGGTGTTGTACCCGGAATACGTGCAAACCTTCGCACGCCTGGGCAGCCGTTTCTCCATCGTATCACCGGAGATTTCCGCAGCCGGGGTGAGCAATCTCGACACCTTGCTACAGCCCTACATTAACGTTGAACCGGGTCGTGGGCGCGAATTGCGCAGCTTTGAACTGCAGGAAGCCAGTATTACCGACTCACGCTACCTGGACGGCCTGAGCGTTATCCTCGACGCAGCAGAAACCGGGTCGCTGCAAATCGGCACGCCGGTATTGTTCCGCGGCGTGGAGGTCGGCACTGTTACCGGTTTCTATCTGGGCACCATGTCCGATCGCGTTCACGTCGCATTGCGCATCAGCAAGAAATACCAGTATCTGGTGCGTAACAACAGCGTATTCTGGCTGGCCTCCGGCTATAACCTGCAGTTCGGTCTGACCGGTGGCGTCATCAAGAGTGGGACATTCCAACAGTTCATTCGCGGCGGCATTGCATTTGCCACACCGCCAAGCATTCCTCTGGCACCGAAGTCGACGCCGAACAAGCACTTTATGCTGAATGCTGAAGAACCGAAGGATTGGAAAGCTTGGGGCACCGCAATCCCTAAAGAGTAATTTCGTAACATCGTCAGGGGCTCAGCAATGCTGGGCCCCTACTGCTCTCAGGTTTGTGATAAACTCCCGCCCTTATTTTGACTGCTGCCAGAGAGCTCACCCGTGGCCAAACCTGCCTCCGTTTTTTTGCCGCCCGCGTTTCTCGACGCGACGCGCGCCATCATGCCCGCCGACCTGTCGATGGACGATTTCATTGCCGCCTGCCAACGCCCATTACGCCGTAGCCTACGGGTCAATACCCTGAAGATCAGCGTTGCTGACTTTCTGGTATTGGTGCAGGACTATGACTGGCAATTGGAGCCTATCCCTTGGTGTGCTGAAGGCTTTTGGATAGAACGAAAAGATGAAGAATTGCGTTTGGGCAGCGCGGCGGAACATCTGAGTGGCCTGTTTTACATTCAGGAAGCCAGCTCGATGCTACCTGTCAGCGCACTGTTCGCTGACACGGAAACGCCACGACGGGTCCTGGACGTCGCTGCTGCACCGGGATCAAAAACCACCCAAATTGCTGCCTTGATGAATAACCAGGGCGGTATCGTGGCTAACGAATACTCCGCCAGTCGGGTAAAAGTGCTGCACGCCAATATCAGCCGCTGTGGCGTAAAAAACGTGGCGTTAACTCACTTTGACGGTCGGGTCTTCGGTGCTGCGTTACCGGAAAGCTTTGACGCCATTTTGCTGGATGCGCCTTGCTCCGGTGAAGGTGTGGTGCGCAAAGATCCAGACGCCATGAGCAACTGGTCGCTGGAAAGCGTTGCCGCCATAGCGGACACTCAGCGCGAATTGATCGACAGTGCCTTCCATGCCCTGGCCCCCGGCGGGGTGATGGTCTATTCCACCTGCACACTCAATGCGCAAGAGAACCAGCAAATCGTCAACGGGTTGTTGGCAGCCTACGGCGATGCAGTCAGCATTGAACCGCTGGGTGAACTGTTCCCCGGCGCTAAACAGGCGTTAACTGCCGAAGGTTTCCTGCACGTATTCCCGCAAATCTACGACAGCGAAGGCTTCTTCGTGGCACGTTTGCGTAAGCACCACTCCGTTGCCCCACTGGCAAAACCAAACTATAAACTGGGTAAGTTTCCGTTTACCCCGCTGTCCGGCAAGGACTCGGCTGACATTGCCCAGGCCGCCGCTGCCTCCGGCCTGTTCTGGGATGAAAGCAGTCGTCTGTGGGCGCGCGATAAGGAGATTTGGCTGTTCCCCGCCGAACTGGAGGCACTGGTCAATAAAGTGCGATTCTCACGCATCGGGCTGAAACTGGCCGAGCGTTTCACCAAGGGTTACCGCTGGCAGCACGAAGCTGTTATCGCCTTGGCGATGGACGATAGCAAACAGCGTTTTGAACTGAATGCCGCGCTGGCGCAAGAGTGGTTCCACGGCCGCGATCTGTACCCGGAACTGCCGCCGCAGACCGATGAATGCATTGTCACCTATCAACAACAACCGTTAGGCATCGCCAAGCGCATTGGCAGCCGGATCAAAAACAACCTGCCGCGCGAACTGGTCCGTGACGGCGTGCTGGATTTCCACCAACAATAATCCCATTTTTGCCCTAACTGGCCGGTCAATCCCCGGCTGGTTAATCCTCCTAATAATATTCCTATACGTAAGTATTATTATTCTAATCATTTCCATAACTAATCATTATCCCCCTGAGATGCTGGAAGATAGCGACATCTTTCAAAAACAAAGAAAATTTTCGGCCTTTCCCCAAGACAATTTCGAGTTCTTATTCTATTAATTAAGCTGTAAATAAATTAATGCGTTCAACCCGTTTTCGGGTGGCGATTTTGTGGGGTTCTCCCTTACACAGCAAGGAAACTAATATGAAAAAGATTCTGATGGCATTGACCTCGGTAGCCACCCTGCTGTGCGCAAATGGCGCAGCTAACGCAGGCACAATTCAAGGTACGCTCGGCGTATCGTTAACCATAGGTAACGGCTGTGTCGTTACCGGTGGTACCTCAACCGGAACCGTCAACAACTTTGGTTCTATCAGTTTCGGCACCTACTCCTCATTGGCCAACATCATCACCGCCAGCTCAACCGGCACCGCTGGCGCGGGCAGTTCGATCGGGCTGAACTGCACCGACGGTACCGCGTATACCGTTGCGTTGGATAACGGGTTAAACGCCTCCAGTGGTCAACGTCGGATGGCCAGCAGTGTTCCTGCTTATATCAGCTATAACCTTTATCAAGATGCCGCTCATACGCTCACGTGGAACAACACCACTGGCGTTCTTGCCGGTACCGGTACAGGTGCGGTCGTCCCATTAACCGTCTATGGTCTGGTGCCATCTTCAGGTACCACCCCGGCTGCTGGAGCCTATGCCGATACGGTGACCATGACGGTAACCTGGTAAGCATGCTGCGTCTGGCCAGCGCCTGTCTGTTATTGCTGGTGGCTGTAAGCGGCCGTGCTGATGTCAAGACTGCCACTGTCTCGGTCAACGCCACACTGGTTAAATCCTGTGTGGCGGGTACCACCAGCGGCGGTAGCACCACTTTTGGTACGCTTAACTTTGGTACAGTGTATTTTCTCAATACCGCTGTGCCGGTTACCGGACAGCAAAATTCCGGGGCCTTACAGGTAAATTGCAACAATGGAACCAGCTACACCGTGTTGCTGAGCGGCGGGCAGAGTGGGAATACGGCGGCGCGGTATATGCAGAGCACTGCTGGCGCAAAAGTCAGTTATAACCTCTATACCAACGCCGCTCATACCCTGGTCTGGGACAACGTGACCGGCGTGTCGATGACAGCCACCGGACAAACGACCTGGCTACCGGTGTATGGCTTGGTTCCCGCACAAACAACCCCCGCTACCGGTAACTATTCCGATACGGTGCAGGTAACGATAAATTGGTAATGAAAAGCGCGAAGACCTGTTTGCTGTTAGCTGGCCTGATAAGCGCCTGCGGGGCTTCTGCCGATACCGTTAGCCAGGCCTTTACGGTGAATGCTTCCATTATCAAAGGCTGCGTATTGGGGAGCGGTGTCACTGATGTTACGACATTCGGCACCCTCAGCTTCGGACAGGTCTCCTCACTCAGCAGCAATATCAGCATCGTATCCAGCGCTGGCGCTGGCTCGGTACTGATTCGCTGCAATCCAAATGTGAGCGTCACATTGGCGCTTAATGTAGGCAGTAATGTGACCGGATCCATTTCCGGCGGCAGGAAATTACAAAACGCAACCACGTTGGAAACGCTGGTGTACCAACTGTACCAGGACAGTAACTACTCAACCCTTTGGGGAGATGGCACCAACGGTGGCAACGCACAAACCGTTTCCAGCACCGGCAGCACGCAAGAAATCAAAATTTATGCCCGTTTAATGTCGACCAGTATCCTGCCCACCAGTGGCACCTATAGTGATACGGTCTTATTAACAGTGACTTATTAAGCTTTAACAAGGATCACACTATGCGAACCGCCCTTAGACTGTCTTTGATGACAGCCCTCTTGCTCGCAAGCCAGCCACACGCTTTTGCCGCCGCGTCCATCCTTATCTGGCCGATTGATCCAGCCATTGAAGCCAATCAGCCGGCCACCGCACTGTGGCTGGAGAACCGCGACAGCAAAACCGTTTATATGCAAGTTCGCGTTCTCGGGTGGCAACAGGTTAACGGTAAAGATGACTACCACAACCAAAGTAACGTGGTCGCCAGCCCGCCGGTTGCCACTATCGCCCCCGGCAAACGTCAGCTGATCCGTTTAATTAGACAAACGCCGACCCCTGACGGTAAAGAGCAGGCATACCGTATTCTGGTCGATGAAGTGCCGATTAAGGATCAGGACGGTGCTGCCCCAGAAAAAGGGGCGCAAATGGGATTAAAATTCCAAATGCGTTATTCCGTCCCGCTGTTTGTCAGCGGCAAAGGGATCTGGACCAAGCAGGATTACGAGCATCCGCGTGACTACGCAACGGCCAGCCAACCGCAGCTCAGTTACCGGTTATCACAGCAAAACAGCCAACGCTGGCTTGACGTGCGTAATACCGGTGTAGTGCATGCCCGGCTTTCACAAGTCAGCATGCAGGGCAAGCCTCTTGCGGCTGGATTGCTGGGCTACGTCCTGCCGGGTTCGCAGGTACGCTTTGCCTTACCGCCGTCAGCCAGTTTTGCCGGCGGTAAGCTACAGGCGACGGTCAACGATAATAAACAGCCAATAACGATTCCGGCCTATTGAGCCTTCGGTGCTGGTGAATCGGATACGCCTCCCTATTGGCAACGGATTGAGACTAAAACCGTTAGCCCTTGCCGTACTCTGTATGGTGGTAGACCTGTGGCTAGCAGACGTGCGGGCGGACGATCTGCCACCGCCGCCCGGTGCGATCACCATGCCCGATACTACCCTCTACCTGGAGCCGGTGGTCAATGGCAGGCCAACCGGCAATGTGGTCCCCATTAGCTACCGCGGCGGTCACTACTACCTCACCCCGCAACAGCTTATCGACGCCGGCCTGCCCGTGGCAGATAAACAGGCGAAAGAAATTGCCGTCGATCAGCTCAATAAAGTGGATGTCACCTACAGTGGCGAAACCCAACAGCTGATGATTAACGTGCCCAATGACTGGCTGCCGAATCAAAACATTAGCGCCACCGATCCGGAACAGCGTCTGAAAGCACAAAGCAGCCTTGGTTTTCTCTTTAATTATGATGC
The DNA here is from genome assembly GCF_058191755.1 of Serratia sp. CoH_122_TC_1. Taxonomy (NCBI): domain Bacteria; kingdom Pseudomonadati; phylum Pseudomonadota; class Gammaproteobacteria; order Enterobacterales; family Yersiniaceae; genus Serratia; species Serratia sp. CoH_122_TC_1. The sequence goes on from NZ_JBXWLA010000002.1 coordinate 20,341, forward strand.
CTATGCCAGCCAGAGCGGCAGTGGTAATCCCGGGTATTTCTCGCTCTGGAGCGAACAGCGCTTATTCGACGGATTTGGTGTGATCGCCAATACCGGTATTTACCGTGGCAGTTTCAACAACGACAGCACAAGCGAACAAAACAGTCGCTACGTCCGTTACGACAGCTCATGGCGCTACAGTGACGAAGACAGCATGCTGAGTTACACCGCAGGCGATGTCACCACCGGCTCGTTACCCTGGACAACAGCAGTCAGAATTGGGGGGCTGCAACTGGCGCGTGACTTCGCCACACGTCCGGACGTAATAACCTACCCATTACCGCAGTTTTCTGGGCAAGCAGCGGTGCCCACCAGCGTCGATCTGTATATCAACAGCTATAAAAATACATCGACGAATGTGAACCCCGGGCCTTTCACGCTCAATACCGTTCCCTATATTAATGGTGCCGGTCAGGCAACGGTAGTGACTACCGATGCACTCGGTCGCCAGGTGAGTACGACCGTGCCCTTTTACGTCGCCAGTAATTTGCTCCAGGCCGGTATGAGTGATTTCAGCCTATCGACCGGTGCCCTGCGGCAAAACTACGGCATCAGTTCGGGTGATTACGGGCAATGGGTTGCTAGCGGCAGTGGGCGTTACGGCGTCACCGATTGGTTAACCCTAGAAGGCCGTGCCGAAGGTGCCGCACAACTGGCCGTCGCTGGCACCGGCGCAGACATTCGAATTGGGCAATGGGGGGTAGTAAACGCCTCTTACAGTCATAGCCAGGCGGGCAGTGACGCATTCAACGGCACGCCGCTGCCCGTGCAGATTTACTATGATCCCATCACCGGTCAACCGTTCACACCGGCCGAACCTACCGACGTTTATCAGTACACCAGTACGCGTGGGGATCAAACCAGTCTGGGGTACACCTACAGCAACTCACTGTTCAGCCTTAACGCCCAGCGGGTTCTGCGCAGTGAAGGCTACGGCGATCTTTCTGCTTATAAGAGCAGCTACCGTCTGAGCCGCCGTACCGATCAGCTCACCGGCAGCATTGGTCTCGAACGCTTTGGTAGCATTGGTGTCGGCTATTTTGACGTGCGCGATGCCATCGGCACGCGCACGCGCTTGGTCAACTTATCTTACAGCCTGACTCTGTGGCGTAATATGAGTCTGTATGCCTCGGTAAACCGTGAGATAGGCAGCAGCGGCTACAGCTCGCAACTCCAGCTCAGTATCCCATTCGACAGTTGGGGCACCGCCAGCGTGAGCACCACACGTGACACCAATAATCGCTGGAGTGAACGCGTGGGTTACAGTCGGTCCGCACCTACGGATGGCGGATTGGGATGGAACCTGGCTTATGCCGACAGCCAGGGCAGTGGCAATGATTATCGACAGGCCGACCTCACCTGGCGTACGTCACTGCTTGAAACCCGCGCGGGCCTGTATGGCAACAGCAATAACTACACGCGTTGGGGCGAAGTCAGCGGTTCTCTGGTCGCCATGAACAGCAGTTTCTATGCCACCAATACCATTAATGACGCCTTTGCACTGATTTCAACGGATGGCTACGCCGGTATCCCGGTGAGCTACGAAAACCAACGGATTGGTATAACCAATAACAATGGCTATCTATTAGTGCCTACCGTCACTTCGTATTACCATGCCAAATTCCAAATCGACCCCTTAAATCTGCCTGCGGACGTTACCCTCCCAACGGTAGAGAAAACCGTCGCCGTACGAGACCACAGTGGTTTCCTGGTTAATTTCCCGGTCAAACGTGTTTCAGCTGCCGACGTTGAGCTGGTCGATGCGCAAGGGAAACATCTGGCCAATGGCAGCCAGGTTGCCGTTATCGGCAGCAATCAGCAAAGCTATGTCGGCTGGGACGGCATGAGTTATATCGACCCGGTAGAACAACACAACCGCTTAAGCGTCATTCCGGCTGACGGCGGTGCGCCATGCCAGGCAGAATTCACCCTGGATAAACCGCAAGGTATGCAACGCATCGGCCCCGTCGTCTGCCGATAACCCATTACGGAGAAAAAGATATGTCTCGGCCACTCATAATAATCCTGGCGGCGTTGTTGCTGATGACCTGTCAAAGAGGGCTGGCAGCCTGTAGCACCACCAGCGGTACGGTAACGCTCCCCACCAGCAGCTCCTTTGCCGTGTACAACGGTCAGATCAATGCTCAGGGTACCGCAGGACTTAACTGCACCGGCCTTGGCCTGTCGCTGTTGTCACAAAATACCGTAACGGTGAAAATCGCCTCAACCACAAACACCATGGCACTACTTAATAACAACGGTTCCGGCGATAAAATTTCCTACCTGATTTACCCCGATGCGAATTACCAATATCCCTACAGCATCGGACAAACCATCGATTACAGTTCACTGAATCTACTGTCGCTGATCCTGATCTCCTCTAACGTTAACTTCCCGGTTTATATCAAGACCACTGCAGGAGCGAACGTCAGTGCCGGCACCTATACCGATACCATTAACCTGATATGGAACTACCATATCTGCGGCCTGGGGGTGCTAGGACTGTGCGTCTGGTGGGATGGCACCGATCAACCCAGTACCGTCACCGTGACGGCAATCATCACCAAGAGTTGCCTGATCAATACCGCCAACAGCGTCAATTTTGGCAGTATGGCCCTGGTGGGCCAATTTAATCCCATTAACCAAAGCATCACCCTTACCTGCACCAAGAGCCAGGGCTACACCACCTACTTCACCAATGGCAACAACCCGGTTACCGGCTGGCGGCAGATGATTAATGGCACCACTAATTTTCTGCAGTACCAAATTTATCTGCCCAATACCTCTACCGTATGGAGCAGCACCAATGCGCAAAGCGGCGCCGGAACAGGCCTGGCGCAGAGCATCCCTTTCAAGGCAGCCATTAACCCGGCACAAACCGAAGCGCCGGTCGGTACCTATCAGGACAACGTCAGTTTTGTGGTGACATATTAACGCCATGCGGTAGCCACCGAACACGAATGTTGCCAGCTTGTATTTTTTATGTGGCATTTTTTGCTCATTTGTCTATGCTGATACTGATGACCCAAACTGGTCACACCTCATACCAGCAGATCAGGCAAGGAGTTCCAATGGGCAAAACCGTGGTGAAAATAGGCAGTTTTGAGGTCGACGATGCACATTTGTCTTCTTCGTCAGAGCAAGCCAGTACGCTGGCAATCCCTTGCAAGTCGGATCCCGACCTGTGTATGCAGCTAGACGGTTGGGATGAACACACCAGCATCCCGGCAATGTTGAATGGCAAGCAATCGCTGCTGTATAAACAACATTACGATCGACAGACCGATGCCTGGGTGATGCGATTAGAATGAACGGCAGTAAACGGAAGAACGCGCAGTGTCCGCTAAGAACACGGCGCGTTTTTTTATGCGATAGCGATACCGCGGCCGGCAAAAAAACGGCCAAAGTGGCTCATCGGTAACCGAACCTGTTTGCGGGTCGCCAGGCTGTCACCGGAAGGATTGTGGAAGGTCACGCAGTCAGCCTCGACCGCCGTCACCAAAACCAGATGCCCCCCTCGTTGAGGAGGTACCTGCTCAGGCTGGCGAATGCCAGGGTGCACCGAGGCCATAAAATAACGGTGTCGCGCTAATAACGGCAGCAACTCCCCAGGTTCAAGCCCAACCCGAACCTCTGCCGCCAGCGCAAACTGCTCACGCACATAGTCGACAAAGGGCGCGTAGATCAGCCCCTTAATACGCTCCCCCTCACGTACGTAAGCGCCGTACGGCAAACTGCGGCGTGCCAGCTCCATTAGCGATGGCGCATCACCATCACGGTGGCTCAACACCATTTTCAGACAGGCCATACCGCAGACGTGGTTAGCCCATTCGACGTATTCCGCACGGTCATGCGCACCACTGAGCGCCCAGTTGGCGTCGTCAGCCAACGTCACTCGGCCCGCAATCAAGTCGGCCGCAAGTTCGGGTGTCGCCCACTGGCAGACGTAGGGAACTGGACGTGTCAAATCAGAACGTCTCTGCCACTTTGAAATTCATCAGCACCAGCGTCATATCAGGTGAGAACAGTTCATACTCTTCAAAGAAACTCTGCAGCTCTTTACGCCAGTAGGCCAGTGAACGGTCACCTTCGCCTTCAGCATAAGCATGCGCTTCATCAACCTGATCGTAGGTTTTCATTTCTACTGATGTCAGTTCTACCGCGCAAATCGGGTTACCCTTGCCATCAACCACCACAAACACATCGCCGGCCAGCGGGATACCTTCACCGTCAAGATTGGCGCAGGTTGCCGTCTTGGTCCCGTTGAGGATCAGCTTTACGATGTCATCGGCCTGCTGCTCAGTATTGCCAAACGCCCAACGTTCGGTGTTTTCATATTTTTTCGGAATTTCGCTCGCCATTGCCATACCTTATTGAATGAATCATTGTGCAGACAGAATAGTACAACGTATTCCCCGCTGCCTGCACCTGCCTAATTCACCCCGCTGTCACTCATTCCCACATTTTTTACAAGCCGTTTACGGTAAATGCCTGTGCCTGTGCCAGGACAACAGGCATACTGTGGGCGAGATCCACTCCATGGCGACGGTCAGGCGGTAAAATGAAAGATGCAGATAAAGACTCAGATGACACCTTTAGTGACTTACTCAAAGTCCTGGCGGTGGTGGTGATCGTTATCTTTGTTATCGGCGGCTGGTATTTCAGTTGATTACACCAACAGGAGGTCACATTGGCAACCAAACGCATGCGCACCAAACACTGGAAGATGTTTTTGATTTTGTTGCTGATCTGTCTCGCCCTACTGTTATTGCGCTGGGCGGCAATCGTCTTTGGCTAACGGCAAGGAGCAAGCCCGATGGCAAAAAATAATGGCAAAGGCATCCAAATCGCCTTACTGCTGCTGGCGCTGGTTATTTTGATCTGCGGTGTATTGATGATTACCACCGAATTAGGTCACCAGATGCTCGAAGAGATCGAAGATATTCTCGAATAACGCCAGTCCGGCCGGACACTGGCGAACACCGCACTAGGGGTGATCCCGTTTTGCGGGTTGTTGGGCTTCCGGCTCCAGCAGCTCGCGCAGATAGGCTATTCGTGCCTCCCCTTGTGGTAACCACAGACGACTCAACCAATGCTGCACTTCTGCCCGCTGACTCCGGCGATGGTAGCCAGCCAATTGATCGATCAGTTTCATCATTCATCCTCCAGATATTCAACACTGTCAGTATTGGATAAAAAAACCAGAAGAAATACTGATGGTTTGTTTTTTATACTTCCGGTTTTGGAATTGTGCGATCGGGGTGGTGGCGAACCCCAGGCTCACCTGCTACATTGACCAAAAATCACCCAGCCGAGGTAAACGATGATGTTCTCGGAGCAGGAGATAAAACCCGTGTGGGATGAAGTAGCACGTTTGATCGGCGACAGCGTGATGCAGTTGCGCCATCGCGGTGAGGTTTTAACGGTAGAAACGCTGGCGAAACACCTGACACAACAACTGGACGACTGCAACGATATCGAACGCCGTATCCTGATCGGCGCGGCGATCAACATGCTGAAAGATGGAAAATGAATCGCCAACCGGAATGGTTGGCGATTCGGCAGAAGCCCGAGGTATGCAAGCCCGGCCTTCTGGGCATTACTATGTCAGGCTAACATGACGGATTTAATAGGAATTGTCGGGTTTTTCCTCAAAACACCGAATTATTGTTGCCATCAGGCCTCACGCCAGCACGAAATCACTGATTTCCAAGGGTTGCCCCACCACTTTCACCAGAAAATCACTGCCGTCAAACCCGCCGCCCATATTGATTGCCACATCACTGACATGAGCCTGTTGGTCATAGGTCAACATAGCCTCCCCGGCCTTGCCGCTAAATTGGCTGACAAATTCAAGGCTATTGCTGCCGGTATTAAACAGCGACAGATCAATCTTGTCTTCACCACGAACAAAATCGTGGATCCAGTCCGGTGCAGACGCACGCGATTCCGACGCACCAAAATAAACAAAGGTGTCTTTACCTGCGCCACCGTACAGGTGGTCAGCGCCCTCGCCACCAAACAGTACGTCGTTGCCCGCTCCGCCTTGCAGTAGGTTATTCGCGGCATTACCAATCAAGACGTCATTTCCCGCACCGCCAATCGCATTCTCGATCGTAACACCGGCAGCGATTGAAACGTTCCCCTTCAACCCTCCCACATCGGAGAACGATTTCTCGTTAAGATTAATGCGCTGATTCTGGCTAAAACCGGAGAAATCAAAAGTGTCATTGCCGCCGGCATCCCACGCGGTAAACACGATTTTGTCCTGGGCATGGGTGGCCGTGAGGAAATCACGATCGGTATTGGAATTAAAGCCATAAACCGTATCACCGCTACGGGTCGTCATATTGGCGCCATAAAAATGCTGAATCGCCGTGATGTCATTTAACAATGGAGCAGAGGAGTATGCCCCCTTAAAGTCCTGCCCGGTGCTGCTTTCACTGAAATAACTCATGACGCTGTGGGCGCGGCTGTCTTCAAAGTAGGTGGCATCTTTGCTGTAAGTGATGCTGACGCCAGGCGCAGCGTTGTAATCGCCTGGATGTTGCAGCCCCAGAGCATGACCAATCTCATGGGTAAATGTCTGGCGTCCATATTCATTTTCATGAATCAGATTATTGACGAACACGTTGCTTTTGGCGTTATACCAGGTTTGCCCCGCCACCGATGGAGAAGAGTCCGGGTTATAAGCGAAAGCATATGAACCACGCGAGCTGACATCAAAAAGACCAAATTTGATATTCGCGCTTTGGGTATTGCTGGTTTCTGTAAAGGTGATATTGGCAACGTCTGACCAAGATTGCAGCGAAAGTTTCGCCTGTTCACGCTGCTGTGCATTAAAGCTGCTGAACCCGCTGATCGCCATGCTCGACATATTGCCCGGTGCCTGTTCCCAGAAGCTATAGCTCAGGTTAACCGCCGTTTCTGTTACCCCTTTGTCGTGCCAACTGCGATCGCCACGAATCAATTCCAGCCCGGCATTATCAAAACTTTTTGAGGGATGGATCACATTAAGCTGTGAATCGCTTTCAGGTTTATACGCGCCCTGAAAGGCCAATACCGTTATAGCTTCAGCAGAAGCGCTAGCCTGTTGCTTATTTGATGACATGCCAAAATCTCCATATTCGTCATTTCAGTGAGCTGAGGGCGTCACTGACGGATAGCCTTAATGGCCGGGGTCCGGTGCTGAGTCAATACGGGGATTTCGGTAATGCGGCTGGCACCCTCCATGAGCACTCTTAATGAGAACGATAATCCCTTAACAAAAAGCATAGACACTTTTAATTAAAATACCGCCTCACCTCATTAAAATAATGACGCCCTTTCCCATTACGCTTTGGTGCTTATTATTAGCCCGCGACACAAATAAAAAAACCGGGGCAATCCACCCCGGTATCCATAATGTCATTTGGACTCAGATTAACCAACCCAATAGCAGCGTCGCACCAATGACGGTAGAAGCGCCGCCAATACGCGTGGCAATTTGCGCGAAAGGCATCAATCCCATGCGGTTGGATGCGGAGAGGATCGCTACGTCGCCGGTCCCCCCTAATCCACTGTGGCAACAGGTAACAATCGCCGCCTCAACCGGGTACATTTTTAAATAAGGCGCAATAAGGAAACTCACCAACCCCATAGACAACACCACTGAACCGCAGACCACCACATAACCTACTGAAAAGACGGCTACCACGCTTTCTAACGGCACATACAACATACCCAAGCCAATCATCAGCGGCCACACCAGCGCGGTGGAAACAAATTTATAAAAGCTGTGTGCTCCCGTTTCCATTGAGGTGGGTATCACTCGGCAGTATTTGCACAGTACCGCAAACAAGATCATCAGCACCGGGCCAGGGATATGCACAATGTGTTCGAACAGACCACCGACGATAAAGAAGGCGCAAATCACCAACAGCCCGCCCCCCATCAATTGGAAATCAACGTTACCGCTGGTTTCTTTAATGGCAAACACGGCGTTTTCTTGCGCCGAGCGGATTAGCATGCCATCGCCGCTCAATGCCTTGCGCTTCATACCCAGACGGGCCAACACACCTGCCGCTACGATGGCGAAGATATTGCCCAATACCGCTGCGGGTGCCAGTTGCGCCACATACACGTCTGGTGTTGATCCCAGAATGGCAGAATACGCCAGTGACAGGGGCAAAATGCCTTCACCAATGCCGCCACCGATGATCGGCACAATGATAAAGAAGAAGGTGTGATAGAAAGTGAAGCCAAACAACTTACCCACCAACAGCCCCGTCACCACGGCCGTCACCGTGCCGACGACCAAAGGCACGAACATGCGGATCATGCCCTGAATCAGGATCACCCGGTTCATGCCAAGAATACTGCCGACCACCAAACTGGCGATCACAAAGTACAGCAGATTGGCGTCTTTCATCAGCAGATGAACGGTAGCCATTACGTTCGGCTGGAAGAAATTAAAGTAAACCAATACTGAAGGCACCATCAGGCACAGAATCGCCGGGCCACCAATATCGCGCAGCACGGGAATACTTTTCCCTAACTGTGCCAGCGCAAAACCCAGTGTCATGATCACCGCCAGACCACCGATCATATTCTTTGGCAAGAAGTTGGCGTAGGCCGAAACGGCAACAATGGCACAAATAGTGATAAACAGTGCAACCGGTACTGCACCGATATCCATCTGCCGGATTTGATTAATTAATCTTGACGGATCAGGCTGCGGTGTTTCTTTCTCACACGCAATTTCTGCATTTATCTGTTTCATTATTCACCCTGCTGACAAGTGTTCAGTATGGAGCGGATCGTCTAACGATACGTGGAGTAATTTAAAGCGTTAAAACAAGCCATTATCTGGATAAATTAGATTTCTTATAATAAATAAAATAGTGGACAGCACTGACAATATGATAAAAAATAAAAATACAAAACTAAATTACGCCTTATTAATCCAATATTGTGAACCTTCGCCGATGTTGGTTTTAATTAATTATCGTCAGCGTTTTGTAATTAAAATAATCAGTCGTAAATTCACTGCTATGCTATAGGTGGAAGTAAAAATCCGCGCGTTTATTAATGAGAACCGGAGCGGCAATTAGCTGAATCCGGTCAGCTGTACCCGAGCCTGTCTCTGTACGCGGCACCGTGCAGAAAACAGGCACATAATATATGCCCTGCGGCTTACTGAATGCGGGTAGTTTTGCTGCGGCCCGAAAGTCAGCGGGCATAGAACTAATAAGGAAGTAGGATATGTCTTCAATCGCTATTACCCCACAAACGCTGGCCCGTTACGGCATCCATCAGGCTACCGAAATCGTCCATAACCCAAGCTACGAGCAACTCTTCACTGAGGAAACCCGTGCCGACCTGCCGGCACTGGAGCGCGGAACGCTAACCACATTGGGTGCGGTTAACGTCGATACCGGCGAGTTCACTGGCCGCTCACCGAAAGACAAATACATTGTGCGTGACGACACCACGCGCGATACCGTCTGGTGGTCCGACAACGGCACCGGCAAAAATGACAACCAGCCGCTGTCGCCCGAGGTCTGGCAACATCTGAAAACATTGGTGGGCAACCAACTGTCCGGCAAGCGCCTGTTTGTTGTGGATGCGTTCTGCGGTGCCAATGCCGATACCCGCCTGAAGGTCCGCTTCATCACCGAAGTGGCCTGGCAGGCACACTTCGTCAAAAACATGTTTATCCGCCCGACCGACGAAGAACTGCAACGTTTCGAACCGGACTTCGTGGTGATGAACGGGGCCAAATGCACCAACCCGGACTGGCAACAACAGGGGCTGCATTCAGAGAATTTCGTTGCCTTTAACCTGACTGAACGTATGCAGCTGATCGGCGGAACCTGGTACGGCGGCGAAATGAAAAAAGGGTTGTTCTCGATCATGAACTACCTGCTGCCGCTGCAGGGCATCGCTTCAATGCACTGTTCTGCGAACGTTGGCGAACAAGGTGATGTGGCAGTGTTCTTTGGCCTGTCCGGCACCGGCAAAACCACCCTTTCCACCGATCCCAAACGTCAGTTAATCGGCGATGACGAACACGGCTGGGATGATGACGGCGTGTTTAACTTTGAAGGCGGCTGCTACGCCAAGACCATTAAGCTGTCTCAGCAGGCAGAGCCTGAAATCTACCAGGCGATCCGCCGCAACGCGCTGCTAGAAAACGTGCAGGTATTGGCCGATGGCAGCATTGATTTTGATGACGCCAGCAAAACCGAAAACACCCGTGTTTCTTACCCGATCGACCACATCGAAAACATCGTCAAACCGGTGTCTAAAGCGGGCCATGCGAAGAAAATCATCTTCCTGACTGCGGACGCTTTCGGGGTGCTGCCACCGGTATCTCGCCTGACGCCGGAACAAACCCAATATCACTTCCTGTCCGGTTTCACGGCCAAGCTGGCGGGGACTGAACGTGGGATCACTACCCCAACCCCAACCTTCTCTGCCTGTTTCGGCGCAGCCTTCCTGACGCTGCACCCGACGCAATATGCCGAAGTGCTGGTTAAACGTATGGAAGCCGCCGGCGCCCAGGCCTATTTGGTTAATACCGGTTGGAACGGCAGCGGCAAGCGTATTTCCATTAAGGACACACGCGGCATCATCGACGCTATCTTGAACGGTGAGATTGAACACGCCGACACCTTTACCCTGCCGATCTTTGGCCTGGCAGTGCCGACAGCGTTGCCGGGCGTTGACCCTTCGATCCTCGATCCGCGCAAAACTTACGCTGACGAATCGCTCTGGCAGGAAAAAGCGCAGGATCTGGCGCAGCGTTTTATCGACAACTTCGCTAAATATACCCTGACCCCTGCAGGGGAAAAATTGGTGAATGCGGGACCTAAACTGTAAGGCAACGGGGCGCAGCACGTTGAGCTCAGTCCCATAAGCAAAGAGATATTCACGATTCAGGGGCCGATTGGCCCCTTTTTTACGCCAGTTGCTTATCCAAATTAATCAATGCCTGTGCCAACACCCTGGCGCCATCCGCCAACTGTTGCTCGGTAATCGATTCCTCAGGGCAATGACTGCGCCCGTTCAGGCAAGGAATAAACACCATTCCCACCGGCCCGGTCGGTGCCATGTAAACGGCGTCATGTCCAGCGCCGCTAGGCAAACGACGACTGGCCAACCCAAGTGATTGCGCAGCATTATCAATCGCCTGCATCACCGATTCCGCGCAGGCGGTAGGGCGCGCACGGCTAACGTGCTGCAATTCCGCCTGCAAACCCAACGCCTGTAACCGCGAAAGGCACTGCTCCAGCAGGAGCTCAGGAAAGCAGTCCAATACTTGCTGACTGTCGCTTCGGACTTCAAGCATTAACTCCACCCGCCCCGGTACGGCGTTGGGTACATTCGGCGTCATAGCGATACGGCCCACGGTCGCTACCACATAATGCGGGTTGCCGCTTTGTCGTGATGCCGCGGCATGGGCCTGCTCTATCACATGTGCCGCACCGACCAGTGCATCGCGACGAATATCCATAGGCGTGGTGCCCGAGTGATCCGGTTGCCCAACCACAGTCACCAATACACGGCGAATGCCGACAATATGCGTTACAACCCCTATCGGCAGCCGTTGGTGCTCCAACACTGGGCCCTGTTCTATATGCAATTCAAGGTAAGCTGCTGTTCCCCCGGGCAGGCGCAGCGGCTGGGTCAGCTTTTCAGGCTGAGCACCGATACGAGCCATTGCCTCCGCCAGTGTTTCACCCTGTGCGTTCTTCGCCGCCAGCATGCCACTGTCCAACTCACCGCTGAGCGCCCGGCTGCCAACGCAAGAAATGCCATAATCACTCGGCTCTTCGGACAGAAAATCGATCACCTCAAACGGATGCTGCAAAGCAATTGTCTGTTGGTGCAGGCTATGGGCTATTTCTATCCCCGCCAATACGCCGATAATGCCGTCATAGCGCCCGCCGCCCACCACGGTATCGCAATGTGACCCCGTGACGAGTGGTGCCAAATCATTGCGTAGCCCTGCACGACGTCCGATCAGATTGCCCGCCTCATCCAACGTCACTGTCAGTCCGGCCAGCTGCATTTGCTCAGCAAGCCAGATACGCGCCTCACTGAACAACGGTGTAAAGGCACGCCGTGTCCAGGGGACGTCCGGCAGCGTCATCTGTGCCAGATGATTGACCCTTGCCCATAAGCGTCCGCTATCGATTAACGCTGTCATTGGTTTTCTCCTCTGGCAATGTGTGGACGCAGGAACTGGCCTGTCCCCGGAGTGTTAACAATATGCCCATCGACGAAAACCGCCTCACCACGGCAATAGGTTGCTTCTACCCGCACGCTAAACTCCATGCCCTCAAAAGCGCTCCATTTGACGGCTGACAGACTGTTAGCCGGGTCGAATCGATAATGTTCCGGCCGCAGAATGACAAAGTCAGCGTCCATGCCGGGGTTAAACGCCCCTTTGCGATCGTCGAGAAGGAAATGACGCGCAGGGTTGCGGCACAACAGTTGTGCCACGGTCGTCGGTGCGATGCCGTGTTGCTCACATCCCGTCCACAGTGCGGGCAGCAAGGTTTCCAATCCGGGACCACCGGACGCATTTTTGAACACGTTGGCATCCCCTTTCCGCTCCAGCCCCCAACTGACGTGGTCGGACGAAACGAAAGTACAATCGCCCTGTGCAATATGGCTCCACAGTCGTTCCGTTTCCGCTTTTGGGCGGATCGGTGGGTAATGTTTGGTTTTGGCACCAAATTGGCGCGTATGCTGTTCGTGATTGAGCATCAGGTACTGAACGCACGTTTCAATACTGACGGGATACCCGGCCTGTCGATACATCCGGTACAGCTCGAAACCACGTGAGGTAGAAACATGCACTGCATGGGCGCGAGCACCGCTTTCTGCCCCCATTTCATAAATCAGCGCCGTCGCCAGATTTTCGATCAAGGGCGTATGGGCACGCATAAAAGCATCCCAGCCGGTATCCCCCCTGTCGATCATCCGTTGAATATTCTTACGCGTCAGCTCCTGCATTTGGTTGTGTACCGCACAGGCCAGCCCCGTGGGCGCAATCAGCTCAAAGGCGTGCATCAGGTCATCCTCATCCACTCGAGGGAAGCGTCCCGGTGTGGCCTCAAAGGTAGAGAATTTAAAGGCGCACACGCCACCTTCAATCAGACCCGCGGCGGCGTCAAAACCGTAGGTTGCATTAAGGGTACCAAACAAGGCCACGTCAACATGGCAGTCACGCTCGACCTCGGCAATCTTGGCGTCCAGCAGTGCGCGGCAAGCCACAGGTTCGGGGTCGTCATAGGGCATATCAACCATCACCGTGATTCCCCCCGCCGCCGCCGCGCGCGATGCCCACCCCAGCCCTTCCTGATTCGCCTGGCTACCAGAATGCACCTGACCGTCAATCACGCCGGGCAGGATCCACTTGCCGCTGGCCTCAATGACTTTGCATGCCTCGGGGGCTTGTCCACTGCCGCTCCCAATGATTTTACCGCCAGCGATCGCTAGCCAGCCGTCAGGTGTCACCCGTTCGGCATCCACCAGATTGCCCTTTACCACCAGCTCGGGTCGTTGACTCAGATTCATCATGCCTCTCTCCTTATTACCCCCTACCGATAACTGCATAAAAATGCAGTTATCTCAGGTTATCAATCGACCAGTTGTGCCGATACCAAGGGCAGTGTAGGGTGAGGCTATCTATTCTGTCTTATGCTTGTTTATCACTCATGCATAACAAAATGTTAACTACCCGTGGAGGACGTGTGCGTTTAAACCTCAAACAAATCGAAGTGTTTCGCGCCATTATGCTGACCGGTTCGATCAGCGGTGCCGCAAAACTGCTGCACGTTTCTCAACCGGCAGTTTCACGACTCATCGCCTATACCGAGCAACGGTTAGGCCTGACGTTATTTGAGCGTATCAAGGGGCGGCTGTACCCCACGCCAGAAGCTCGCCACCTGTTTGTCGAAGTCAACTCTGTGTATCAAGGAGTACAGCGGGTCAACGAAGTGGCGGAGGATTTGATCCAAAACCGCATGGGACACCTGCGCATTGCCTGTAGCCCAAGTTTAGGCCAAGGCCTTATCCCCAGTGCTATCGCCAAGTTTCACGCACAACTGCCTGAAGCACGGGTAATTCTGCACACCATGATCCCGGATGTGCTCTTGCAAGCGGTGCTGACACAACAGGTCGAATTGGGCGTCGCCTTTCTGCATGAGGGCCATCCCAACGTGCATTCGCGTCAATTGTACGAGAACCGATTAGTGGTGGCGCTGCCCGCTTCTCATCCACTGACGGCTAAAAATGTGATTGGCATCGAAGAGTTAATCGACCAACCCTTCATTGGCTACGGTGCCGACATCCCTATCGGCCAGCTGGTACGCAAACTGTTGAACGATGCCGACATTATTCTGAGACCCACCGTTGAGGTGCAGCAGATCCATGTCGCCTGTGCATTGGTGCAAGCCGGGGTAGGTATCGCATTGATCGACGAAATTACCGCCAACGGACCGGTGTGGACCAAGGTGGTTTTCCGGCCGATAGAACCCACTGCAAATACCCCTATCAGTATCGTGCATGGCATGTACGAACCGTTGTCGCGCTTGGCACAAGCGTTTATCCATACCCTGGAGTCAGTACAGATCCACTGGTCGCGCTAGGCCATTTTTTCGCCCTTTCCCTTGCCGCTGTCCCTCATGACGGCGGCGCATTATTTTTTCCAGGCCACGGGTTAACATTTTGTTATACGCAGGTGATAAAAAGTAATGCGACATTTTAGTTAACCGCCCCCTAGTATCGAATTCCGGTAGCGCAACTATTCACAGATTATTCATTCAAGCGCAATCTCACCGATACTTTCAGGAGCACAGACCATGGGGCGTGTTTTAACACTTGATGATGTAGAAGCCGCAGTAAAAGGCGGTTCGGTATTTGCCTGCGGCGGTGGCGGCTGGGTGGCCCACGGCCTGGAACTGGGGCGGTTGGCCGTGACCATTGGGCGGCCAGAGTTAGTGACTCTTGATGAGTTGGCCGATGACGCCTGGATCGCCACCGCTGCGGCAATTGGCGCCCCCGGCGGTCTGACCGATTGGCAGATGCTGGGTGTCGACTACGTCAAGGCGGTCCAACTGGTACAACAGGAACTGGGCGCCCCTATCGCGGGATTGATGGTTGGCCAAAATGGTATGTCCAGTACCCTCAACGGCTGGTTGCCTGCGGCAATCCTCGGCTGCAAGGTCGTTGATGCCGTTGGCGACCTGCGCGCCCATCCCACCGGTGATATGGGTTCTATTGGCCTGGCCTCCAGCCCGCAACCCATGATCCAGGCCGCCGTCGGTGGTAACCGTAACCATAATGCCTATATCGAGTTGGTCGTGAAAGGTGCCACCGCCAAGGTATCGCCAGTGCTGCGCAAAGCGGCCGACATGTCCGGCGGGTTCATCGCCAGTTGCCGCAACCCGATACCGGCCGCCTATGTACGCCAACACGCGGCACTGGGGGGAATCAGTCAGGCGATCTCATTAGGTGAAAGCATTCTGGCGGCACAGGGCCGTGACGTTGTCGACGCGATTTGCCGCCACACCGGCGGTCAAATCATCGGCAGCGGCGTCGTTGCCGACAACAGTTTGCGCTATACCGAAGAGGCGTTTGACGTCGGTATTGTGACGATTGGTCAGGGGAATGGGCTGCGCCGCATCCACGTCATGAATGAGCATATGGCAGTAGAAGATGCCCATGGTGAGCGAATTGCCAGTTATCCGGACGTCATCACCACACTGGATATGGCCGGTAACCCGATCAGCGCAGGGCAACTGAAAGCCGGGATGGACGTCGTGATTTTCCATATGCATCACTCGCAGTTCCCGCTCTCGTCTTCGGTTACCGATCCTGCGGTCTATCCCCCGGTGGAGAAAACGCTGGGTATTGATCT
Source organism: Serratia sp. CoH_122_TC_1 (assembly GCF_058191755.1). Lineage (NCBI taxonomy): Bacteria > Pseudomonadati > Pseudomonadota > Gammaproteobacteria > Enterobacterales > Yersiniaceae > Serratia > Serratia sp. CoH_122_TC_1. The sequence goes on from NZ_JBXWLA010000002.1 coordinate 36,293, forward strand.
ACGCAGTTACCTGCCGACAGGAGATGCCGCATGAAAAGAACCTTTGGGGTCACCTCCGGCACCCAATTACGCTGCCTCGGCTGGCGACAAGAGGCCCTGCTGCGCCTGATGGAGAATGTGTTGGCGGTAGGCGAAAACCCGGATGAACTGGTGGTGTATGCCGCTCTGGGCCGGGCCGCACGTGATTGGCCATCACACGATGCCATTGTTCACGCACTGAAAACCATGCGTGAAGATCAGACCTTGCTGGTGCAGTCCGGCAAACCCATCGGCGTGTTGCAAACCCACGCCAATGCACCGTTAGTGATCATGGCCAATTGCAATATGGTCGGCCAATGGGCGAAAGCGGAAAACTTCTACCGCTGGGAAAAAGAGAATCTGATCTGCTGGGGAGGACTGACCGCCGGTGACTGGCAATATATCGGTTCGCAGGGCGTGATCCAGGGCACCTATGAAATCTTCTCGCGCATTGCCGAACGGCATTTTGACAACGATCTACGCGGGCGTTTTATTCTTACCGCCGGATTGGGTGGCATGGGCGGTGCCCAACCACTGGCAGGCACCCTGGCCAATGCCGCGATTCTGACCATCGAAGTCAATCAAGCCAGCATCGACAAGCGGCTGAAAAATGGTTTTCTTCAGCATCAAGCGGCAGATCTCAACCAGGCACTGGCGATGATCGCTGCCGCCCAACAGCGCAAAGAGGCCCTTTCTGTTGCCCTGCTAGGCAACGCCGCCGAGATCTACCCGGCTATTTTGGCCCGTGGTGTCATCCCTGATATCGTCACCGACCAAACAGCAGCGCATGACCTGGTTTACGGCTATGTCCCTGCGGGCTATAGCCTCGCTCAGGTGGCGACACAGCGCGAAACAGACATCAATGCCCTGATGGATGCCAGCCGCCGTTCAATCGTTCAGCACGTACAGGCCATGATCGGTTTTATGGATCGCGGTGCGGTGGTGTTCGACAACGGCAATCTCATACGCACTCACGCCCATCAGGGCGGCGTTGAGCGTGCATTCGAGATCCCTATTTTCACCGAGGCCTTCCTTCGCCCGCTGTTTTGCCGCGCTATCGGCCCGTTCCGCTGGATAGCCCTGTCCAATAACAGCGACGACATTCGCGTGATTGATGACTATCTGCTGCAGCGTTTTGCCGACAATCGCATCGTCAGTAATTGGATCACCCTGGCACGTAAGCATGTTCCGTTCGAGGGATTACCGGCGCGCATCGCTTGGCTTGGTCACGGTGAACGTACCGAGCTGGCGCTAGAGGTGAACCGTATGGTGGCAGACGGGCGCCTGTCCGGTCCGATCGCCTTCACACGCGATCATCTCGATGCCGGTGCGATGGCACATCCTAATATCATGACTGAAAAGATGAAGGATGGCTCCGATGCGATCGCCGACTGGCCGCTGCTCAATGCCTTGGTCAACTGTGCCTCTATGGCGGATCTGGTGGCCATTCACTCCGGTGGCGGCGGTTACAGCGGTTATATGACCAGCTCTGGCATCACCACCGTTGCTGACGGCAGCATTGCGGCGGCACAGCGCCTGCAACTGTCGATGACTAACGACACCAGCACGGGCGTGATGCGCTACGCCGACGCCGGCTATCAAGAGTCACTGGACGAGATTGCTGAAAAATCCCTGCCGTATATCTCACTGCCTCGTGGAGAACAACGATGAATAAAAGCACGGCTCCCTCAATATCGCCTCTGTTGGCCACTGACGCCAGTGTCACGCCGCGTAAAAAAAGCAGTGGGCGCAAAGCGATTGCCGCCGCTTCTGTCGGTAATGCGCTGGAGTGGTATGACTTCTCGGTATACGCTTTTTTTGCGGTGTATATCGCGCAGAACTTCTTTCACCCGAACGATCCCGGCACCCAATTGTTTGAAGCCTTTCTGGCCTTCGGCCTCGGGTTCGTCATTCGCCCCCTCGGTGCATTGGTGATCGGCGCTTACGGCGACCGGGTCGGCCGTAAGGCCGCTCTGACGCTGACGATAATGACCATGGCCGTCGGTACCGCAATCATTGCCTTTGCTCCCCCCTATAGCGCCATCGGTATAGGGGCACCACTGCTGATCCTGTGTGGCCGAGTGCTGCAGGGGTTTTCCGCGGGCGGTGAAGTTGGCGGTGCCGCAGCATTCTTGATCGAACATGCCCCCAAGGATCAAAAAGGCCAGTACGCTTCATGGCTGCAGGCCAGCATGGGGATATCCAATATCCTTGGCGCACTAGTGGCGACAGCCGTCACGCTGACACTTAGCCACGAGCAAGTGGGTGACTGGGGCTGGCGCATTCCCTTCATTATCGGCCTGTCAATCGCCCCGATCGGCCTGTGGATGCGTAAAACGCTCGAAGAAACGCCCCTGTTCGCCGAGGAACAGGCGCGACGGCTGCAAGAGAAACGTGCACCAGAGATGCCGTTGCGCTTGTTATTCCGTACCCATCGCCATGCCGTCCTGCTGGGTACCGGGCTGTCAATCCTATGGGCCGTGAGTGTCTATGCGCTGATTATTTATATGCCGATTTACGTCCAGCGCGTACTGCACTTCGAAAGCCACCAGGCGTTTCTGGCAGCGCTGATCGGCAACTGCTTTATGGTGGTGTGTTGTGTCGCTGCCGGTGCCTGGTCAGACCGGATCGGGACACTGAAGATCTTGCAGGCCGGGGCTGCGCTACTGCTGGTCGCCAGCTACCCATTGTTGTTGCTGCTGGATGCCTACCACACCACGGCGATGCTGATACTGGTGCAGACACTGTTTTGCGTGCTGGTGTCATTGTTCGTCGGCGTGGCACCCGCAGCCTTATCAGATCTCTTTCCTACTGAAGTCCGTGCCAGCGGCATGTCCGTCTCTTACAACCTGGCTGTCACCGTGTTCGGTGGTTTTGCCCCGGCAATCCTCACTTGGTTAACCCAAAATACCGGTACCCGTTTTGCCCCGGCCTGGTACGTGATGATCGCCAGTTTATTGGCGTTGATCACCCTGTATTTGATCGCCCGTCGCCCACAGCGGCAGTTCTAAACCAGATCGCGATTACAACATCATAAAAATCAATAATAAGGGTCTATTTATCATGCCAGGAAAATTGACGTTATCGCTGTTGATCCTGCTCACGCTCGGTTACAGCCAGATCGGGGCAGCCACCGTAACCCTCGACGGCCACTCTCTTACCCCGCAGATTGTCGCCAACGTCGCCGATGGCGAAGCAGTGGCAGTGGCTCCGGCAGCAATGGAGCGCGTGACAATGTCACATAAGGTATTAATACAAGCTGCGCAGAACGGGTTGAAAATCTATGGGTTGACGGTCGGCGTAGGCCTGAACAAAGACCGCCCGATGGTCGATGTACACGGCAAGCTAACGCAAGAAGTCGTAGAGGCATCGAAGAAATTTAACGTCGGCCTGTTGCATGCCCACTCTGGCGGCATCGGTAACCCCATGAGCATTCGAGTCGCGCGGGCGACCATGGTAACCCGCCTCAACGCCTTGTTGAGCGGTGGCGGTGGCGTTCAGCCAGCGATTGTCGACGCCTATGTCGCCTTCCTGAATAAAGGTATCACACCGGTCATCCCCGCAGAGGGTTCCGTGGGTGAAGGCGACATTACGGTAATTAGCCACGTCGGACTGGCGATGCTCGGCGAAGGCGACGTCTATTACCAGGGTAAAAAGGTGGCGGCCAAAACGGCATTGCATAGCAGCCAAACGCCGCCCATTGCTCCTTATGCCAAAGACGCGTTATCGATCCTCAGCTCTAATGCTTACTCTGCCGCCAGCGGCGCATTAGCCCTGGATTCATTGTCTCACCTGATACAGGTTAATACCTTGACCTACGCGCTCAGTCTGCAAGCGCTAAATGGCAACGTATCCCCTTTCCTTGCCAATACCCTGGCATTGCGCCCTTATCCCGAAGTGGCAGCCACGGGGAAAAACCTGCGTGAGCTGCTGGCCGGCTCCAGCCTGTGGCAACACGACGACAGCCGCCCCTTGCAAGACCCACTTAGCTTCCGCTCCGGCGTCTATCTTTTGGGAGAACTTCAACGCAGCTATCAGCAAGCTTACGATCAGTTACTGGTGCAGTTGAACAGTTCTGATGACAATCCGGGTGTCGCACTGAACGTGACAGCACCGTCACAGCGACCGCAAGAGGCCGTCGGGTACGTCAGTGAAGGCGACCTGCAGGGTGCCGTGCTCCCCAGCGCCAACTTTGAGCCCCTTCCGTGGGTGTTGGCCTTCGAACAATTGGGGTTAGCCTTGGCGCACAACTCGCTGGCCAGCGCACAACAGGTGGTCAAACTGAACAACCCTGCATTTACTGGCCTGACGCGTTTTCTCGGCACGGATCATACGGTACATGCCTTTGGTGCGATGGAAAAACCGGTCATGATGCTGGCAATGCGCAACAAAGAGCTGGCAATGCCAGTGTCGCTTGATTACTTCCCGGTCGCCGGCGATATCGAAGACATCGCCACCAATGCCCCGTCGGTGGTTGAGCGCGTTCAGCAGCAAGTGGATAACAGTTATCAATTGCTGGGCATTCTGCTGGTTCATGACGCACAGGCCGTGGATTTACGCCAGCAACGCCAGAATGGTTTTGTGCTCTCTGCACCTACTGCAGCACTCTACGCTGCTGTACGCAAACAGGTCCCCTTTATCGAGACAGATCGCCCGCTAGCCCCAGATTTTGCAGCCGCCGAGCAAGTATTACGTCACTACGGCAAGTAAGCCAGCAGACCTCCCCCACGCTCAGGGCGCCGGCAACGGCGCGCTGAGCAATCCAGGCAATAACACCGCCACCGCAGCCGCGATGCGATCATCGATTTCACTGCCCGGTGGCAACAGCCCCAGTGCCATTTGGCGCAACGGTTCCGCTATCACCATCGCCAGCAGCAGATCGCTGATCTGGGTGAATTCCAGCTCACGTAGCCATCCGCGCCGCTGTTGGCGTTGCAGCCAATCAGCCACAATAGCCCGACCGCGTTCAATACCGTTGCGCTGGTAGATGACCAACAGCGCTTCCCGGCCTGGAAACTCGCCTTGTAACAGACGAAACATCCCCAGGGCCTGTGCGCTCAATACCTGCCGTGCTATCGCCCGTAAGCCTTGTTCCAACAACATCGGCAGTTCTGCCACCTGTTGTGGATCTTGTTCGAACACCGGCTGAAAAGCGTCCGGCCAACTTGCTACCGCCTGCATCACCAGTGCCTCTCGGTTTTCAGCAAAGCGGTACAGGGTCTTTTTGGCCATGCCTGCCTGTTTTGCCACCGCGTCCACTGTCGTCGCGGCATAGCCCTGCGTCAGCAGGAGTTGCAGGGTCGCCTCCACCACGGCGGCCCGCAGCTCGCTTTCCGGGACCGCTGGCCTTCCGCGTGAACGCGATTGAGCGTCTGTTTCATTTGCCATGATTAATCCTCTACAGCGTTGACAGAGACAGCATACCGGCATAGTCTTATTTTGGAAACAACATTAGTTTCCTAAATAAAAAGGATGACCGTTATGACACATCAATCGCTGGTGCTCCCTTGGGGCGTTAATGATATCAACGCGTTGCTTAAACCGGAACCATTGCGGCTGGAGATGGGGCTGACACGTAGCATGGACGGTTTGTTGACCGTGGCTATTCGTACCGACCTGCACGGCTGCAAAGGCCGTATGCTGGAGTGGTGGTTTACCTTTTTTGAAACCACGCAACACATCCGCTGGTGGCATCCGCATGATCACGTCGAACACCGTGGCTGGGACGCCCACTGGAAAAAAGGGGAAAGCTATGTCGGGGCCAGCATCGACGCGGTGGAGTGGCTAGCGGAAATGCCACCGACACCGGCTCGGCTGAAGTTCCATGCCGCCGAAGACTTCTTTGCTGCACACGCCTTGCAGCAGGCACGCGAAAGCCAGGCGTTATCTGCTGCGATTTGCGCCCGCATCGGTTTTGGCGAACAGGTAGCGTTGGACGATAACGGCGACCCTCTCGACGGAGAAATGCTGCACCTGGTTCGGGACACCCCTTATGGTTGCGTGTTGCGCAGCCGCTTCTTACTGGGGAAATCCTGCACCAACGCACATGACGAATTACCGGATGATGTCGGTTTCAACCTGATGCGCCATTGTTACAATGAATTCAGCTATCTGGCACAATTTCTGCCCTCCTTGTACTACGCTGAAAACGGTCGTGAGGTCGCCCCTTTGCCATGGTGAATCCCGTCTCACACTTCCTGTTTAAAATAATTGATTGTTTTGTCATAAGAATTTAGAACTGAATGACAATAATTCAAAGACACGGGAATGGGGATGGACACACAAACGGCGGTTATCGACGCACGCCAGTCGCGTCAGGCCTTGCTGGCCGGTTCGGTCGGCAACTTTATCGAATGGTATGAATTCGGCGTTTACGGTTTTCTCGCCACCGTGATCGCCGCCAATTTTTTTACCCTCCAGGGTGAAAGTGAAATCACCAGCCTGATCCTCACCTATGCCGCCTTTGCGCTGGCCTTTTTCTGTCGCCCGATCGGCGCCGTGATTTTCGGCCGTATCGGCGACCGCATTGGTCGCCGGCCGACGTTAATTGCGGTATTGCTGCTGATGACGGTAGCCACTGCATTGATTGGCATAATGCCAACTTACGCTTCCATTGGCGTCGCCGCCCCACTGTTGCTGACGCTGTTACGTATGTTTCAGGGGCTGTTTGCCGGCGGTGAGTTTGGTGGCGCGGTGTCGCTTATGACCGAGTTTGCGCCAAAGGGTAAACGTGGCCTGTTCGGGGCTTGGCAATCATTGACCGTGGCGTTCGGGCTATTGGCCGGCGCAGGCCTGGTGGCACTGTTAGCCGCATTATTAACGACAGAGCAATTGCATGACTGGGGCTGGCGAATTCCCTTCCTGCTCGCGTTACCCATGGGGGCGGTAGCACTGTGGTTGCGGCTAAAACTGCAAGAAACACCCACCTTTACCCAGGCACAACAGACGCGCCACACAGCCACGCAGGCACCCGCCGTGAAGGTAAGCGGCGTCGTGAAAACCATTGTGATCGGCATTGGCCGCATGATGGGCTGGTCTGCTGCCGGTTACACCTTCCTGGTGGTCATGCCGTCCTACCTACAAACCTCGCTGCACGCAACCTTTCAACAGGCGCTGGTCGCCACCGTGCTGGCCAACATCGGCTTCGCACTGACTATTCTGCCCGCCGGTATCCTTAGCGATAAACTGGGACGCAAAACGGTCATGTTGACCGCGGTGGTGGCGGTGATCCTGTTTACCTTCCCGCTGTTGCACCTGTTGCAAGATCCGCAGAGCTCGCTGCTGGCCAAGGGTATCGCGGTGATGATCGCCGGTGCTGTCGTCGGCCTGCTCGCCGGACCAGGCCCCGCTATGCTGGCAGAAATGTTCCCAACCCAGGTGCGCTATACCGGCCTGGGGCTGGCCTACTCGCTGTCCAATGCCGTGTTTTCCGGCTCCGCGGGGTTAATCATCACCGGTCTTATTAAACAGACCGGCAACCTCGACATTCCCGCTTACTATGTGGTCGCCACGTCGGTTGTCAGCCTGTTCGCGCTGATGACCCTGCGGCGTGACGACCATCTGCGTTCGCTCAACGAGCGTTAATTCCTTTTGGGCGCTCTGCGCGCCCTATTTTCTCGCTGAGTGATTTCGATCACACCAGTAAAATGTTAACGTTAACTTTTGTGATTAACATCGCAACCTCTCGTTTTGATGACTTTATCTGGCACAAAGTTAACGTTAACAATAGAGCTAATTTCATTCATCAGGGTATTTCACATGAACCGCGAAACAAAAAAATATTATGCACTTCTCAGCGGCCTGTTGTTTTTCTTCTTCTTTACCTGGTCATCCAGCTTTTCACTGATTTCGATCTGGCTGAACCAGAAAATTGGCCTTAAAGGGACAGAAACCGGCCTCATCTTCTCCGCAATGTCGATCATGGCGCTGTGCGCACAGCCGCTGTACGGTTTTATTCAGGACAAACTCGGGCTGCGTAAACATCTGCTGCTGTTTGTCGGGATATTGCTGTTACTCACCGGCCCCTTCTTTATCTACGTCTATGCCCCGCTGCTGCAAACCAATTTGGTGGCCGGCGCATTGGTCGGCGGCGTATTTGTCAGCCTGGCGTTCAACGCCGGGATTGGCGCATTGGAATCCTATACCGAACGTGTCAGCCGCATCGTCGGTTTCGAATTTGGCCGGGCGCGTATGTGGGGCTCTCTGGGCTGGGCCAGCGCCACCTTCTTTGCCGGTTTTAACTACAATATCAACCCCAACATCAACTTCTGGATCGCCTCGGCCTCGGCGGCAGTGTTTCTGCTGTTACTGTGGCAAGTGCGTGAGCTGAAACCCAATGCCATGGCCGGTCTCGAGTACGGCAAGCCGGAAAACCTGAAACTGCAGGACGCCCTGGCATTGCTGCGCTTACCGGGATTCTGGGCACTCGTGGTATTCGTACTCGGCACCAGCATCTACGGCGTGTTTGATCAGCAGTTCCCGGTTTATTTCGCCTCGCAGTTCGCCACCCACGAAGAAGGCAACCGCATGTACGGTTTCCTCAACTCACTGCAGGTGTTTCTGGAGGCCGGCGGCATGTTCCTCGCACCGCTGCTGGTTAACCGCATCGGCATCAAACAGAGTCTGTTGCTGGCCAGTAGCGTAATGGCACTGCGCATGTTCGGTTCCGGCATGGCCAGCGGCGCACTGATGATTTCCGCCATGAAGTTACTGCACGCCGTAGAATTGCCGATCCTGCTGGTAGCGATGTTCAAGTACATCACTACGCGCTTCGACAGTCGCCTGTCCTCCACCTTGTATCTGGTCGGATTTCAATTTATCAGCCAGATCGTTGCCGGCATTCTGGCCCCCTTGGCGGGTTACGGTTATGACCGCATCGGTTTTGCTGACACCTATTTGCTGATGGGCTGCGCGGTGGCCGGTACCACACTGATTTCCTGCTTTTTGCTGCGCGGCGAGACCGTGGCCAGCACGCATCCATTTCAATCCACGATAAAATCAAGTGAGCCAACCCAATGAAAAATGCCTTAGCTCAAGCCGATCATGCGGTCGAAGCCCTGCGCGCACAACGTCAGGAGCAGTACTACCCACGCTTTCATCTGGCTCCGGCCGCAGGCTGGATCAACGATCCCAATGGCCTGATCTGTATTAACGGTGTCTATCACGTGTTCTATCAACACCACCCGTATGATGAGAACTGGGGACCAATGCACTGGGGCCACGCGACCAGCCAAGATCTCACGCACTGGCAGCACCAACCTGTCGCCCTGGCACCTGGCGATGATGATGACAAAGACGGCTGCTTCTCAGGCTGTGCGGTGGATAATGACGGCATACTGACACTGATCTATACCGGCCACGTCTGGCTGGGCAAAGAAGGCGATGATGATCAGGTACGCGAGGTGCAATGCCTGGCCACCAGCGAAGATGGGATCCATTTCGTTAAACACGGGCCGGTGCTAACGCCGCCAGAGGGTATCCAGCACTTTCGCGATCCAAAAGTCTGGCGCGCCGGCGACCAATGGTGGATGGTGGTCGGTGCCAAGGAGCACGGGTTGGGACAAGCGCGTCTTTACCGTTCGAACGATCTGCACGACTGGCAGTTTGATCGCGTATTGAGCGCTGCACAGACGTTGCATCAGGGTTATATGTGGGAGTGTCCCGACTTCTTCCCGCTAGGGGAAAAACAGGTGTTGCTATTCTCCCCACAAGGGTTGGCAGCGCAGGGATACCGCAATCGCAATCGATTCCAGAGCGGCTATTTGCTTGGTCACTGGCAACCCGGCAATGATTTCAACGCTACCCAAGCGTTTTGCGAACTGGACAACGGGCACGACTTCTATGCGCCACAAACCTTTACCACCGCCGATGGCCGACGCATGCTGTTCGCCTGGATGGACATGTGGGAATCCCCGATGCCGAGCAAAGCGCACGGCTGGGCCGGCGCCCTTACCCTGCCCCGCGAGTTGACGCTGGCGGCCGATGGAAACGTACTGATGAACCCGGCACGCGAGTTGGCGGCATTGCGTGGGCAGCAACAATCTCTGGCTGCGGTATCGCTGTGCAACCAACGTCAAATGTTAGCGGGAGAAGTGCAGGAATTAGCCCTGACGCTGAATCTGGCTGACAGTAATGCCGAGCGTTACGGTATCGCTATCGGTAAGGCTGCACGGCTGTACGTCGATAATCAGGCGCATCGCCTGGTATTGGAGCGGTTCAGTGAGGATCCCGGTCTATGTGGTTGTCGCAGTGTGCCACTACCGGCGGGGGAAGGGTTGTCGTTACAGATCTTTATCGACAGATCATCGTTGGAGGTCTTCGTCAATCAGGGCGTTGCCTGTCTAACCAGCCGTATCTACCCGGCCGACGGTCATCAAGGCGTTAGCCTGTTTGCCGAAAGTGGACAGGCGCAGTTTGCTGCATTACAGGCCTGGGAATTGGACAGCATCTGGGAATAAACGCCTGTTTGGTGTGAGGGGCACAGTTTATATGCTGCGCCCCATTGCATCTGCAAGGGATAAATCGGGTCGAACATGTTCGGGCCGGTTCCCAGCCATTGATTACCAGCGCGCATTTATTGCGCCCTGATGGATTAAAGTGATTCCCGCAGCAACAGTGGGCAAGCTACTTTCCGCGTATCCTGGTGATCGAGCTGATTGATCAGATGCAGCGCCGCCTGACGGCCCAGTTCGTAATGTGGCAACTGTACCGTCGTCAGCGGTGGCAGGAACAGTTGACCAATCCCCACCATGTTGTCATAGCCCAAAACGCCTACCTGCTGAGGTATTTTCCAGCCCTGCGCCAAGAGCACCTGATACACCATAAATGCTACCCGATCGTTCCCGCACACCACCACATCACAGTCGCGCTGCCCGGGTGAAAAGTGCCTTTCCAGCAGTTCTACGCTGTCGCGGTAATGCTCGTCGCCATCCGTCAAATCGAGATGATACTGACGCAACTGGCTCACATCCCCCCCCGCGTCACACCAGGCACGCTCCAGGCCGCGGCGACGCAGGCCCGCTGCCACGGTGGTTTCAGGTAAGTGAATACACAAGGGGGCACGATAGCCTTTGGCGATCAGCGTACACATTGCGTCGTACTGGCCTTGTTCATCATCAGGAATGTAACTGGCGACCCGATGTTCCGGACTGACGCAATTCGCCAGCACCAGTTTTTTATCCAGCAGCTTGGCCGGGAGGGTCACCTGGCGCAGCCCCATGGTGGTGAAGATCACTCCATCCGGTCTATGTGCCAATAGCAGGTCAATGGTGTGCTCAGCGTTGTCGTCGGCGAACAGGTTAACGACAAAGCTGTTCCAACCGTGCTCGCGCGCCGTTTTTTCAATCGACAGGATCATTTCCACAGAAAACGGTGTGGTTGCAGTATCCAGCGCCAAAACGCCAAGCGTTTGCACCCGGCTGCTGTCGCCGCGAATGCGCCGTGCCGCGAGATCGGGCACATAGTCGAGTTGGTCAATCGCCAATTTGACGCGTTGGTAGGTTTCCGGCCGCAGCTTATCGGGCTCGTTGATGGCACGGGATACCGTCATTAACGATACCCCGGCAAGTTTTGCAACGTCTTTCAGCGAGGCCATGCACCCTTCTCTGTGTGGGATAGAAAACCAAATAATCCCATAGCTTAGCGCTGGACTCTAGCCCGGTCTAGCCGGGCATGATATCGGCCCACAGAATGACGCTGTCTTCCGCCAGCGACGACAAGGTGCCGTGGTGTTCATCCGCCGCCCACCACACGCCTTGACGCGCAGCCAGCATGACGCCATCGGCCAGCGACCAACGGCCCTGCAGCACGTACAACACACCGGCATGATGGCGGGGTAACACCGTCGCCGCAGTTACGCGCTGCACGTTAGCTGCCCAGCGGCCGCGTCGGGTCATGATATTGAAGTCTTGGCTGCTACCGCCCAGCAATGTCGCATTCAGTGCCACATCACCGGAAAAGGCGAACGGCTCACCAACCTGCGAAAGGTGATGATCAATCTGCCCGTCGCTCAGCAGATGCACACCATCGCCTTCCAACAACGTGATCGACCGATCGATACCGGTGAAAGCTGAGAAAGGGCCGTCCTGCGCGATAGTGGCAATACTGGCGCGCCAATCAAAATCCTGACTGCCAGCGGGCCAACAGGCAATCTCGCGGGTTTCTCCCCCACCATTGCGCCACGGCGTTACCGGCAGAGAGGCAAAATCAAAACGCGTCGGGCCCATTATGCCTCCTGCTGGAACGTTTTCAGCACCTGCAGAAACTCTGCGCGGCTCTGCTGTTGCAGGGCATGACGCCCCTGTTCAATCACCTGCCGGCCACCGACAAACACGTCGCGAATTTGCTCTTTGCCGCCGGCGAACAGCCAGCGATTCAGAATGGCGGCGTCAGGTGCAGCAGCCAGATAAGGGTCATCACCGTCCAGAACCAGCCAATCGGCACGGTAACCACTTTGTAAACGCCCAATAGGCGCGCCACAAGCCTGCGCCCCCCCCTGCAAGGCCTGCGGGTACAGAACATCGGCCACTGCCGGTTGCTCTGGCGTAGTCAACCGGTTACGACGCTGATCGCGCAACCGCTGGGCGTATTCGAACCAGCGCAGTTCCTCAACCACATTGAGCGAGACATGGCTGTCGGAGCCGATGCCCCAACGCCCCTGATGCTGCAGGTAGGCGTCGCCGGGGAAAATACCGTCGCCCAGATTCGCTTCCGTGGTCAGGCACAGGCCCGCCACCGCTTTGCTGCGCGCCAACTGCTCCAGCTCGTCACGGTCGAGATGCGTTGCGTGCACCAGACACCAGCGGCTATCGACCGGCAAGTGATCATACAACCAAGCTACCGGACGGCGGCCACTCCAGGCCAGACAGTCATTGACCTCTTTTTGCTGTTCTGCAATATGAATATGCACCGGCAAGGTGCTGTCTGATGCGGCCAGGATCTGCTGCATCTGGCTCAGTTCTACCGCTCGCAGCGAGTGGAAGCACAGTCCCTGATTTTGCAAAGGTTGATCCGCCAACTGACGGGCAATCACCTGCTGCTGCTCCAGATAGCTTTCCGCATTCTGAATAAAACGCTTTTGCCCTGGTTGCGCGGGCTGACCGCCAAACCCCGCATAGCTGTACAACACCGGCAAAAGTGTCATACCAATCCCCGCCTGTGCTGCCGCCTGGCTGAGACGCCCCGTCATTTCACCGCGATCGGCGTAAGGGTTGCCGTCCGCGCCGTGATGCAGATAGTGGAACTCCGCAACCTGGGTATATCCCCCTTTCAGCATTTCGATATACAGTTGACGGGCGATCACTTCCACCTGTTCCGGCGTCAAGCGCTGCACCAGGCGGTACATCAGGTCACGCCAGGTCCAGAAGCTGTCTTGTGGGTTACCCGCTATTTCTGCCAGCCCGGCCATCGCACGCTGAAAAGCATGGGAATGAAGATTCGGCATGCCCGGTACCACGTCGCCGTGCAATCGGGTGCAGCCTTGAGGATCTGAATCGGCAGTCACCTGAGTCAGGTAACCTAGCGCATCAACATCCAGGCGGACGTTATGCGCCCACCCTTCGGGGAGCAGAGCGCGTGAGGCAAAATAAGCTGGCATGGCAGTCTTCCACTGTTAGTGTAACGGCTGATAACGCGCGATAATCGCGCATCCGAAAATGCAGGGCCAACGTGTTGCTGTGGCGAACCGGCCCTTAGTTGTATATACATATACATACGCCGACATCAACAGTAAACTGGTGTTATTATTTTTTTATTTGACGAGGTTAACGTCGTGGTTGATCAACAGACCCTGTTACAACTGGCTGCTGCAATGAGCGATACCCCCGCCCCAATTTATCAACGGGTCAAGCAGGCAATCGTAAACCAGATCCGCGCAGGTCATTGGCTACCGCACCAACGCGTTCCTTCTGAAAGCGAGCTGGTCGCCGAGCTTGGCGTCAGCCGTATGACCATCAACCGCGCACTGCGTGAGCTGACGACTGAAGGCTTCCTCATCCGCATGCAAGGTGTTGGCACCTTTGTCGCCGAAGCCAAGGCACACACCGCCCTGTTGGAAGTGCATAACATTGCCGACGAAATTGCCGCACGTGGGCATCGGCACAGCAGCAAAATTCTGCAGCTCAAAGCACGCCCTGCCAGCGAAGAAGAGGCGGTCGCGTTGGGTATCCAGCCCGGCCAACAGCTTTTCTATTCACAAATCGTGCATTACGAAAACGACATTCCCGTTCAGGTAGAGGACCGCTGCGTGAACCCCCTGATCGCACCTGATTACATGAAGCAGGATTTCGATCGCGTCACGCCCTATATCTACCTGACACAGGCCGCACCGCTGACCGCCGGCGAGCATATCGTGGAAGCGGTGGTGCCAACCTCCCGTGAGCGTGAATTGCTGCAATTGGAGGACCATGAACCCGGACTGCTGATCCACCGCCGCACCTGGTCGGGTAAAACCGTGGTGACCTCAGCGCGCCTGCTGTATCCGGGCAGCCGCTATCAACTGTTCGGCCGTTTCACCACTGACGTGTAATTCCCTGCGGGTGCTGCTTTTGCACCCGCCCTTCCACAACGATCACATCCCGATAACAAATTTTTAGCCTGCCTCTTGTGACAATCCGATGAATGCGCTAGGTTGTTTTTAATTGTATATACAACCATGTGGGAGCCAAGGCTCCAGCGGAGAAAAGCAATGACCACTGAGATTCACTGCGACAGCCTGTGGCACGGAGCCGATATCGTCACCATGCGCGACGGCAAATACCACACGCTCAGCAACGGCGCGATTGCCGTGCGTGATGGAAAAATTGTCTGGCTGGGTGAACATGCGGCAATGCCGGCTGCGCTAATCGCGGATGAAACGGTGAAATTCGACGGCGGCATCATTACCCCAGGCTTTGTTGACTGCCATACGCATCTGGTGTTCGGTGGCAATCGCAGCGGTGAGTTCGAACAGCGTCTGAACGGTGTAAGCTATGCCGACATTGCCGCCCAAGGCGGCGGTATCATTTCCACGGTCAAAGCCACTCGCGACGCCGATGAAGAGCGGTTGTTTGAACAGGCGCTGTTTCGTCTGCGCCCGTTGCTGGCGGAAGGTGTAACCTGCGTGGAGATCAAATCCGGCTACGGTCTGACACCAGAAAGCGAACTAAAAATGTTGCGTGTCGCACGCAGACTGGGCGAACACGTGCCGGTAGAGGTGAAAACCACCTGCCTGGCAGCGCACGCCCTGCCGCCGGAATACGCCAACCGCGCCGACGACTATATCGATCTGGTATGCAACACCATCATTCCTCAAGCGGCTGCCGCCGGGCTGGCCGACGCGGTCGACGCCTTCTGCGAGCACCTGGCATTCTCTCCCGCGCAGGTGGCAAAAGTGTTCGCCGCCGCTGAAGCGGCGGGTTTGCCCGTGAAACTGCACGCCGAACAACTTTCTGCACTGGGCGGCAGCACATTGGCAGCGCAGCACCATGCCCTATCCGCCGATCACCTGGAATACGCCACCGAACAAGATGCCCGCGCCATGGGCGACGCCGGTACCGTAGCGGTACTGCTGCCAGGGGCGTACTACCTGTTACGTGAAACCCAATGTCCACCGGTTGACCTGTTCCGCAAACACGGTGTGGCAATGGCCATTGCCAGTGACGCCAATCCAGGCACCTCACCGACCCTGTCATTACGTTTGATGATCAATATGGCCTGCACCCTGTTCCGTCTGACACCGGAAGAAGCCCTTGCCGGTGTCACGACTCACGCGGCTAAAGCGCTGGGCCTTCAAGCCAGCCATGGCACGCTGGAAACGGGCAAAGTGGCAGATTTTGTACACTGGCCGCTGTCGCGACCGGCTGAACTGGCTTACTGGTTGGGCGGACAACTGCCCTGTACGGTGATTTTCCGAGGAGAAGTACGTCAATGACTATTCGCGATCCGTTTGATTTCCATGCCGGCAGCCTGCCGTTGCTGATCAGCATTCCCCATGCCGGTACTCGACTCACGCCGGCGGTCGAAGCCGGTTTGACCGACGACGCGCGACCGCTACCCGACACCGACTGGCATATCCCGCAGTTGTACGATTTTGCCCGTGCGATGGGTGCCAGCATGTTGGTCGGTAATTATTCGCGCTTTGTCATCGACTTGAACCGCCCCGCGGACGATAAGCCGCTGTATACCACCGCGACGACCGGTCTGTATCCTGACGTGCTGTTTGACGGACGTCCGAGCTTTTTGCCGGGCAAGGCACCCTCTGATGAGGAGCGTTCCCGTTATCTGCAAGACATCTGGCAACCCTATCACCAGCAATTGCAGGATGAACTGGCACGGTTAAAGGCAAAACACGGTTACGCATTGCTCTTCGATGCGCATTCTATTGCCTCAGTGATCCCACGGTTGTTCGACGGTAAGCTGCCGGACCTCAATTTGGGCACCAACAGCGGTGAAAGCTGCGCCCCGGCGCTGAGCGATCGTCTGGTCGCCTGTTGTGAACAGCAGCAACAGTTCACGCACGTGCTTAACGGCCGTTTCAAAGGTGGTTACATCACTCGCGCTTACGGCCAGCCGCAAGAACAGCTGCATGCCATTCAGCTTGAGCTGGCGCAGGTGAACTACATGTCAGAACAGTATCCCTTTGCTTTTGATCCGCAGCGTGCAGCGTCCTTGCAACGCCTGCTCAAACAAATGATCGACAGTCTGCTTTCCTGGGGCGGGTTGCCACGCTAAGTCTTCTCGACCTGTTGCGAGGCACGGCGCCGGCCTCGCATATCCCTGCGCTTGACGTCTTGCCTTGTGGCACACATTTTGCCTCCTTCCCTTCTGCCGTTTCGATTTGCGTACTGCATCTCAGTTTTGACTGAAAATTACCGTATCTGGTCGGAACAGCGCACAAAACAGCGGCCCGCAGATTGCGTGGTACGCGACAATCTGGCGAAAAGCCCATCGAGGCACAAATTGATAATCTATTCTGGAGGCTAGATATGTCTGAAATCCCGCTAAACTGGCGCGCCGCACAGGCGGTTGCCAACCGGCTGTTGGCTGATTGGCAGCCCGATGGCCAACCCGGTGGAGCGATTACCCTGTTCGACGCGATGCAGATCCAAGCGACCACCAGCGCAGGCCTTGCCGATCTGGCGCAAAATACCCCGTTTACCGCCGACACCGTAGTCCGTTATGCCTCTGTCACCAAACATATTTTCGCCGCGCTGGCACTAAATGCCACGGACAACGCCATCAGCCTCAGTGACCGGCTTGGCAACTTGCTGCCTGAGCTGCAATCTCCGTTGGCAGACGTCACCGTCGGCCAAGCGCTCGACATGACCAGCGGGCTCCCCGACGTGCGCGAAACCCTGGGGTTGTTGGGCATCTCGGTGCACACTCGCAGCGAGGCACAGCCGGTGATGCAGTTCCTGCAAGGGCTGAGTGGGTTGAACTACCCCGCGGGAAGCGAAATCACCTACACCAATACCGGTTACCGGCTGGTCGAAGCCGCACTCCAAGCCAGGGGCTATGATTTTGACCAACTGGTGCAGCAGCACATCGCCCAGCCGTTGCAGGTGCAGCTACGGGCGCCCGAAAGCTGGTTTGACGTTGTCCCCGGTCTAGCCCCCGGTTACTGGCGTTCAGCACTGGGTTGGCAACTCGCCACTGCGGGTCTGCATCTTTCCGCATCCGGTAGCCTGACGGGCAGCGCCAATGCCCTCACCCGCTGGTTACAAACGCTGCTCGCCGATCGCGATCCCGGCCGTGGCGTACTGGCACAACTCAGTGCGCCGCGTCATCTCAACCAGGGCCAACTCAGCAGTTATGGTCTGGGGCTGGCACAAACTCCGCTCGGCCAACATCAACTGCTGGGGCACGGCGGTTCACATGCCGGCTACAAAACCTATTTCTTGTTGGCACCTGACCGTCAAGCTGGCGTCGTACTGGTCGCCAACCGCGAGGACTGTGACAGTTTTGCTATGGCACTGCAGGTCATGGCCGCTTTGCTTGGCGAAGCGCTCCCGCAACGCAGCACGGCGATTCCTGACGGTATTTATGCCACGGTGGCCGAACCCTACTGGCTGGAGGTGAAAAACGGCAACGTCGCCTATCTGGGTAGCGATGAACCCCTGTATCAAGCTGATGATGGTTACGCCGTGTCGCTTTCCGCTCATATGCCGATACGGCTCAAATGGACGGGGGAAGCCGTTGAAGGGGAAGTGGGCCATGTGACGCGCAGTTTTCTGCCAGTGACACCCAACCGCGACTGCCTGAAACACGTTCAGGGGTTGTGGTATCACCCGCAGTACCGAACAGCTTTCGAAATTTGCGGCGATCAAGTGCATATTGGGGTTGGCCCTGCGGCACAGACCGGGACAATCAGCTCACTCGGCCAGGGCCGCATGCTGGTTGAAAGCAACGACGGCCCGTGGTTAAAACGCTTTTGCCTGTACTTCCGTGGTTACAGCGTGGATTTGATTGCTAATCGCAGCCGCGTGCTGACCTTTCAGCGCAGCGGCGTGGGTTGCGATTAATCGCGCTGTCACCCCGCCTTGCTTACCCTGACGGCCAGCAAGGCGGTAAATAAGCGCTGTTTGTCAGCCTCGCTCAGGTTGGCCTGATCAATCGCGTGAATAAAGGCACTGCGACTGGCCTGCGTCAACGAACCGCTTTTCACCTCCGTCGCCAACTGCTGTAAAATACGGCTACTGAGTTCAGCAATCTGCGGCCGTACGCTCTCGAGCGGGCGCGGCTGCCACTCACTTTCCGGCTGCGCCAGCCAGCCTGCGCGATAACGGTATTGGATTGCCTTGGCCGCGTCCATTTGTGCCTTGATAAAGGGCCTGACAGAAAGCGGATCCAATCCTAAACGCCCCGCTTCTGCCTCCGCACTTGCCAATACGTTGGACTCTTGCGCCAAATCCTCAATTGGCAGATTGCGTAGTGCCTTATAACCCGCAACATCTTTCATGTAAGACAACCGCTGGTTTACCAGCTCACCGAGTGCCATGTTGCTTTCAGCCAACGAGGAAAAACTGACCAGACAACAGGCAATCAATAACATCCTGAACATGACCATGTCCTTATTTATTTGCCTAAAAACAATAAGGATAAGAGTTCACCACGAACCTTGGGTTCAGGCAAATAAAAAGCCCCGCCGAAGCGAGGCTCTACGCAGCAAAATCCCGCGTTAATTAAACACGCCATTGATCACTGATGCTACCAATGCGGTGCTCAGCGCGACCAAGACCAGGTCGTCACCGGCAATACGCCATTCATAGCCTGGATAATAAGGCAAATCATGGCGCATCGATGAGGGCACCATTTTCTTGGCGATGCCAGGGGGTAACGGCTTGCCACGCGCCAAATTTTTGGCAATACCCGGCGGTAAAGAACGGTACCCGGTCAGCCCATAGTTCACTGCCAGAGAGCGTGCACGCTCACGAGAAATACTGACTGAAACCATGCCTTGGTCGCTATCGTTTCCTTTGGCCTTATTACCGTGGTTACCGTTATTGCCATGATTACCGTTGTTGCCATGATTACCGTTGTTGCCATGGCCGTCCCCCCCTTTATCAGCCAATGCCGGTGCAGATGACAGGCCCAACGACGCGATCAGCGCCAGCACGGTGAGGGTAATATGAGGTGTACGCATGGGTGTCACTTCCTGCATGGGTTATTGCCTCCAATATTGGCGCAACTGTCCACATAAAGCATGCGGAAAACTCTGAGATATTTATCCCCTGGAATGAGGACGCACCCTTCAGATGAAAATACGGTCCCCCACTGCAAAATAACTCGATAAAACCGAATGATTTGACTGAGATTTTTCTTGCAGAGAAATAAGCCTTGTCGTAGTTTGTGAGGGTCACAAAAAAGAGTGAATCTGCTCTTTTTCGTCGCACCTCAAATTATTTTTCATCACCCAAAGTGATAATTCGGAATACTTCCCGCCACCCCGTGCGGGATTCTTTTTGCTATAAAACTGACATCAAATGCACCACACCAGTGCTTTTTGTTGAGATTTAGTTGCCAATACTTTAAATTCGGCGTCTGAGAAACCTTAACCTCCCGCAATGGCCAGGTGGCAACTGACGGGCGTTCAGGAGCAAAAGACATGCAAATGACCCTCATGGAATACATCACACAGCACTTTAATGGCGATCTTCACCGCTACGCGCAATCTGAAGGCGTGAGCCGTGAACAAATCATCAACTGGATCAATAATGAATGCCATGTAATCAAAGGACGATTATTTATGCCGGTAAGACATTTGCCGGGTGAACCTGCGCAGTGATGACAAAAAAAACCCCGCCAAAGCGGAGTTTTCTGTTTCTGACACCACGGAAAATCAGAAGTTATAACCAGCTACCAGGTAGTAACCCCAACCGGTGGATTTAATTGGGCCCTGCGGAGTGCCGATATCAGCCCCATCCTGCCACTGGCCACCGTTATGGAAATAACGGGCAACAAACGAGTAGTGCCAGTGATCGTAATTCAACGCCAAGATATGGCTGGAAGCAATTGAGTTACTGGTACGCACTTGCTTGCCGGTACCGTCGGTCCAATTGCTGTCTTTGCCCAGATCGGAACCAAAGTCAAAGTTGGTAAAGCCGATGTAGCTCAGATTGCCACCCCACAGTTGGGTCAACGGCACAAAGTATTTCACTTTGAAGCGGTAACCATCCCAGCTGTTTTCGTTGGCAGCCTGGTAGTTTTCCCACTGGTATTTTGCATAGATGTTCATCGACAGGCTCATCGGCAGACCGGTGTCGATGTCGGTACCCAGACCCATGTACCAGGTATTCTGGCGACCATCGGCATTGTGGCCCAGGTCATAGATGTAGTTGTTAGCAAAGTACCATTCTTTGAACGGGCCGAAGCTCAGATCGGTACCGGTCAGTTTGTCGATGGAGAAGCGCGGTTCAATCTCCATAAACATCGGTGAACCTTTGTCCCAGATGCCACGATCCGGCGTGTTACCAACGCCGAAGAACTTAGGTACGTCAACGTAGCCATAGAAGTCGAACCAATCTTTTTTAGCGAAGGCTTCATACTCCAGGTAGACGTCGTTGTTCAACTGAGGTCCGAAACGGGTATGGTAGCTGCCTACCACGTTAACGCTCTGGTGCCACCAATCTGAAACGTATTGGCTGTCTTTGCTATCAGCCATTGAAGATGCACTGTAAGACGCTGCGAGCAGTACACCTGCTGCGAGAGCTATTTTTTTCATTTTATTACCACATGCTTAAAGGGCCATTTCCTGCCCGTTAGAAAAGATGACAATGAGTCTGACGACACCTGGCGTTGCCTCCGCTTACAAACTCTCGGGCGACGCGCGCATTATAGAAATCACTGGGTGTAAGAATCTGTGATCCAGTTATGCATTTTGCGAATAGGTAATCGATTGCGTTCACATTTGTCAAATTATGTTTCATGAAAATTCACGATCGCTGTGATTTTTGTCATGCCCGGTAAATTTTTAAGCAGTTTTTGTGCCAATTATGTTCAACACGAAAACGTAACCAGGTCTGTCGCCAAAATGAAAATGCCAGCGCTTTTAACGCTGGCATTTTGAGGAAATCTACGGTGATAAACGGGGAATAGCCCCCCGCTGGTCAAACTTCAGTTAACGGCGGGCAGAGCTTTCGCGATATTCTCCTGACGGAAAACCACCTCTTGCCCAGGTGCGATCTCCCACTCTTTGGGTGGAATATCCACTTTGGGTGCGGCAGCGATCACCGACCCCACAATCAACTTGCCTTCGCGACGCAAAATACTGACATCCAGTTGGTATTCGTGGCGCAAATTAGCCGTGGTCAGTCGCACGGTATCACCGCGCATATAGCTTTCATCATCAATAACTGGCTGCTGAATGAATTGGATATCGTCTCTCATTTTCATGTTCCTTCATGCAGAATCGCTAGTTAGATTCTAGTCCAACATCGGACAATCGGTTGATAATTTCCGTTAATTTCCTCGGGTTGCCCGCCAGCACACTAATGAGCCCAACGTGACCATCACCACCCCCTGCCAAAAATTGGCCGTCAGCGCAGTCTCCAGCACGAGGGCGGCAAATACCGCTGACAACACCGGCGTAAAATAGGACACCGTCGCCAATAACGTCATATTGCCATGCAGAATACCGACGTTCCACGCCGCGTAGCCCGCCCCCATCGCCATACCCGCACATAGCAGCGTCAAGGTCACGGGAAGGGTAAATTGCATGCCGCTTTCGGCGCTAAACGCGTACTTCAGCCATAACGCCACGGCGGTCAGCGTAATAAACAGCACGACACCGTTTTGACCCTGCGCAATTTTCTTGGTCAGATTGCAATACAGTGCCCAAATCACCGCGCCAGCAAACGCCAGCGAATAGCTCAGCGGATTGCTACGCACATTTTCCAGCATTTGCGCCGGTGACCAACCGCCCTCGCCGCTCATGATCCAGCCGATACCGAATAATGACAGCAACAACCCTGGCACCAGCCACCATTTGGCTTTTTGCCCGTTGAATACCAGCGCCATCAGCACGGTAAAACAAGGCCAGAGATAGTTGATCATCCCAACCTCAATGGCTTGCAAGCGGGTATTCGCGTAGCCCAGTGACAGTGACAGACAGATCTCATAGCTGACAAACAACAGGCTACCGAGGATCAGATAGGCTCGCGGGAAATGGCGAAAATTTGGCAGCCGCAGCACCAGCAGCAAAAAAATCGCGCTGACGCTGTAAATCATCGCCGCACCGCCAATAGGCCCCAGCCCCTCGCTAACGCTACGTATCAGGCCGACAACGCTGCTCCACAGCAAGATCGCTAACAGGCCGAGTAATGTGGCTCTATACTGGACGGGGAAAGAGGGCATTGATGAAATCCAATAGGTTATTTTTTATCAGGATTTTCACTCTACTGCCCACAGGAAAAAAAAGAAAGGCGGGCGTCCCCGCCTGGCTTGGGTTATTGCTGCGGTTGTCGCTCAAACTGCGGAGGTGGCTGGCGGAAACGCCGGGTGAGATACACCAGGTAACCAAAGCCCAGAGCGGCCCAAATCAGTCCCATGGTTAGCGAGCTTTTTTCCAGATTCAACCAAAGTACGCCCACCGTCAGAGCCCCCACCAACGGCAGGAACAGATAATTGAAATGGTCTTTCCACGTTTTGTTGCGGCCCTCGCGGATATAAAAATGACTGATCACCGACAAATTGACGAAGGTGAAAGCCACCAGTGCACCAAAGTTGATCAATGCCGTGGCCGTGACCAGATCGAATGACAGCGCAGACAACGCCACCAGCCCAACCAACAGCACGTTCAACGACGGCGTGCGCCACTTCGGATGGATATAGCCAAAATACTTTTCCGGGAACACGTTATCGCGCCCCATTACATATAACAGTCGCGACACGCTGGCGTGTGAGGCCAAACCGGACGCCAAGGTGTTAATAAAGGTAATGCAGAGGAAAATCGATTGGAACAGCTTGCCGCCCACATAGAGCGCGATTTCTGGCAATGCCGCATCTGGCTGGTGGAAACGTTGAATAGAAGGGAAAAACAGCTGAATAAAGAACGACACGCTGATGAAAATCACCCCACCATACAGCGCGGTCAAGAAAATGGCGCGGGGAATCACCCTGGCGGCGTCGGGCGTTTCCTCACATAACGTGGTGACCGCATCAAAGCCAAGGAACGAAAAACACAAAATGGTAGCACCGGTAATAATCGGTAGCAGATGCGCGTTCTCACTCACGAACGGTTGCAAACTCCACACGGTGCCCAACCCTTCACCGCTGTGCAGACCGCGCACAACCAGGAAAATAAACACCACAATGATGGCAACCTGAGCCAGAACAAATAACGTATTGAAGTTGGCTACCAGATTGACGCTTTTCAGGTTGATGGCGGTAATAATGATCACAAAACCCACCACCCACACCCACGGCGGCACGTCAGGAAACAAGGCGGTCAGGTAGATTTTTGCCAGCAGCGTATTAATCATCGGCAAGAACAGGTAATCGAGTAACGAGGACCACCCCACCAAAAAGCCGACGTGCGGATTAATGGCCTTCTGTGCATAGGTATAGGCGGAACCCGCCGTCGGAAACTGGCGCACCAGTTTGCCGTAGCTGATTGCCGTAAAGAGTACGCCAGCCAGCGCCAACAAGTAAGAGGCAGGCACGTGACCGTCAGTCAGGCCGGAAACAATACCGAAGGTGTCAAACACGGTCATCGGTGTCAGATAAGCCAGGCCCATCATCACCACTTGCCACAGCTTCAGGGATTTACGCAGCTGCGGTTTGGCTGCTTCATTACCGTTAATGGGATTAATCGTCATGGCTCTTCCCCTCTTTGTCCTCTGCTGGTAACTGGTTAACGTCATTCAGAGAGGCCGCGGGGAAACTGCTGTTCAGGCGGCGGAAAATGCGATGTAAAGACAACGGGAACAAGCCTGCAGATGGCCCGTATTTACTGCGGCTCAGGCACACGCCTGAGCAGACTGATGGTTCAGTTATGGCTGTCATGATTATTTCCTCGCTGGCGTCCTGTACGCCAAAGTGGAAGAAATGCTGTACCGCTGCGCGCAGCTTCGCAGGCCACAGGATAGCCGGCGGAATGCGCCAGACGCGCGCGGTATAATGGATATTGAGTGGGTCAGGCGTTTTTCAGCATCCACTCGATTTCGGTTTCGGTGATCAGGCGCTCAAACTGCACCAACTCATCCGTTTTGCAGGCCAGGTAGACGTGGCTAAACCTTTCCCCCAGCAGCGCAGTCAGTACCGGCTGGTGTTCAAATTCGTACAGCGCATCACTTTGGCGGATTGGGAAAGGTAGCCCCTCTTGCTCCAGGCCGTTGCCGGTTACCGGCTCTTGCAAAGGCAACGTCGTTTCCAGGCCATAAACAATACCCGCCAAAATGGTCGCCATCACCAGATAAGGGTTGGCATCGGCGCCGGCCACGCGATACTCCACACGGTGGCTGTCGCGATCGCCACAGGGAATGCGCAGTGCCACTGTGCGGTTGTTGTGGCCCCAGGATGCCTGAGTAGGGACGTACATGCCCGGTTGGAAACGGCGGTAAGCATTAACGTTAGGTGCCAGTAACGCAATAGAAGAAGGCATCAGGGCAATCATTCCTGCCAGTGCCTGTTTCAGTAATGCAGAATCTTCGCCGTCGTCGTCCGCAAGAACGTTATTGCCCTGCCTGTCCAGCATGCTGATATGCACGTGCATACCACTGCCGGCGTGTTCTTCGTAGGGTTTTGCCATAAACGTGGCCTGCATGTTGTGGTTTTCCGCCACCATGCGGATCAGGCGTTTTAGCGCCAATGCATGGTCACAGGCCTGCAGGACATTGTCGGTGTGATGCAGGTTGACCTCAAATTGGCCTGGCGAGGCTTCCGCCACCGCACCATCCGCCGGCAAACCCTGCATACGCGCCAGTTCATCAATCTCACTGAGCACGTCGGCAAAGTGGTTAAGGTTATCGACGGAATAAACCTGGCTCTGGGTATTGCGTTCCTGAGTCCCCGGTGCGCATGGCGGCTGAAGATAGCCTTCCGAATCGCGCTGGCGATCGATGAGATAGAACTCCAACTCTACCGCTACTACGGGGGATAGCCCGCGCTGACGCAAACGCTGCCACACTCGGTTCAGCACATTGCGCGGTTCAACGTTAAAGGGAGTACCATCTTCATCCAGCATGGTGAGCAGCACCTGGCCGATGTACTGCGGATCCGCCGCTGACGGCGTCAATGTCCCCAGCACCGGCACGCAGATATGATCCGGCTCGCCCAGTTCTTGCCCTAATCCAGCCTCTTCGACAACGTTACCGAGAATATCCATCGCGAAAACCGATGCGGGGAAGTAACACCCTTTCTCCAGTTTACTCAGCCCGGCGACCGGAATGCGTTTACCGCGGAAACTCCCGTTAAGATCGGTCAGCAGAACGTCAACGTGCTGAGTTAATGGATAACGCTCCAGGTACTTCTTCACTTCACGCTGGAACGCGCTACTTCGCTTTTCTTCATGATGCTGAACAAAGTTTTCCACTTCTACTATGTTGGTCTGCATGATTCACCCGCCATGTATGTTTTTGTCTGTGGTTCTCACACTTATTGCCGTCGATGTTTTTTGACCATCTTGCTCAATATAATGTCCACCAATGAAACATAGATGCAACAAAATTGTTTTGCAAGTGTTACTTTGAGTTTGAATATTGCCCATTTGACTGCTAGATTTATAAAATATTGAACGAAAACGGCAGTGGAGAAGCTTATCGTTCATAATTTCGAACATACCAAGGGGATAGCATGGGCAATATATTTAACAGACCAGTGGTCGGCGTAGTGATGTGCAGGTATAGGTTAAACGGGCACCTCACTCAGACCTTGCAAGAAAAGTACCTAAATGCCGTAGTAGCCGCTGGAGGGCTGCCAATCGCCCTGCCGCACGCGCTTGCGGAGCCGGAACTGCTGGACGCACTGCTGCCTCACCTCGATGGCATTTTATTGCCTGGCAGCCCCAGTAATGTGCAGCCGCACCTTTATGGTGAAAACGGCGATGAGCCTGACGCCGATCCTGGGCGAGATGAATTGAGCCTGGCGTTAATCCGCCATACGCTCGACAGGCGCATTCCCCTTTTCGCCATTTGCCGCGGCATGCAGGAAATGGTGGTTGCCACCCAAGGCACCCTCCACCGTCGCTTGTTTGAATTACCTGAATTACTCGAACACCGAGAAGATCACGACCTACCGCTGGAACAACAATACGCCCCTGCCCATGAAGTGATCGTTCAGGAAGGCGGATTACTCTCGCAACTGATACCGGATTGCAACAGATTCTGGGTGAACTCACTGCATGGGCAAGGGGCAAAAACCCTCGGCTCCAGCGTGCGTATCGAGGCCCACGCCGCAGACGGGCTGGTGGAGGCTATCAGCCTGCGCGATCAGCCCTTTGCGCTGGGTGTGCAGTGGCACCCGGAATGGAACAGTGAAGAGTACGCCCTGTCGCGTCTGTTGTTTGAAGGTTTCATTAGCGCTTGCCGACACTATCAAAAGGAAAAACGCCCATGAGCGATGTCAGCTTGGCACCGGGAAAACGCCTGTCACAGATCCGCCAACAATTGGGTCTGTCACAGCGCCGCGCGGCCGAACTGTCTGGATTAACCCACAGCGCCATTAGCACTATCGAACAGGACAAGGTCAGCCCGGCCATCAGCACCTTGCAAAAGCTGCTGACGGTGTACGGGCTGTCACTGTCGGCGTTCTTCGCCGAGCCGGAAAAACCGGATGAACCGCAAATTGTTATCGATCACCAAGATCTGATCGAAATTGGCAGTCAGGGGGTGTCGATGAAATTGATCCACAACGGCGACCCCAATCGCACTTTGGCGATGATGATCGAAACCTATGAGCCGGGTACCACCACCGGCGAACGTATTAAGCATCAGGGGGAAGAGATTGGCACCCTGCTGGAAGGCGAGGTGGTATTGCAGGTCAATGGGCAGGCTTATCATCTGCAGGCTGGCCAGAGCTACGCCATCAACACCGGCATTCCCCACAGTTTCAGCAACACGTCGGCGCGGATTTGCCGAATTATCAGCGCCCATACACCGACGACTTTCTGATCAACGGAGCAAGGCATGGACTTCCACCACTTACAGTATTGGCAACAACGGGCACAAGCCCTGAATATTGAGAACCGACTGTTTATCAATGGCCGTTATCAACCCGCCGCCGAAGGTAAAACCTTTGCCGTGGAGGATCCTGCCGCCCAACGCGAGTTAACGCAGGTGTCCCGCGGTAGCGGTGTCGATATTGATCTGGCGGTCAGTGCGGCGCGAGCGGCGTTTGAACGTGGGGACTGGTCACGGGCAGCGCCTGCGCAGCGCAAAGCCACCTTGTTACGGCTAGCGGCGTTAATGGAGCAGTATCAAGAAGAGCTGGCACTGCTGGAGACGCTGGATACCGGTAAACCCATTCGCCATAGTCTGCGTGACGATGTACCTGGTGCCATTCGCTGCCTGAGCTGGTATGCCGAGGCGATCGACAAGGTTTACGGCGAAATTGCCCCCACCGCGGGTGATGCACTGGCGTTAATCGAACGCGAACCCATTGGCGTCGTGGGGGCTATCGTCCCCTGGAACTTCCCGCTGTTGTTAGCCTGCTGGAAGCTCGGCCCGGCCTTGGCCACCGGCAACAGCGTGATTCTCAAACCCTCTGAAAAATCCCCGCTGACAGCTATCTATCTGGGCAAACTGGCGCAACAGGCAGGACTGCCGGACGGCGTGCTGAATATTGTCCCCGGCTACGGTCACGATGCCGGCAAGGCATTGGCGCTGCACAATGACGTTGATGCCCTCACCTTCACCGGCTCCACGCAGGTCGCCAAGCAACTGATGATCTACGCCGGCCAATCCAATATGAAACGGGTATGGCTGGAGGCCGGTGGCAAAAGCGCCAATATTATCTTTGCCGACTGTCCTGACCTGGATAAAGCGGCACAAAGTGCCGCAGCGGGCATCTTCTATAATCAGGGGCAGGTGTGCATCGCCGGGACTCGGCTGCTGGTCGAAGAGAGTATTCAGCAAGAGTTCCTGCACGCGCTGCGTCGACATGCCGCAGCATTCACGCCCGGCGATCCGCTCGATCCTGCAACGGTGATGGGCACGCTGATCGACCAAGGCCACTGCGAGAAAGTCGCTGACTATATCGAACAAGGTTTGAGCCAAGGTGCGACGCTGTTCCTTGACGGCCGCGAACACCCACAGCATGGGCACGCCGGGTATCTTGGCCCGACCATTCTCACCCAGGTGGATAATGCCATGAGCGTTGCACGCGATGAGATCTTTGGTCCGGTACTGGCGGTCACGCTATTCAACGGTGAACAACACGCCATGCAACTGGCCAACGACAGCGACTACGGCCTGGGTGCCGCGCTCTGGACACGCGATCTGTCCCGTGCGCACCGCCTGGCTCGCCAGTTAAAAGCCGGTACCGTGTTCATCAATAACTACAACGACGGGGATATGACCGTGCCCTTCGGGGGTTACAAACAAAGCGGCAATGGACGCGACAAATCGTTGCATGCGCTGGATAAATTCACCGAACTGAAAACCACCTGGATTTCGCTGGAATAAGGGCAGACACCATGACTGAACACGTAAAAAGCTATTATGCGGCCTCGGCCAACAGCCACGCGCCCTATCCGCAGTTGAATGAATCCATTGAATGTGACGTCTGTATCGTCGGTGGCGGTTACACAGGCCTGTCCTCGGCGCTGTTTCTGGTGGAAGCCGGCTACAACGTCGTCCTGCTGGAATCTGCCCGTATTGGCTTTGGGGCGAGCGGCCGTAACGGCGGTCAATTGGTGAATTCTTACAGCCGTGATATCGACGTGATAGAACAACGCTACGGCCCGGAAAGCGCCCGCATACTCGGCAGCATGATGTTTGAGGGCGCAGAAATCATTCGCAGCCGCATCAAGCAATACGCCATCGAATGCGACTATCGCCCAGGCGGGATCTTCGCCGCGCTCAACAACCGGCAATATCATGCGCTGATAGAGCAAAAACAAAACTGGGAACGCTACGGTAACACGCAACTTGAGCTGTTGGATGCTGGGCGGATCCGCCAAGAGGTCAACAGCGATCGCTACGTCGGTGCGCTGCTCGATCACAGCGGTGGCCATATCCATCCGCTGAATCTGGCGCTCGGCGAAGCCGAAGCCGTTCGTCTGCAAGGCGGACGGATCTTCGAGCAGTCAGCGGTCACCAACATCTTGCACGGTGAACCGGCGATCGTCAGTACGGCCAATGGACAGGTGAAGGCACGCTATGTGATCGTGGCAGGTAACGCCTATCTGGGCGATAAACTGGAGCCGCGGCTGGCCAGACGGAGTATGCCGTGCGGCACTCAGGTGGTTGCCACTGAACCATTGGCACCGGAAGTGGCTCAGTCATTGATCCCACAGAATTACTGCGTTGAAGACTGTAACTACCTGTTGGATTATTACCGCATCACGGGCGATAACCGCCTGCTGTATGGCGGTGGCGTGGTTTATGGTGCCCGCGATCCTGACGATATAGACAACCTGATCCGGCCAAAACTGCTGAAAACCTTTCCACAGTTGAAGGGCGTGCGCCTCGACTACCGCTGGACAGGTAATTTCCTGCTGACGCTGTCACGTATGCCGCAATTCGGCCGCCTTGAAAATAACGTGTATTACATGCAGGGCTACAGTGGCCACGGCGTGACCTGTACCCATTTAGCGGGCAAGTTGATTGCGGAGTTGATGCGCGGCGATGCGGAACGCTTTGACGCCTTTGCCAAGCTGCCACACTTGCCGTTCTTCGGTGGCCGGAATCTACAGATCCCCTTTACCGCTATTGGTGCAGCCTACTACACACTGCGAGATCGGATTGGCGTGTAAGGTTCACAGGCCCGGCGATGCCGGGCCTGATCGTTACGGCTTAAACAATTTTAGGTTGACCGTCTGAGGCGGTCGCCCCACCATCAACCGGGATGTTGGCACCGTTAATAAAGCTGGCGTCGTCACTGGCCAGGAACGCCATCACCGCAGCCACTTCTTCCGGCTCTGCCGCTCGGCCCAACGCAATACGCTCGTTAAACTTGTCGCGGATCTCCTGCGGCCAGCCATTGGTCATATTGGTTTTCACCAGGCTTGGGCAGACGGAGTTCACTCGCACGCCATCACCGCCGTGATCCAGCGCCATCGCACGCGTCAGGTTCACCACCGCGCCTTTCGCCGCGCAGTAATACGCGGCGCCCCAGTCCCCCCCCAGGCCAGAAACCGAAGCGGTATTGACGATACAGCCTTTGGTTTTCAGCAAATGCGGCATGGCGAACTTGGAACAGAACACGACACCATCAATGTCCACGCCGGCGATGCGACGCCAGTCAGCTACGCTGGTTTCCAGCACGCTGCCCGCGACGTGCACACCGGCATTATTCAACAATACGTCGATACGGCCCAATTTTTCCGCCACGTCGTTCATCATCTTTTCAACCGCAACGTGGTCGGAAACATCGATATGCACCGCCAATGCCTTGCCTTTTGGCAGTGAGGCGGCCACCTTGTCTACCGCATCCTTCGCCCAATCAGCCAGAACCACGGTTGCCCCTTCGGCAGAGAACCGGCGTGCCGCCGCTTCCCCCATCCCATTGCCGGCCCCGGTGATAACGACCACTTTATTGTCGAAACGCATAAGAACTCCTCCATGTGAATGTATTTTTATAAGTCATACAAATCCTGATTAAGTCCGAGGATAAAACTCATGGGGGGTGAGGGCCAGTCAAAACGTGCGGTTTTATAATCAAAAAGAGGTATTCATTGTAAATTCAAGGCGTCAGGGCAATCATTATCGGAATTAGGCCAAGCCTTTGATGCCATTAATAAAATAATCATGCGTGATTATTTTTAAGCTGTATTATCAGAAATGAATAAGTTCAAGAACTGTTCTATGTTGTCATCTGGTTGATAAGCAACCGTTATAGAAAAACCCGGACTGCATCTTGGGCAGCCCAGGATGGATTATTTTTTCTCAATGGGAACAACCAGCAGATCGATATTCAACTGATTGATCGCTTGTCGTGTCGACGACATCAATCGGCTCCAGATATCGTGATGGTGGCCAAAGATGATCAGGTCAAAACCTTTGTTCTTTGCCGCCCGATTCAGTTCTTCCGTCAGTTCGCCACGCCCAATAATCACCTCTTCAACCGGATAAGATGACCGTTCCTTGATCGCATTGAGCATATTCTTTACACGTTCAGAAAAGGTACGATCGGTGTAGTTATATTCACCGATCCCCAGTTCGGCGTAATAACCGGCATGATGGATATCGATATAAATCAACGATAGTTTGGCATTCAGCTCGCTGGCCAGCCTGGCCCCCCTTCCGAGCAAGAATTCAGCATCTTCACTGAGATCCGTTGCAACAACGATATGTTGATAAGTCATGATGACTGCCCTCCACATCGAGCCAATAAACAGGACCGCGCTCCCTGCAATAGACGTTTCGCATGTCTCTCATGCAACTTAAGTTTAGTTCAGCGATTAAATCATCGCCCTCCCACGTTATTGTTCTGTTGATGGGACGATGTATCCTGACTTCACCCTCTACCGAAAATCCTCACCATCCCTAGACTAAAGGCAGGTGCTGAGATTCAGCCCGGCTTTTTTAACGTTAATTGACGTTCCATCTACCGATGAAAGAGGAATACAACTATGAGCACTCCAGCAAACTTCAATGGTCAGCGTCCTGTTATTGATGCTAATGATGCCGTTATGTTGCTGATCGATCATCAAAGCGGCCTGTTCCAGACCGTCGCCGACATGCCAATGACTGAGCTGCGCGCTCGCGCTGGCGCACTGGCCAGTATCGCTACGCTAAGCAAATTGCCGGTAATCACCACGGCTTCAGTACCGCAAGGTCCTAATGGCCCCTTGATCCCTGAGATCCACCAAAATGCCCCGCACGCAAAATATGTTGCCCGTAAAGGCGAAATCAACGCATGGGATAACCCAGACTTTGTCGCTGCGGTTAAGGCTACCGGGCGAAAAACGCTGATCATCGCCGGTACCATTACCAGCGTTTGCATGGCTTTCCCGTCAATAAGCGCAATCGCCGATGGATATAAAGTGTTTGCTGTCATCGATGCGTCGGGCACCTATTCAAAAATGGCGCAGGAAATCACCCTGGCGCGCGTAGTGCAGGCCGGTGTAGTTCCGATTGATACTGCAGGCGTAGCTTCTGAACTTCAGGGGAGTTGGAACCGTGAGGATGCACAGCAATGGGCAGAGGTTTACACCAAAATATTCCCGGCCTATCAGTTGCTCATTGAAAGCTATGTTAAAGCGCAGGACGTCGTGAAAAACAGTGAAGTACTGGATTCTCAGCGAAGCTAACCACCGTCTAATCTGATCATTAGGCATAAAAAAACCCCGGCCGTAGGCCAGGGTTATCAATGTTTGTCGGTTACTTTCCCGACTGTCATGTTATGGCGTAAGCGTCCGTCCAACACTCCAACCTTACGCAGCCTAAGCACAACTTTTTCACAACAGAAAAATAGACTGAATCATCGTCGTTATTATTGTTACGACGCCAATCTCTTTTGCTGTTGCCAATAACTTCCGTTATTGAAATACGCTTAATTTATTTTTTAGATAAACTCCAGGTAATCCTGGAGTTTATTCAGGCATTGCATTTATTTCTCATCTGCTCAGGTTTACACCGTCTTCGCTATCGCAAGAAATAAATCACTACCTACAAATTATAAAACGACGACGTTGCCGGCAGAAGGACCTTTCTGACCGTTTTCGATCGTGAATTCAACGCGCTGACCTTCATCAAGCGTTTTGAAATCATTGCTCTGGATAGCAGAGAAGTGTACGAACACGTCTTTGCTGCCGTCTGCCGGAGAGATAAAGCCAAAACCTTTACCTGCATCAAACCATTTTACCAAACCAGTCATTTTAGTAGACATAGATATTTCCTTTATATTTTTGAGACGCCATATGGCGATAGAGGTCTGTTTTTGTTGGAAACTTATTGGGCACTAAAGAAGGAAATTCGCGGGAGAAGAGGTATCTATGGATATCACTAATACTGAGAACTGCTTTACTAAAACTGCTTTCATAAGGTCTGTACTACAAACCGATGGCGTTATTTATACACGAGGGATTTATTTAAGCAAGGAATATTTATTATAATATTTATACACACCTCTTATTATTTATCCGCCGCAGCGCCAGCCGTCGCTAACGCGAAGGGCCTCACGGCCCTTCATAAAACATCGCCGGCAGCTTGAAAGACGATGGGCATAACCCTAGCCGATAACCGCAATACCCAGCCGCTCCATCATTTGAAACACCTGGTAGCTGTCCAGTTTCACGCCCTGCAGATCAGTGCCACGCAGGTCTAACTCACCCAGTTCCGAATTGGTCAGATCGCAATGCGTAAAGTTGGCCGCACGCCAATCAAAAGAGGCAAACTCGCCACCGGACAGGTCAGAACCGCTAAAGGTCGCACCAAGGATCTGTGCACTGTTCCAGCGGTTTTCCCATAGCTCACACTTCTCCAGTACCACTTTTGAAAAGTTGGCGTAGCTCAGGTTGGTTTTGGTGATGTAAGCGCTGCAAAACCAGGTGCGTGCGGTGATCATATTCATAAAGCTGGCGCCGCGGAAATCAGCACCCTGCGCACGACATTCGCGGATTTCGATGCCCAACGCGCTGGCATTTCTGAAGTCCGCCATCGACAGGTCGCAATTTTTGAAACTGGCGTCCTTCAGCAGCGCACGGCTGAAATTACCGCCCTGCTGGCTCTCGCGATCGTAAAACTGACAGTCAATAAACTCGGTACCGGTCAGGTCGGTACCCGAGAAATCGCAGTTAATAAAGCTGCCGTTTTCAATCTTCTCGCCGGTAAACCGGTTACGGCCAATCTTTTCACCATCCAATACCAGCGTCATTGCGAGATACCTGTTTATTTGTACAGTCAATGCCGCATTATAAACAGAAGCCGGGGTCGGATAAAACTGCTTTGCCCCGCTTTATCCGCCCCACCGCACAAAAAATCACAACGCGGGGTGAGCACGATTAAGCCTGCCGCACCTGGAGAAGGTTCATGTTCACGCCGCCGGTCTGCGCCTGCAATATGCCCCGCTCAATCAACGCGTACAGTCGGAAATTCAGAAAAGTGTCGCCGACCCCATAGGGCGAATTCACCCTTGCGTTGCCGACCACCCGGGAACCCTGGGTGTAATCGTTGGGGCATTATTGCAACAGCAACGGGTCGTGGAACTCCAGCGTTTTCCCCTGCACTTCTCCCTGTGCAAAGATCCGCACTGGGGCGTTCTCCTTCAGCAGTCTATACCAGTCGGTAATGAGCGCCACTTGGTCTTCGGGTGGCAATTCACGCCGGCGAACCCACAAAGATTCGAGCGTTTCAATCGGACAGCAACCGGTGGTTTCATGTCCGGCAAGTGCGGTGACGTTAACCACAAACACCGGGTGTTCACGCAGTAATGGCAGCAGGGCACGCAACATTAATTGCTCATCGGCGTTGTCGCCAATCCACAGGGTCACCTGCCCGGTGATCGCAGCCAACTGCTTTTTTAAGCTTTCCATCGCCGTCAGGCGTTGTGCAGAGGTGTCCCAATCGGGGGCGTTAACAGAGTGGTGCAGATCTTGAAACCAGCGGGATCGGGCCTGAAGACCCTGCTCGTCATCCAGCGCGCACAGCGGCCCAAATGACAGGTTATCGGTGAAATCCAGTACGTCCTCTCCCGGGTAAGCCAACCGCACGCAGCCACCCGACAGTGCAATATGCACATCTTTCATCAACGCTCTCCTCGCCTATTCCCTAAAATAATCCTGAGATGAATTCTGCCAATTTTTTTCCGCTATCAGTAGACAAAAAATCCGAATTTTCCCGCCTGAATAGCACAAAAAAACCGCCTCAGTGAACGCCACTTAAGCGGTTGATGATTGCTGCCAGGATTGACGATCGCGCCAGCCATCGGCCCCATGCGCTGCCGCTTTCAGTTGAAAATCCACGCCCCATCAGTGGGCGTTACGGCCCTTCATGGCAACCCGGAGACATTTTGGCCATCGCTAAACGCCACCTTGACGATGCTGAACGCGCGCGTGCGATCGGCATTCGCGGTATCGGCAAAGAGGCGAGGATAACGTGAATTGACAACCCAAACCTCACCATCCTTGACTGCCGCCGCAGTGGGTCCATCCAATCCCGGCGGCGTGACAACAGCGGTAATGCGCGCGCTAGCCCAGCCGTCGGATGAAGAAAGCAGCGTCACATCCCCCGACATGCCCTGCCCGGTGCCAGGGAAAGACTGCACCACCACCAGAGTGTCGGGGTTTTTAAGACGTAACCCGTCGGGCCCTTTCAAACGCTGTGGCAGCTTGATTTCGCTTAGAGCGTGCCTCCCATCCAGCGCCACCTTCCACAACAGACCACGGGAATAGTCCCCGGCAATCAGATAGCCGTCCGGGTGGTAAACAATTCCGTTGAGATAAGGTTTCGCCCCCGACGCCGCCGTGGTCGTGGCGGGCATCAGACGTTCGGAACGCACCAGTATCGAAACCGCCTTGGTTGCCTGGTCGATTTTATAAATCTGCGGCTGGAAACTATCGGTAACGTAGACATTGCCTTGCGCGTCGAGGGCCAGATCGTTGGCGAGCGTCGGTCCTTTGCTCAACGGCGAGAAATCATAGACATGTTGCAACGCACCTGTGTCGAGATCAAACTCGAGCACCTGCGCCACGCGATTGTGCGTACCGGGTGAAGACGTGAGCGCAATGCCTACATCTTCGTTGCATACCAGCATGCGGTTGCGCACGGCGTCAACGACAATGCCGGAAGTCGTGATCTGTGAACGGTCGACGGCGAAAGGCCTGTAGCGCCCATCCTCATAAACCAGGCCGATCTGCCCGCCGCGCAGCGACGAAACCAGAAACGCCCCGGCGCGCTCATTCCAGGCAATGCTCTCGGGGTATCCCCCAGCGGCATCGGGCACAAAGGTGATAACCTGCGCGCCCTGGGTCGGCGCGGCAGTCGCAAAGAACATGACGACGCTGACCAACAGCGTAATACCACCAAAGCGCAGCGGTGAAGTTGATGATAGGGTGTTCTTTAACATGACAGGGAACCTGGTAATGAACCGGATCTGCATAGTAGGTGGGTGCTGAAAACGGCACTAGTCGGGAAAAAGGCAATACGCTAATGAAAAAATCACAGCAATCATGCGATGGCTGTGCGCTCAACGCGGTTCGCCAGCAAAGCTGGCACAAAAAAACCGCCCTTAAGACTTAGGCGGTTTATTCTCGTTTTCGGCGTTTATTTCAACGCTTCCTGAATGGCGTCAGCCATCGGGCCAATGTGCTTTTCGGCCGCTTTAAGCTGGAAATCAACACCGTTTCCGTCGTTGGTGTCGGATAATGTCGCCTTGATCAGCTCCAGTGCGGCTTGCACAGCCACCAGTCTTTTATGTTGTTCGTCCGTGATCGGTTTGGAACTCAGGGTGGCTGGGTAGTATTGCTCTAACATCACTGTCTCCTTGTCATTGCCTTAATCACTAACTTAACAGAATTTAAAGATTTTTCTAATACAGCCGTCCCAAAACCGCTTTCCCACTTCAGGTGCAGTACACCAGGCCAATCAATAGGCTAAATAGGTGAACTATAATTGGACGAACTGAGATTTTCAGCAGGTGAGCCATTATGTCATTTCAAGGAAGCTGTCATTGCGGTGCCGTCACCTTTACGGTGAACGCCGATCTGCCCCATGAAGCCCTGAGTTGCAACTGTTCAATCTGTCGCCGCAAAGGCTTGTTGCTGGCGTTCTTCCCGATCAACACCTTTGTGCTGAACAGCGGTGATACCTTGCTGCGCGGCTATACCTTTAACAAACAGGTTATCCAGCACCAATTTTGCCAAACATGCGGCACCGAGGCGTTTGCCTATGGGAAAGGTCCGGACGGTTCGGAGATGTGCGCTGTTAACCTGCGCTGCGTGCCCGAACTGGCACTCGAGTCGTTGCAAATCCACCCCTATGACGGTGCCAGCGCCTGAGCCGTCGCGAATAGGCAGACAACACAATGGGCTTGCCTGCCTATCCGCGATAACCCCTACGATGAGGTTGCACTACGGCACCTCAGCGAAACGCCACCCAACTGGCGCCAGCATCGGCCGACCGCACGCAGTTTTCTACCCAACGCACGCCCATCGCACCTGCATGCACGTCGGGGTACCATAGATCGGCCAGAAATTCGCCGTCCCCTCGATCGCTAGCGTCCATGGCCAGCGCAAAGCGCCTGTAGAGATTTGACCACGCTTCAAATAATCCTTCCGGATGACCGCCGCCAATACGATCATCCGCCAACGCCATAGGATCGAGATAGGACATACCACGCTCCAGAATGCGTACGGGTTCCCCCTGCACTTCAAAACGTAGTTGGTTAGGCTGTTCATCCCACCATTCCAGGCTCGCCTTTTCGCCAACAATACGCACCTTCTGCCCGTGCATCGATCCGCTGTTAACCGCCGAACACCACATGGAACCCACAGCACCATTATCATATTCCATCAGCACAAAGGCGTTATCTTCCAGCGGCGCTCGGGTTTTAACAAAACTCTGGCGGCTGCACATCAGGCGTTTGATCTTAAGCTGCGGCACCATGGTTTCCGACAAGAACAATGGATGGGTCGCCAAATCCCCCAATACATAGCTGGGGCCAACAAAACGTGGATCTACCCGCCAGCGGGTACTGGGGTTTTCTTGCTCCACCGGGGCCGCGTGAAATCCATGAGAGAACTGCATGTTAATAATGCGTATTTCGCCCAGCAACCCATCGGCGATCATCTGTCGCGCCTGATGTATTAGCTGGTGCCCGGCGTAACCATAGGTGACGCCGACAATCTTATGGTGCTTTTGGCTCAGTTCGATCAGTGTTTGCGCCTCTCCCGTGGTGAAACACAAGGGTTTTTCGCACACCACATGTAAACCGGCCGCCAGCGCCGCTTTACAGATAGCAAAGTGGGTATTGTTTGGCGTAGCAATGGAAACCGCTTCAATACCGTCCGCTCTTGCGGCCTCCTCGCGAAATAACGTGGCGTAATCTGGATAACAGCGCTCCGGTGCCACCCCCAGGCTTTGCCCAAAGCTGCGCCCACGTTGCGCATCGATATCAAACGCACCAGCCAGCAGGGTGAAAGTCCCATCGCGCTGTGCCGCAGAACGATGAATATAACCAATCTGGCTGGTGCCGCCGCCGCCGACCATGCCCCAGCGCAGGGATCGGTCCAAAGGTTTAGTGCCGTTGATCATCACGTTTCTCCTGATTAAAAACCGATGTTTCGCAAATAGTTGAGGCTTTCCGTAACATCGCGCAGGCTACCCTGCGCATGACGCGGATCGCGCTCCTGCTCAATGGTGATCCAGCCCTGATAACCACGTGCCGCCAATAATTCACGCACGGCCGGATAGTCAATGGCTCCCTGGCCAAGCGGACACATCACCCCTTGCGCACAAGCCGTAAAGAAGTCCAGCCCACGCGCCAATACATCGTGAAATACCCGTGGGTTAACGTCCTTGAAATGCAGATAATCAATGCGCGTGAAGTAGCGGTCGAGCCAGGTAACGGGATCCATTCCGGCGTAGTAAAGGTGCCCGGTATCCAGGCACAAACCGGCGGTTTGATGCGGGATTTGGGCGGTCAGTTGTTCGATCTCATCAGCAAATTCGATACAGCCCCCCGCGTGCGGATGTACAACCGGCCGTACGCCATACTTCTGCCAGGCAATCTCGCTGACGGTAATAATATGGCTGATCATTCTTTGCCAATCATCTGGTGACAATCGCGGTGCCAGAGAAGACTGCCCGGCAAATTTCGCCCGCTGCGGGTCGCCGAAATCAATAATGACCAGATAAGGTGGCGAAAAATGAGGAGCGCGGTTTTGTTGCGCTTTTATCGACTGCGATAAGTTGCGACAAATGTTATGTGTCAACTCAAGGATATGGCCGAAGTTATGCTCACTGACCAGATCGTCAAACAGGGTTCCCGCCACCAGCGATAGTCCATGCCGTTGCAGCTCGGTATTCAACGTCAGGACATCGGTCGGTAAGTATCCCCACGGCCCCAGCTCTATGCTGCGGTAACCAGCCGTACTTGCCTCCTGCAAGACGGTTGCGTAAGGCGGAAGATGCGGATTGTTAGGGTCATCCACTCCCCAACTGCAAGGTGCATTGGCGATAGACAAAGTCATGATTTTTGTTCCGTAGCGAAGTAGGCGTGGCGTCAGTATCAAACAAACGTTTCAAAATTGGCAATTATGAAAATTTCATTTTTTGATAGCGATCGCGTTAATTTTTATCACAAAAATGATAATTTTTTATCAAATTAAGGCAGGGCACCACATGGAGGGGATTAGGGAATTGGAACCGGGGAGCGGCCCCCGAACAGGGAGCCAGGCAGTCAAATATTTTCTTGGGTGATCAAATCAAAACGATTAATGACATGTATAAAACCGGACGAATCACGGGTTACAGCCGACACAAACGTGTTGATAACCGTCGCGGCAAACTCAGTAATGCGGTGTCTCAACATCAAATCTAACGTGCCATCAAACAGCGCCATCTCCCCTCCGTCCACCGGGCCATGGCAAACCAAGGTAATCTCATGTTGCCTGCCACTTTCTCGCAGCGCCGCGATAATCCCCTCAACACCGCCACAAGGTGCATAGAGGGCCACCAGCTCAGTATGTTGCGCCAGCAAGGCCTGAGTTACCTGCCTGGCGCTTTCTGCCTGTTCATGGTTGCGAACCGGTTCAAGTACCCGATGGCCGGTCTGGTGCTCACGCAGGTAAGAGCGGAAGCTGATTTCGCAGGTTTCCTGGCACAAAAAACGGTTATCACCGATGATCACACCAACGTCTCCTGGCTGTCGGCATAATCTCTCCACCGCCCAGGCAGCGGTACGACCAGCCTGCTGGTTATCCAAACCAATATAGCCAGTGCGGCTGTGCACTGACAGATCCGACAGGAGCGTAAACACCTTGACGCCCCGCCGGGTCGCCTCTTCAACGGCGTAACCAATCATCGGGTTATCCAACGCCAGCACGCCGATAACGTCAACACGCTGGCTTAGGGACGTAATGGCTGCGGCCGTCTCGTTGACGGCACTGATATCATGAAAAATGAACTGCGGGGGAGAGACAGGATCGTGATATAACGCAGCCTGTTCCATCAGGCTATCAGCCAATTGGGCGTAAAACGAATGCGCCTTCCGCAGCAGGATAAACCCCATTTTTACCCGAACAACCGGTTTCCCGGCCGTTTCAAACAAACGATGCGATTTCTCCAGGGCGAACCCCAATTTTTTCGCTGCCGCAATCACCTTGCGTTCCGTTTCGGGCCGTACCGCTGCACGTTGATTTATCACCCGGTCAACCGTGGCAATGCCGACATGTGCCTCTCTGGCGATGGCGGCCAGGGTAGTTTTCTTACCTGCCATACTCGTCTCCCATCATTATTCTGATAGAAACTATCATGACAAATGCGCCTGACGAAACTCGGCGGCAGCGTTTGTGTGATCGGGCACGTAAATGAGGTATGGCGGAGACAGGGTTTACCGATAAACGGAGAATTTTTTCGTTAGGGGCTTAAGCTGTTCGGTGTCTCCGTACAGCGCTACGGCAACGAACTCCAACTTTTCGTACTCTGTATTCGCAGTATCCGCGATCTGCTGCTCAGCAGAGTGCGACAACATGGTGGTGGTGAAGAAGTTTGCCAGCACCGCCTCTTCCTTACATTTAAGGATCAGATTGCTGAGCTGGCTGCTGTTTTTCGCCTGCAGGATCACGATCGGGTAATGGCTCATATTGGCGCTGACACCGTCGATAGCGCTAGGGTAATGATGGAATTCACGCTGTTCGATCAAATCGGTAATGCCTGCCGTCAAGTGACAGGACGCGTTGAACAAGGTTGCAGGTTCGTGGTTGCGGTTCAGGATGATATAGAACTTCTTCTCGTTGTCGCTGTACATCGTTTTCTCCTTTGGTGTTGACATCAGTGTTACCCAGACTGTCGATAGTTTTCAATGATATCGATCAGAGCCGCCGAAAAAAAATAACATGCTGCATCATTATGACAGTGCCCCACTCTCGAACCAGACAACAAAAAGATAAATAGAACCGTGTTGAAATTATAGAAATAAAGATAATAAACAATTATAAAAATAAAAAATCAAAACCGAGATGGTTATGTCAGTAATAAACAGGGTAATCACCTGATACTACTTAATTTCCCCTCATCTCGACAAACACAAATAACCTTAGTTATATCAGAAAAAAATAATACCATATGGATTTAATAGAAATAATAAATCAAATAAAACAAAGTGATATAAAACCATTACTAAAAACAAGGAAATATAAATGTGAAAAAAAATTAACTATCTATAATTAATTTTCGACGCCTGACCACAGAGAAAATCAATGAGCAAACCATAAATAAATAGCAAGTTAATAAAATTCCTACCTTCAAAAAAATCCTATGTTTACATCACGGAGGTCACCCTATGTCTGCAAATAGAGAACCTATTGCCATTATTGGCATTGGTTGCAAAACCCCTGGAAATGCGAATAATCACAAAGAGTTATGGGATGTATTACTGAAAGGCGTCGACGGTATTAC
The DNA here is from genome assembly GCF_058191755.1 of Serratia sp. CoH_122_TC_1. Lineage (NCBI taxonomy): Bacteria > Pseudomonadati > Pseudomonadota > Gammaproteobacteria > Enterobacterales > Yersiniaceae > Serratia > Serratia sp. CoH_122_TC_1. Next base: position 78,502 of record NZ_JBXWLA010000002.1, read on the forward strand.
CGACGTCCCCCCTGAGCGCTGGAATAAGGACAAGTTCTACGATCCAGACACCAATAAAACCGGAAAAATCAAGACGGCACGCGGTGGTTTTATCAATGGCATTGACAAGTTTGATAATGAATTCTTTAATATTTTCCCCAAGGAAGCAGAAAATATCGATCCCATGCAGCGCTTGCTGCTGCAGGCAACCTTTGAGGCGTTAGAAGACGCTGGCGATCGACTGGATAGGTTCCGCGGCTCAAAAACCGCCGTATATATCGGTTCGTTTGCCAACGATTATCAGGATATTCTTGCCGATCCTGATAACCGTTATCGCATTAGCCCGCAGTCAGCCATGGGGATCTCACTGACATCTTTAGCAAACCGTATTTCCTATTTGTACGATTTAAAAGGTCCAAGCATTGCCGTCGATACCGCGTGTTCGGCCTCCCTGGTTGCCATCCACCTGGCGTGTCAGAGCATTTGGTTACGGGAGGCGAAGCAGGCCATTGCCGGCGGGGTTAACCTGAATATCAACCCTGCGTTGACGATGATGCTGTCAAAAGGCAATTTCCTCAGTGCAGACGGCACCTGTAAAAGTTTTGACGAAAGTGGCAATGGCTACGTGCGCGGAGAAGGTGTGGGATTGGTCTATCTGAAGCCACTAACTCAGGCGTTGGCGGACAATAATAAGATCTATGCCCTGGTGCGAGGCAGCGCCTGTAACTCTGACGGCTTTACCCCTGCCGGTTTTACCGTACCCAACCCCGAAGCCCAAACGGAAATGCTTCAGACGGCGTACCGGCAAGCAGGCATTGATCCGCAACGAGTGCAATATATTGAGGCCCACGGTACGGGAACTTCTGTCGGTGACCCATTGGAAACTCAAGCCTTCGCCAATGTGTTTAGCCAGCGTCCCGTTGAACAGCCCCTGCTTATTGGATCAATAAAAAGTAACCTTGGTCATCTGGAGGGGGCAGCAGGTGTCACCGGCTTGATTAAACTGGCGCTCTGCCTCCATCATAAACAGATCCCGGCGAACCTGCATTTCAACAGACCAAATCCCAAAATTGACTTTGAGAATTGGCGCCTGAAGGTGGTGGACCGCAATCAACGCTGGCCTGCACCGAGCCACGGTCGCTCACGTATAGGCGGTGTTAACTCATTTGGTGCAGGAGGTACCAACGCTCACGTTGTCTTGGAAGAATACATACCGGATACAGAGGTCATTGTCGGCCTGGATCAGGCAGAAGATATCCGGCCGGAGGTAAATCTGTTCAGTTGCAGTGCCCAAACGCCTGAGGCGCTGAAAGCACAATTACAAACCTATCTGGCCTATCTGTCAGACACCCAAGCTAACCTGAACGATATCTGTTTCAACGCCGGTCAACATCGATCGTTACTTCGCCACCGTCTCGCTATTGCAGCCAGCAGCACGGAGGATCTTGGTGAAAAGATAAGTGCTTACCTACGCGGTGAGTCGCTCGCCGGCGTTGAGTCAGGACAGGCACAGGATAAGAAGCCGCGTTTGGCTTTCGTCTTTACCGGTCAAGGGCCGCAATGGTACGCCATGGGCCGTCAGCTTATTGATACGGAGCCCGTTTTCCGTCACGTAATCGCCACCATCGACAAGCTGTTTGTCGACATTGCCGGTTGGTCGTTACTGGAAGAAATGAGCCGTCCAGAATCAGAATCACAAATTAGTGATACTCGGATTGCCCAACCCGCCATCATGGCCTTGCAAATCGCCTTGGTCGAATTATGGAAACACAACGGTATTGAGCCTGAAGGTGTCATTGGCCACTCAATCGGTGAAGTTGCGGCAGCCTATACCGCCGGGGCACTCACGTTGGAACAGGCAGTGCAGGTGATATTCCACCGCAGTCGCGGCCAGCACGCGGCATCTGGCAAAGGCGTCATGTTGGCTGTTGGCGTCGATTTACCGACCGCCGAAAAGTTGATTGCCAACGTTGCCGATCGCGTGTCCATAGCCGCCATTAACGGCCCCGAAAGCATTACCCTTTCCGGAGACCGTAAACCACTGGACGCGATTGCCAGTGAGCTGGAAAAAAAAGATGTCTTCCATCGGTTCCTGAAGGTCGATGTGCCATTCCACTCACACCATATGGGCCCACTCAAAGAAGAGCTGATCGCCTCACTCAGCGCTTTAGAGCCCACTGCCGCTCAGATTGCCCTTTATTCCACCGTCAGCGGCAAGCGGGAAGACGGACTCCATTTAGTCAGCGATTATTGGTACCAAAACGTCCGCGACCCGGTCTATTTCTCGCCGGCACTGCAACGCATGGTAGAAGACGGCTTTGATATGTTTATCGAAATCGGCCCACACCCGGCTTTAAGCAGTGGAGCACAAGAACTGTTCACCAAGCTGAACGTCAATGCACAAATATTGCCGTCAATCCGCCGTCAGGAAGATGAAGCCGTGCGCCTTAAGCAAAGCCTGGGTGCGCTGCTGATCGCGGGACACCCAATGAGCTGGCACAAGGTCTGCCCTGGTGCAGGCCGACTGCATGATTTGCCTCGCTATGCCTGGCAAGAGAAACGTTTTTGGAATGAGAGCCGCCGCCATCAGGAACACCGCCTCAAACTCGATTTCCACCCCAATATTACCCAACATCATCGTTCAGGCATCAATCCAACCTGGCACGTGTTCAATGTATTTCTTGATAGCCAGGCAGATCCGTATCTCAGCGAGCATCGGATGGATGATCTGATTTTGTTCCCGGGTGCCGGGATTCTGGAACTTGCAATGGCCTCAGGTCGTCAGGCCTTTGGCGAGTCGTTCAGTTATCTGATGGATATCAGTTTTGAACGCGGACTGTTCCTGCCGGATGAAGGGGAGCCTTTAACCATTAACCTGGAGATTGATTCTGCATCAGGCCGCTATTGGCTGTTAAGCCGGGATGGCAGCAAACCCGATGCGGAGTGGATAAAACACGCGAACGGAATAATAAATTATCTGGACGTTAAACCGGCAGCGCCTCAAATCAGCCTGAGAGAAGTTCAGCGTGATGTCAGCCACCGAATCCCGGTACAACCCACTTACAACAGTTTAAAACGCGGTGGTTTAAGCTATGGCCCTGCGTTTAAAACTATCCAGAACCTCTGGAGCGCGCCGAATAAGTTGTTGGCGAAAATAGTCATACCTGACAGCCTGAAGTTTGGCCTCGACCGCTACTTCATGCATCCTGCACTCATGGACACCGTGGTTCATAGCATTCTCGCTACGCGACAGCAGGACACTGACGAAGAGTTGGGTGTTTACCTGCCGGTGCATATCGAACGCTACCACTTCTTCCAAAAGGCACAGGGCGATATTTTATGGAGCTACCTTTCTGTCCAACAAGCCGACGAAGACTATCTGCAAAGTGATGTGTTGCTGTTTGATGATGCCGGTAATGTAGTCGCTCAAATCATCGGCCTGCGATTAAAATACATCACCGGCTCACGCAGCAACGAAGAGGATATTGCCTACAGCGGTTGTTATGAATATGGCTGGCATCCTGTCGACAACGTAAGTGTACCGGCACAGCCTGGTACAGAAGTATTGTTGATTGCGGACGTGCAGACGCATTATCGCGCACTCGCCAACGCATTGAAGCAGCGCGGGGCGACGGTCATTACCTTGGGAGAAAACTCCGCATTCGATTGGCCGGTAGACCTGCAGGAGCGCCAGGCCGTGCTCAATGCGCTGGGGGAAGTCAAAGCACGCTACCCTGCCCTGACGCGCATTGTGAATCTGCTGCCGCAAGAGCACGTCGGTGAACATGACTTGGCCCCCCGGATAGAATCGCTAATCTGGAAAAGCGTCAATATCAACCACGCAATCATTGAAAATGAACTGCAACCCGTCCTTTGGACCATCAACTGCGGCTCGGAGTGGGTCACGCCAGAAGACTCGCCCATTAATCTGATACAGGCTCCGCTGTATGGCGTCAGCCGCACCATGAACAATGAATATCCGCTTGCCGTCTGCAAGGTTGTTGATTTAGGCAAGGCTAACGAAGGCGAACTGAGCCTTCTTGCTGGACTGATTACGGCCCCCCACAGGGGTAAGAATGAAACCGAATTGGCGATACGCGGGGAGCAACTCTTCGCCCGCAGGCTGAAGAGCGTAGACCCCGACCAAGCTCAGCTCAACGCCGCCAAAGTGCTACCGGGGTGCGGCGGGAATTATCATGCTGTGTTTGGTGTGCCGGGCGTGATCGGTTCACTGCAAATGCGTCAATTTACACCTGCGGAGCTTCAGGAACATGAGATTGAGCTCGCGATAAAAGCCTCAGCATTGAACCGCCGTACAACGTCTGAACGCTCACTCAGCCACGAATGCAGTGGTGTGATAACCCGCATCGGCTCGGCAGTCAGCGGCTTCAAGACCGGGGATAGGGTTATCGCTATCACCGCTAACGGCGTGGCCGGAATCACTCGAGTCGACAAACATTACGTGACACATAAACCTGCCGCCCTGTCGTTTGAACAAGCCGCACTGCTGCCTATCGCCTGCCTGACGGCTTGGCAAGCCCTGTTCAAGCTAGCTCGAATCAAACCGGGTGAACGTGTGCTGATCCACTGCGCGCATACGCCAACGGGATTGGCCTGCGTGCATTTGGCTCAACAGCTAAAAGCCGATGTCTTTGCCAGCGCCGATACCGACGCTAGCCGAGAACAGCTTCGCTCATTGGGCATTACGCATGTTTATGACAGCACGACGTTAAGCTTCCATCAGCAAATTATGACCGATACGCAGGGTGCCGGCGTCGACATTGTTCTGAATAACCTCAGCGGTAAAGGCGCTATGCAAAGTCTGAGATGCCTGCAGCCTTTTGGCCGGTTTATAGCGCTGAACCCACATAACCAAGGAGAAAATGAAGCGTTAAGCTTCCACTGCCAACAAGCAAACTTCAGTTATTTTGCCGTGGATGTTCTGTCTCTGGTCGCTGAGAGACCGCATGAAGCCGCAGAGCTCTTTGCTCAGGCCATCGATGCAATTAACAGCGCAACGCCAATGCCATTGCCGGCCTACTCCGCTCTTCCGGTCAATGCACTTCCCTCCGCACTGGGCGACGATCGCCAGTCAGAAAACAGGGTGGTGACCATGGAGGGGGTCTCCGTCAATGCACTTCCCGCGCAGCATTTACAACTGTCAGCGGAGAAAACGTATCTGATCACCGGCGGGGCCAGCGGATTGGGCATCGTGCTGGCTACGTGGTTGGTGGAGCACGGAGCCAGAAAACTGGTGCTCGCCAGCCGCAGCGGCCCTAAGCATGACGAGGATCGCCATGCCATTGCGCTAATGCGCCAACAAGGGGTTGAGGTGCTGTTACCTAAAGTCGACCTCTCTTCGTCCACCGACGTGATGTCCATGATCGAACAGATCAAGCACGTTGCCCCGTTGGGCGGGGTTATTCACGGAGCGGCGGTGATGCAAAATGCCCTGATCGGCAATCTGCAGCGTGACGAACTGATGCCAGCCTTCGAGGCCAAAGCCTTGGGCGCCTGGCATTTACATCAAGCCCTGCAGAATACGCCTCTGGAATTCTTCCTTTCGCTTTCCTCCATCGCGTCCGTGTTCGGTTTTGGCGGCCAGACCTGTTATTCCGCCGCCAATAACTTTATCGACAAGCTAACGCATTATCGCCAAATGCAGGGACTGACTGCGCAGGCGATCAATATCGGCGTACTCGGTCAGTTTGCCGGGCTAACAAAGGATGCCGATTCGTTATTGAACCTGCTGGATAAACAAGGCTGGCTGCCGATGAGCCAGAAACAGGTGACAGCGAAAATCGAGCAAGTGTTGCTGGACGGCAATGTGATAAGAATGGCCGCCAATATTGACTGGGCGCGTTTCCGTGAGCATTACGATCATCTGCGCAACGATCTGCGTTTCGCCCATTTATTGTCCAATGAAGCACTGCAGATCAAAGGGCAAAACGACGGTAATATCAGCCTGCGTGAAAAAGTACAGGCGTTGTCGGGTTCCGAGGCCGTACAGGAACTGAAACATCAGCTGACCGAAGCATTAGCGCGGATCCTTGGTACCACCGTTGATAAGGTTGCGCCGGAAAAATCGCTCTCTGCGATGGGCTTGGATTCGTTAATGCTCAACCAGTTACGCCATTGGATCCAGCAAAAACTGGAGATCAATTACCCGTTGATGCGCATGGTGAAAGGCCCAAGCTTACTTGAACTCGCCGAGCAACTTTACCAGGAATTGACCAATGGCAGCACTGCGCAAGCACCATCCGGCGACATTTCAGGTATTACTTCAGAAGCCGACATTGAGGTTGTGCATGAATACTTTGTCCGTTTAAAACGGGCACCGAATGAACAGCCGAAGAAAACCAAGCTGTTTATGATGCCTTCGATGGGGGCTGGTGCATCGATGTTTGCTCACTTCCTCTATAACCCCCCGGCAGATTGCGAAGTCTATGCCATTCAATCCCCGGGCCGTGAAAACCGGTTACAGGAAGAAAACCACACCCAGTTGTCGGCGTTGTTGAGCGAATTGGAAACGGCATTCGATCGTTTGATGGAAGATGAAAAACAGCTGGGTTGGGAGGGTGACATCGCCTTCTTTGGTCATAGCTACGGAGGGATAGTGATGTTCGAGCTCTACCGGGCATTGCGTGCCGGCAACAAACTCTTGCCGGTGCATTTCTTCTCATCGGCAACCATGGCACCACAGCTCACCGGCACCTGGAAAAACCGCGAATCGTTACGCGAAAGTGGTGTTGCTTCCAACTCAGAGCAAAAAATCCTCGGTCTGTTGACCTACATTGACGATCTGGAGTTCGTTAAGCAAATCTTACCGGGGCTGCGCAGAGATATGCCATTACTATTAAGTTATGAATACCAGCACGACGCACCGCTGTCCTGCCCGATTACGGTGTTCTCAGCGCTGGAGGATGAGGTCACGCTGGTCGATGAAATGACCGCCTGGGAGGCGCAAACCACCCACGCCTTCCAGCAATTTGTGGTACACGGTGACCACTGGTTTGTCAGCCGCAATAAAGACTTTATTGGCGAAAAAATAGCGGAGGTGCTGGCAAGATTATACGCGCAGTCTCGTCCCTAGCAGCCATTGCACACATGATGAGAAAACCCGTCGTTTTCTGATCTTCACCTAAACAAGAGAGAAGCCATAGGGCTTCTCTCTTTCGTTATAACCCTATTCTGGAGTGACTCTACGTTTCACTTCACACCCGAAGCTTTAGCGTTCTGGCTTCTCAATAAAGCTCGAAATGAACGGTTTCGCCGGTGAATAGAGCAATAATTGAACTGTTGGTATTATCGACATAACGCATAGTCTGATTTTTATCTCCCTGGAGAAAATCATGACCACAAGCAAATCAGACCCGGTGGATTCGGCCAGCCCTACCGCGACGCAATGGCCAGCAATCGTCAACGTGCTGTTCGCTGGTATTGCCGTTGCCCTCCATGTGGGTAAAGCAACCATTGCCCTGCCGGAACTGCAGCGCGAATTTGGTCGTTCGCTGGAGTCGCTGAGTTGGATCATCTCGGCCTTTCCGTTTATCGGCGTGTTTGGCGGTATCGCTGCAGGCCTGCTGGTTCGCCGCTGGGGCGATCGTCGTTTACTGAGCCTGGGATTAGTGATTGTCAGCCTCGCCAGCTTTGCCGGCGCCATGCAACATGTTTTTGCCGGACTGATCGTGACCCGAGTCGTCGAAGGAATTGGCTTCGTCATTGTCGTCGTCGCCGCACCGACCGTGCTCACGCGTGTGGTCGCACCACAAAAACGGAATCTGGTGTTCAGCATCTGGAGCACCTTTATGCCGGCAGGCATAGCCCTCTCCCTGTTTTTCGGCCCGCATTTCGCTGGCTGGCAACAGAGTTGGGTCGCGGGCGGTGCCCTGACGCTGCTGGCAGCACTGCTGCTGCCATTAACGACCCCACGTGGTGCGATAACCCTTTCCTCAGCACCCGCGATCAAACTGCGGCAGGCGCTGCTCAGTATCATGCGTGCGCGACAACCGCTGTTGTTGGCGTTGATATTTACCACCTACAACCTGCAGTTCTTTGCCGTGATGGCCTTTTTGCCGATATTCCTGATGCAACGCATCGGGTTAACGTTGGCAGCGGCAGGTGGCGTCAGCGCTGCCGTGATTGCCGTCAATATTCTCGGCAACCTGGCCGCAGGCGTGCTGTTGTCGCGCGGTCTACGGGCCCGAACCCTGCTCGCTGTTGTCAGTACCTTCATGGGGCTTGCCGGGGCCGGCGTTTTCCTTTCAATAACGCCTAACGGCCTGCTTGTCCCGCTGTGTTTACTGTTTAGTGGCATCGGTGGCATGCTGCCCGCCACTATCTTGGCGGCGACACCAGCAGCAGCGCCAGAGCCCACATTGATCCCCCTGAGCCTGGGCCTGGTGATGCAAGGCATTTATCTCGGCCAGGTGATCGGCCCGGTCGTCTTGAGTGCCCTTGTTGCCTACGCGGGTTGGACAGCCCCCTCCGTACTGGTGCTGTCCGCCGCGGTACTGGGGAGCGCACTGGCGTTATCGCTCACAACGAAGGCGCGATAAACGAAAGGCCCATTACACAATATATAAAATGAGTCCATTGGGCTGGTCATCAACGAGAGGCCGCTGTGGCCTATGTGAGCAGTAACGTCACCGACGAAGGGGATTCTCGCTGGCGAACTTAACGCCCCGTTTCCTATACCCAATACCCCCACAAAATGAGGCATCATTAATAAGCTTTATTAATTATTGGTGCATAAAATCCACTACCTGTTACGCGTTTGTGATGTTAGGGTTTGTTCTTCAAGAAGTGTCAATGCCGGTGCATATCGAGATTGACAAGAAAAATCTATCATCAGAGGGACGGGTATGATGTCTAAAGGTATTTCAAAAGGATTCTTTATTCTGATCCTTTTTATTGTTACCGCTGCTTTTCTGGACGTATTGGGTCCCTATTACTCGTCAGTGCTGTGGGCCATCATTTTGGCGGTGATTTTCCACCCGGTGAAACAAAAGCTCAAACAATACCTGGGCGATCGAAATGGCCTGGTTTCGCTTTTGACGGTCGCAGTGATCTGTTTGATCGTGTTTACGCCGTTGGCGATCATCGCATCTTCGTTGGCCATTGAACTCAACGTTGTCTACACCAAGTTGCAAGGCAACAACACGCAATTCCCGGTCATTCTGGCCGATACCTTGCGACTGCTGCCGGGTTGGGCACGCCATTTTCTGACTGAACATAACCTCGACAATGCCGCAGAAATACAAAAGAAACTCTCCGAGCTGGCGCTGCAAGGCGGGCAATATCTTGCCGGTAGCGTGTTCCTGATCGGCAAGGGTACGTTCAACTTTGCCGTTGGCTTTGGCGTCATGCTATATCTGCTGTTCTTCCTGTTGAAAGACGGCCCTTATCTGGTCAACCTGACGCTCGAAGCATTGCCGTTATCCGAATACGTGAAACATCACCTGTTTGTGAAATTCGCCGCGGTTTCCCGTGCCACGGTGAAAGGCACCGTCGTGGTCGCCGTCGTGCAAGGTGCGCTCGGTGGTCTGGCGTTTTATGTCACCGGGATCGAAGGTAGCCTGTTGTGGGCTGCACTGATGGCATTCCTGTCCATTATCCCTGCCGTGGGTTCTGCCATTATCTGGGTACCTGCAGCCATCTATTTCTTCGCCACCGGTATGCTGTGGAAAGGCCTGTTCCTGGTGGGCTTCTTCGTGGTAATCATCGGCCTGGTCGATAACATCCTTCGTCCATTGTTGGTCGGTAAAGACACCAAGATGCCTGACTATCTGATCCTGATTTCTACCCTGGGTGGGATGGAAATCTACGGTATCAACGGCTTTGTCATCGGCCCACTGATTGCCGCCCTGTTTATCGCTTGCTGGAATATCCTTTCCGGCCGCGACAGCAAGGAAAATACGGATGAAATCGATGAAGAGTTTATCGAGGAGGGGAAAAACCACCCTGATGCCACGAAGGCGGAGTAAAACGCCAGTACTCTTCATTCCGGGGCCTTTTCAGGCCCCAACGTTTGTATCTGTGTCTTACCAGGCCAGGCTTTATCGGCCTTCGCGGCTCAATAGGGATAACAACGCGTGCCGCTGAAGCTGACGTGAACTCACCTGTCGGTTAATTCCTCGCACACCTGTTCGGATAGAAGAAAATTATCTCCGGATCGCCCTCATCAAGATTCTCAATATGGCCACTCTCGATAAAGCCCGCCGCCAGCAACAATCCCCTCATGGTTACATTCGAACGGTTGGTTGACGTAAAAAGCTTGGGCTGAGGTGAAAGTGATATCAGCGTGTGTAACAGTTGTGAACCCACTCCTTGTCGCCTGTAGCCTTCAGCCACCATCAGCATTTCGATAAAACCGCAGCCAAAGAAATGGGCGTTCAACACACCATAGGCCACCACCTGCTCTTCATTCTCAGCGAGATAACAGGTTCCTGCTGCACACCATTCCCGAATCTGGGTGCAGCGATGCGGGACATGAGATAGAGAACTATCGATAGCGGCCAGCGCAGAAATATCCGCTGTCGTAGCAAGACGAACAATCATTTTTCTGGTTCCTTGGTTACTGGCATCTTTTCAACACGCTTCACACCTGCCGATTTCAGATTTTCACAAGAGATAATATTTATCAGTGTTTGGTCGTGACCGCCATTGCTGTGGTGTCAGATACCGATCCTAACATCTGTAAAACGATGCTAGGATAAACCGCAAAAAGCGCCGGTTAACAAGAAGGTTTCATGATCGTCACCACTACCCCACGACTCATTATTCGTGCATTTAATGGCAAAGATGCGAATGCGCTATTTGACTACCTGTCCTCGCCCCGCACGCCTTGTTTTTATGACGAGAAACTCAACTCCTTGGCCGAAGCAGTCGAATCGGTTAACAAGCGTGCTCTCGATCCCAGTCAGTTCGCCGTATGTCTCAAAGAGAACGACATACTTATTGGCCATCTCTTTGCCGATAATAGTGAAGAGCCGGACCAGAATACCTGGAGCGTGGGCTGGCACTTTAATCAGCGTTATGAAGGCCAAGGCTTTGCCACCGAATCCGTCACGGCGTTGTTTAATTATTTATTTACTGAAAAAAACGCCAGACGCCTCTATGCCTACGTAGAAGATTACAACATGGCGTCTCAGAAACTTTGCGCCCGTCTTCATATGCGTCAGGAAGGTTGCTTCAAGGAGTTTGTTACGTTTATAGCGGAAAATGGCGAGGAACAATATGACAATACCTTCGTTTACGCTCTGCTTAAGAGAGAGTGGCAAGCTATTGGTTAACTTACGCTTTAGCGTTTGGTTATAAACGGGCAACCACTTACCCGTGTTTCATGGTCAGGCGCCTTAAATTTGCAGCAACACTTTATCCCCTACCCCTAAAACGCCCCCAAAGTGCTCGAGTTTTGATAACCGCTGCGGTTTGAATAATAAAAAACGGGAACCATCAGGTTCCCGTTATCATTTAGCGCTTAAACACCATTACATGTGTTTAACGATAGCGTCGCCAAACTCTGAACATTTCAGCAGCTTAGCGCCTTCCATCAGGCGTTCGAAGTCATAGGTCACGGTCTTGGCAGCGATTGCGCCTTCCATGCCCTTAACAATCAGGTCAGCCGCTTCGAACCAGCCCATGTGACGCAGCATCATTTCTGCAGACAGGATGATGGAACCTGGGTTCACCTTATCCTGGCCAGCATACTTAGGTGCAGTACCGTGGGTCGCTTCGAACAGTGCGCAATCAGAACCAATGTTGGCACCCGGTGCAATACCGATACCGCCAACCTGTGCGGCCAGGGCGTCGGAGATGTAGTCACCGTTCAGGTTCATACACGCAATCACGTCGTATTCAGCCGGACGCAGCAGGATTTGCTGTAGGAAGGCATCGGCGATCACGTCTTTAACGACAATTTCTTTACCGGTGTTCGGGTTCTTGATTTTCAGCCATGGGCCGCCGTCGATCAGCTCACCGCCGAACTCTTCGCGTGCCAGTTCGTAGCCCCAATCCTTGAAGGCACCTTCGGTGAACTTCATGATGTTGCCTTTGTGAACCAGGGTCACAGAGTCACGGTCGTTGGTGATAGCGTATTCGATCGCTGCACGAACCAGACGTTTGGTCCCTTCTTCAGAACATGGCTTCACGCCGATACCGCATTGCTCTGGGAAACGGATTTTCTTCACACCCATTTCGTCGCGCAGGAACTTGATCACTTTGTCTGCTTCAGCAGAACCGGCTTTCCATTCGATACCCGCATAAATGTCTTCGGCGTTTTCGCGGAAGATCACCATGTCGGTCAGCTCTGGCTGTTTAACCGGGCTTGGGGTGCCCTGGTAGTAACGCACTGGACGCAGACACACGTACAGGTCCAGTTGCTGGCGCAGGGCCACGTTCAGGGAGCGAATACCGCCACCGACAGGGGTCGTCAGCGGGCCTTTGATGGCAACGCGGTAGTCACGGATCAGATCCAGGGTTTCTTCCGGCAGCCACACGTCTTTCCCGTAAACGTGAGTGGATTTTTCGCCGGTGTAGATTTCCATCCAGGAGATTTTACGTTCGCCGTGGTAGGCCTTTTTCACTGCTGCATCAACCACGTGAATCATAGCAGGGGTAACGTCAACGCCAATACCGTCGCCTTCGATAAACGGAATGATCGGGTTATTCGGAACAACCAGTTTACCCTGGGCATCGACCGTAATCTTTTTACCTTCTGCCGGAACAACTACTTTGCTTTCCATCAACCTCTCCTTCAAGCGCAATTTTTGTTAATGCTTTGTAAGATGCGTGTAGATACTACTGGAATTTTCTGTCCGCGCCAATCCGAAACGGATTCGGTTATAATGCGCCTATCATCCGTAATCTCAACTGTTATGAAAAAATTCTCTGTTAAAAATCACAAAGTTAAACGATTCAGCAAGCCTGAGTCCGCTAAACCCGCTGTAGCACAGGGCCCGCGTCGTGTCGTGTTATTCAATAAGCCATTCGATGTGCTCCCGCAATTTACCGATGAAGCAGGCCGCGCGACGCTGAAAGAATTCATTCCTTTTCCTGATGTTTACGCCGCCGGACGCCTGGATCGCGACAGTGAAGGGTTATTGGTATTAACCAATGACGGCAAGTTGCAGGCACAGCTCACCCAACCGGGTAAACGCACCGGCAAAGTGTATTACGTACAAGTCGAGGGTACGCCGCAGGAAAGCGATTTGGCGCCCTTGCGCAGCAGTGTCACGCTCAAAGATGGCCCTACGCTGCCTGCCGGTGTGGAGTTGGTCGCAGAACCACAATGGTTGTGGCCACGCAACCCGCCAATCCGCGAACGTAAGTCGATCCCTACCGCCTGGCTAAAAATCACCCTGTACGAGGGTCGAAACCGCCAAGTGCGTCGCATGACTGCACATATCGGCTTTCCTACCCTGCGGCTGATTCGCTACAGTATGGGCGATATTTCATTGGGTGAACTGCAACCCGGTGAATGGAAAATCCTGGATTCACTGTAATTGGCCTCTGGAGCAGCAACGATGAAAACATTAACCGCGCTACTGTTCACCACTCTGCTTTCCGTCTCTGCCGCACAGGCTGCCAGTTTCGACTGCGCCAAAGCCGTCAACGCCGATGAAAAGGCGATCTGCGCCAGCCGTACGCTAAGCGACAAAGATGTGGAAATGGCCACCAAATACCAGTTTTTGCACGGCCTGTTCGCCATGGGGGTGAGCGGAGAGATGCTGGACCAACAACAAAGCTGGTTAGAGCAACGTAAACTGTGCGGTAGCGACGTCAATTGCCTGTCCGCCAGTTACAAAACTCGCATTGCCGAGTTGGATGATATCTATCAGCACATTAACAAACCGCTGTAAGAGGCCGCCATGTTTAAACCGCACGTCACCGTTGCCTGCGTGGTTCACGCCGCTGGAAAGTTTTTGATCGTCGAAGAAACCATCAACAATAAGGCACTATGGAACCAGCCAGCCGGTCATCTCGAGGCTGACGAGACCTTGGTGCAGGCCGCAGAACGCGAACTGTGGGAGGAAACCGGCATCCGTGCCACGCCGCAGTCATTCCTCAAGCTGCATCAATGGATCGCACCGGACAATACGCCGTTTCTGCGCTTTTGCTTTGTTATCGAGCTGGAGCAGCAGTTGCCAACAGCGCCGAACGACAGCGATATCGATCGCTGTCTGTGGCTGACTGCCGACGAAATATTGCAGGCCCCTAACCTGCGTTCCGCGCTGGTAGCGGAAAGCGTTCGTTGTTATCAACAGCCGGAACGTTATCCGCTGTCGCTGGTCAGTAGCTATAACTGGCCGTTCTAAGATAAATAAGTGCCGTGCGCCGGCGCGGCCAACGTGGTAAAATCCTGCGCTTGTTTTTTATCAGCACGGTTCGTGTTCAAGTTCGTGAGATCCCCATGTCAGACAACAGCCAGAAAAAAGTAATCGTCGGTATGTCCGGCGGCGTCGACTCTTCCGTTACTGCCTATCTGTTACAGCAACAGGGCTATCAGGTCGCTGGGCTGTTTATGAAGAACTGGGAAGAAGACGATGACGAAGAATATTGCTCCGCAGCGACCGATCTGGCCGATGCGCAGGCAGTATGCGACAAACTCGGTATCGAACTGCATACGGTGAATTTCGCGGCAGAGTACTGGGACAACGTTTTTGAACTGTTCCTGGAAGAGTACAAAGCCGGCCGTACGCCGAACCCAGACATTCTGTGCAATAAAGAAATCAAATTCAAAGCGTTCCTGGAATTCGCCGCAGAAGATCTGGGCGCCGATTTTATCGCCACCGGTCACTACGTACGTCGCCAGGACGTAGAGGGCAAAAGCCGCTTACTGCGCGGTGTCGACGGTAACAAAGACCAGAGCTATTTCCTCTATACCCTGAGCCACGAGCAGGTTGCACAAAGCCTGTTCCCGGTCGGTGAACTGGAAAAGCCTGAGGTGCGTCGCATCGCCGAACGGCTTGAGCTGGTCACCGCCAAGAAAAAAGACTCCACCGGTATCTGTTTTATCGGCGAGCGCAAATTCCGTGATTTCCTCGGCCGCTACCTGCCTGCACAACCAGGCCCCATTGTCACTGTCGACGGCCAGACCGTCGGTGAACATCAGGGCTTGATGTACCACACCCTGGGTCAACGTAAAGGGCTGGGCATTGGCGGCATGAAGGACAGCAGTGAAGATCCGTGGTACGTCGTCGACAAAGACGTTGCCAACAACATTTTGGTGGTCGCCCAAGGGCATGAGCATCCGCGTCTGATGTCCGTCGGTCTGATCGCACAACAGCTACATTGGGTCGACCGTCTGCCGCTGACTGGCCCCTTCCGTTGTACGGTGAAAACGCGTTACCGCCAACAGGATATTCCATGCACAGTCACCCCGCTTGACGAAGAACGTATTGAAGTGCGTTTCGACGAGCCGGTCGCCGCTGTCACCCCAGGCCAGTCTGCCGTGTTCTATCAGGGTGAAGTCTGTCTCGGCGGCGGCATTATCGAACAGCGTTTACAGGAGTAATCGTGGCGAAGAATTATTATGACATTACGCTGGCGATGGCCGGAATCAGCCAGGCCGCGCGTATGGTCCAACAGTTGGCGCACGAAGGCCAATGCGATCGCGACGCCTTTCATATCTCGCTAAGCAGCTTGCTGCAGATGGACCCGTCTTCCACGCTGGCCGTCTTTGGTGGTGAAGAGCGTAATCTGAAAGTGGGTCTTGAGACGCTGATGAGCGTGCTCAATGCCAACAATAAAGGGCTGGGGGCAGAGCTGACCCGCTACACCATCAGCTTGATGGTGCTGGAGCGCAAGCTCAACGCCAATAAACAGGCGATGAACCAGCTTGGTGAACGTCTTGGTCAACTTGAGCGTCAGTTGGCGCATTTTGATCTGGAATCCGACACTATTATCAGCGCACTGGCCGGCATTTATGTCGACGTGGTCAGTCCGCTCGGGCCACGCATCCAGGTGACCGGCTCACCGGCTATCTTGCAAAACCCGCAGGTGCAGGCCAAGGTTCGCGCCACATTGCTGGCGGGCATCCGTGCCGCCGTGCTGTGGCAACAGGTTGGCGGCAGCCGCCTGCAGTTAATGTTTTCCCGTAATCGTCTGTTCAAACAGGCGCAAAATATCGTTGCTCATTGTTAATAGATCCCAGGAGTTGCTACCGATGGAATTATCCTCACTGACCGCCGTCTCACCCGTTGATGGACGCTACGGTGATAAAGTCAGCGCACTGCGCGCCATTTTCAGCGAATACGGTCTGCTGAAATTCCGCGTGCAGGTTGAAGTACGTTGGCTGCAAAAACTGGCCGCCTGCGCAGAAATCAAGGAAGTTCCGGCTTTTGACGCCGACGCAAACGCTTTCCTCGACAAAATCGTCGCAGAGTTCAGCGAAGAAGACGCGCAACGCATCAAGACTATCGAACGCACCACCAACCACGACGTGAAAGCGGTTGAGTATTTCCTGAAAGAAAAAGTGGAAGCGATCCCTGCCCTGCAGGCGGTGTCCGAGTTTATCCACTTTGCGTGTACCTCAGAAGACATCAACAACCTGTCGCACGCGCTGATGCTACAAACCGCGCGTCAGGACGTGGTGCTGCCGTACTGGCGTAAAATCATCGACTCAATCAAGGGTCTGGCGCTGGAATACCGTGATATTCCGTTGCTGTCCCGTACCCACGGCCAGCCGGCAACGCCGTCTACCGTCGGGAAAGAATTCGCCAACGTAGCCTACCGTATGGAACGTCAGTTCCGTCAGTTTGAGCGCGTGGAAATCATGGGTAAAATTAACGGTGCTGTCGGCAACTATAACGCCCACATTGTCGCTTACCCTGAAGTGGACTGGCATGTCTTCAGCAAAGAGTTCGTTACGTCTCTGGGCATCACCTGGAACCCGTACACCACACAGATTGAACCGCACGACTACATCGCAGAACTGTTTGACTGCGTGGCGCGTTTCAACACCATCCTGATCGACTTCGATCGTGATATCTGGGGTTACATTGCCCTGAATCACTTCAAGCAGAAAACCATCGCTGGCGAAATCGGTTCTTCTACCATGCCGCACAAGGTCAACCCGATCGACTTCGAAAACTCTGAAGGTAACCTGGGCTTGTCTAACGCGGTATTGGGTCATTTGGCCAGCAAACTGCCTGTTTCCCGCTGGCAGCGCGACCTGACTGACTCCACCGTGCTGCGTAATCTGGGTGTTGGCCTGGGTTATGCGCTGATCGCCTACCAGGCGACCATGAAAGGCATCAGCAAGCTGGAAGTGAATCAGGCACACCTGTTGGACGAACTGGATCACAACTGGGAAGTGCTGGCCGAGCCTATCCAAACCGTGATGCGCCGTTATGGCATCGAAAAGCCGTACGAGAAGCTGAAAGAGCTCACTCGCGGCAAGCGTGTGGATGCCGCAGGCATGCAGGCATTTATCGATGGACTGGCCCTGCCGGAAGAAGAGAAAACGCGCCTGAAAGCCATGACTCCAGCGAACTACATCGGTCGCGCCGCGACCATGGTTGATGAACTGAAGTAACGGCTTGGTTTCAAGTCAGAAAAGGCGGCCGTTTGGCCGCCTTTTTTATTCCATAAAATCCTGCAATCGTTTTTTCTGTTGCCCGTTCGCAGTAAAGTTATCGGGGTTTAGCCATTGCTCAAACCCGGCGTTGATGGCCGGCCAGCGGTCAACCGTCATCGCGAACCAGTCGGTATCCCGACTGCGGCCTTTGGTGACCACTGCATACCTGAATGTCCCCTCATGGTTGAAACCAAATCTCGCCGCGGCCTGCCTGGAGGGGGCATTATGGCTGTCACACTTCCACTCGCAGCGACGATAGCCCAAATCCTCAAACACGTGCTTTAACATCAGATAAATCGCTTCGGTAGCGCTTGAACGCTGCTTCATCGCCGGTGACCAGCTGACATGGCCAATTTCCGCCACGCCGTTGCCTTCGTCGATACGCATATAAGCCACCGTCCCAACCGGAAGCCCGCTTTCACGGTCAAACACCGTCAAATTCACCAGTGTGGGGTTCGCCTGCAGCGCAGTCAGGTGTTGCAACATCGCCGCTGGGCTCTCAGGCCGTTCTATCGACAAATACGTCCAGTCCCGGCCATCCGGCGCCTGCTGGAAGGCGTGGAACAACGCAGCATGATCTCGCTGTGGGTCAAGCAGCTTCAGCTGGCAAAAGCGCCCTGCCAGGGTTTCCCCTGCGGGCCGTTTCGCCGCTCGCCACTCGGATAATGACTCACCGACCGGCTGCCCGAATTGATTGATCATCATATATTCTCCGCCGCTAACGGTTATAAACAATAAACGAGCTTCTTTGGCCTACTTTGTCGTACAGTGAGCGCGCTGGGGCGTTATATTCTTGTGTCATCCAATAAACCCTATCGCTGCCTTTTTCATTCGCCAGCAGATAAGCTTGCTCGAATAACTTTTCGGACGCTTTCTTACCCCGCGCCGCCGGTGAAACATAAAGATCTTCAATATAGCAATAACCGGCAGAGCTCCAGGTTGATGGGTGAAAAATCAGATTCATTAATCCCAACAATGTGCCGTCTTTATCTTCCGCCACCAGGCCGTAAACCTGATGCCCTTCGCATAACCGTTCAAAGGTATGATCGGTGACCTGCGCCGGAACCTCCGCACGGTAAAAATGAAGATAGCCTTGCCAAAGATCCAACCACTGTGATTTGTCATCGCTTTGTATTTTTCGTACTACAACTTCATTGTTGATTGGGCGCATAGATCCTCGCGGGTTTTCTGAGAAAAAATAACGTAATACCAGCAGGATACACCCACCACTCAAGGCTGAATACAGACCAATTAATAACAGTAAGCAGACCAATTTGGCGGGACTACCACCTTTAGGCAGGTGCTTGAAGTTCGCCAAAAATAGATGATAACCTTTTGATAAATTTTACAATCTCATCCGGTGTATAGGCAGCAAAGCCGAAGACCAAGGCCCCTTTACTGGGTTTATGAGTATAAAAGTCAATCAGCCCGTAGACTTTCATTCCTTGGGCCGCGGCAGCATGAATCAACCGCCGCTCAGTGGCTGCGTCTGCCAGCGGGCATACCAGCTGCAGGCCGCCCTGCGGCAACAGCGGCTGAGTCCAGGCACCAAGATACTGATGAACTGCAGCATGCAAAATCTCAAGCCGAGCCTGATATATCTTGCGCATGTTCCTTAAGTGTTCGGCATAAAAATCGCCATGTAAGAATTTGAATAACGTCATTTGTGGTAATGCAGACGTATAACCATCCTGAAATTGCTTTGCCGCCACCATAGGTTTAATTAACTGCGGAGGAACGATAAGGAATCCAATACGCAATCCCGGGAATAAGGTTTTACTGAAGGTGCCAATATATAAAGTCCGTTGATATTGATCCAACCCTTGCAATGAGGCGGTCGTCAGGCCGTTATAATTAAATTCAGAATCGTAATCATCTTCAATAATCCAGGCTTTTTCATGCTGTGCCCACGCCAAAAGTTTCAGCCTTCTTTCTATGCTGAGCGAATGGCCTAACGGATAATGGTGAGAGGCCGTGATATACACCCCCCGGCCTCCCGCGTCCGCCTGAATCAGCGCATCAATATCCATACCGGATTGATCTACACCGATTGGATATGTGATTAACCCTGCAGACTGAGCCAATTTTTTAGCCCCCTGATAACCGGGTTCCTCAACGAAGACGCTGTCGCCGGGGTTAAACAGGACCTGCGTACACAGCGATAACGCCTGCTGGGAACTGGTCACCACGATCACCTGCTCCGCACTGGCTTTAACCCCCCTTTCACGGCGCAGATAGTCAATAATTTCTGCTCTTAGCTCCACCAGCCCCTGAGGATCGGCATAGCCTAACAGAGACTCGGCTCCCTGACGCACGGCCTGTCTTTCGAGCTGTAGCCAGCTTTCGATGGGGAACAGCCGCAAGTCGGGCAATGAAGGGGTCAGTGCACCATTACGGCAGGTATGGGGAGTATGCGCAGCAACCAGCAGAGAACGGCCATGTGCGCTAAGCTCCCGTTCTACCAAGAGGGTGCTTTCAGTCTTCTCCGAAGCCAACAACTCACGGCCGATCAACGTATTTTGCTGATAACTGACAAAGCTGCCACGCCCTACGGCTCGGGCAATGTAGCCTTCGGCTTCCAATTGGGCATAGGTTAACTCGACGGTATCGCGCGAAATAGCCAGCCGTACGGCCAACGTGCGACTGGGCGGAAGTTTAGCCAAATACCCCAGCGTTCCGGCGATCGCGAGTTGCTTAATCGTCAGGTGCAACGCGGCTTTACGCGTCAATCCTTGCCGTAAATGCCGGGTAAAGGTCACGTGTATCGCATCCTGCGTGGCGTGCTGCTTATTGTCGCTGCTGGGCTTCATAGTGTTCCGAGTCAAAGATAGGCCGGTGCGGCCCACACCAAGAGTTACTGTGATACAGGGAATTATGTCACAACCGTACAGCGCGGTACCCGCCCTGACGTAACCTGAACAAAATGCCTGGGTTTTCTGGTTAACGGCCTCTTCTGTTTAAGTTTGGTTTAGCTTTGCCCCGCCATTGTTTATCCTGCGTTTATCGGGCGTTGCCGATAATGGCGGCGTACAAAAAATAGATAGCGCTTATTTTTAACCAAGGTTCTGCGTCCCTTGCGATAAGTGCAGGTTATACCTACCATAACGTCAACACGATCAGATGGGTATGGTTACCGCGCTATCCCGTATACGCCAAAGAGCGTGTTACCTTTTATAGCGCGGGTGACAGGATGTTCACCCGCCACTCTACAGGAGTCTGTCATGCGAGTACTGGTTGTTGAAGATAATGGTTTGTTGCGCCACCACGTCTCTGTACAGATGCGTGAAATGGGCCACCAGGTTGATGCAGCGGAAGATGCCAAGGAAGCCGACTATTTCCTGCAAGAACATGCGCCAGACATCGCCATTGTCGATCTTGGCCTGCCCGGTGAAGACGGTCTGAGCCTGATCCGCCGCTGGCGTGCCCACCAGATGAAGCTGCCGATTCTGGTACTGACTGCGCGTGAGAGCTGGCAAGACAAAGTGGCCGTGCTGGAAGCCGGCGCCGACGACTATGTCACCAAGCCGTTCCATCTGGAAGAAGTCATCGCCCGTATGCAGGCGTTGATGCGTCGCAATAGCGGCCTTGCTTCACAGGTCATCGTTTTACCGCCGTTCCAAATTGATCTCTCGCGTCGCGAGCTCAGCGTCAACGAACAGCAAATTAAACTGACCGCGTTTGAATACACGATTATCGAAACCTTAATTCGCAACGCCGGCAAGGTGGTCAGCAAAGATTCCTTGATGCTGCAACTGTATCCAGATGCTGAACTGCGTGAAAGCCATACCATCGACGTGCTAATGGGCCGGTTGCGTAAAAAGCTGCAGGCGGAATACCCACAGGAAGTGATCACCACAGTACGTGGCCAGGGCTATCGTTTTGATGCGAAGTGAACATCATGTTCAACAAGGATAAAAAACCGTTTTCACTGCGCGCCCGCTTTTTGATGGCAACCGCCGGGGTGATCCTGGCGCTGTCGCTGTCTTATGGTCTGGTGGCCGTGGTGGGCTATATTGTCAGTTTCGACAAAACCGCCTTTCGTTTGCTGCGCGGTGAAAGCAATCTGTTCTTCAGCCTGGCTCAATGGAATAACAACAAGTTAACCATCGCCATTCCACCGGATATTGATCTCAACTTCCCTACTTTGGTTTTCATTTACGATGATAAAGGCAACCTGTTGTGGAGCCAGCGTCAGGTGCCAGAGTTGGAAAAACGCATCAATAAAGAGTGGCTGGAAGAGTCCGGTTTCTACGAAATTGATACTGATACCCGCGTCAGTAGCGAAGTGCTGGGCAACAACCCCAAAGCGCAAGATCAGCTCAAAGATTATGACGACAACGATCAAAACGCATTGACCCACTCCGTGGCGGTCAACACCTACGCGGCAACGGCCAGATTACCGGCGCTGAGCATCGTGGTGGTCGACACCATTCCGCAAGAGCTTCAGCGTTCGGATGTGGTGTGGGAATGGTTCAGCTATGTGCTGCTGGCCAACTTGCTGCTGGTGGTCCCCTTGCTTTGGCTGGCGGCTTACTGGAGCCTGCGCCCCATCAAGGCACTGGTGAATCAGGTCGGAGAGCTGGAAAACGGTGAACGTGACCAACTCGACGAGAATCCCCCCAGTGAGTTGCGCGGGCTGGTGCGCAATCTGAATATTCTGGTGCGTAACGAACGTCAACGTTACACCAAATATCGCACCACGCTTTCCGATCTCACGCATAGTCTGAAGACGCCGCTGGCGGTGCTGCAAACCACGTTACGTTCACTGCGTACCGGCAAGCAGACCACGATTGAGGAAGTTGAGCCTATCATGCTCGATCAGATCAGCCGTATCTCCCAGCAAATTGGTTACTACCTGCACCGTGCCAGTATCAACTCGGGGCAGACGGTACTGACGCGTGAAATCCATTCGGTGCCAGCGCTGCTGGACAGCCTCACCGTGGCGCTGAATAAGGTCTATCAACGTAAAGGCGTGGTGATCACGCTGGATATCTCACCGGAAGTGACTTTTATGGGGGAGAAAAACGACTTTATGGAAGTCATGGGCAACGTGCTGGAAAACGCCTGTAAATACTGCCTGGAGTTCGTTGAAATCACCTCCCTCCACTCCGATAAATTCCTCACTATCGTCATCGATGACGATGGCCCAGGCATTCCGGAAAGCAAACGCGAACTGATCTTCCAACGCGGCCAGCGGGTAGACACACTTCGACCTGGCCAGGGTCTGGGATTGTCAGTCGCAGCGGAGATCATTGAGCAGTACGACGGTTCTATCACCATTAGCGATAGCCCATTGGGAGGAGCCCGCATGCAGGTCACTTTCGCTCGCCAGCACGACTCTCACCACCACGAGTAAATTCTGTTGTTCAGGCCCCGATCCCCGGGGCCAATCTTCCGTTATATACTCTACATAATTCGAATGGCATGGCGGCGGCAAGCGAGCAAAACCCGGTGAGCTGACTAAAGTCAGTGATTTGGGTGACAAATCTGCCGGGAGCCGATTTGAACGCTGGTTGCAGCGGCCCCGCAGGGGCGTGGCCCATGGACGGGCCACGTAACTAAGCGTAGCCAACAAAGATGCAGTTTGAAGTATGACGAGTATAATCGCACTCAGGCTCACTCCTCTATCCTGGAATAGAACATGGATTATCAATTAGATCTGGACTGGAACGATTTTTTGCAACGCTATTGGCAAAAGCGTCCGGTGATTCTGAAGCGCGGCTTCAAAAACTTTATCGATCCGATCTCCCCGGACGAGCTGGCTGGGCTGGCGATGGAAAACGAAGTGGACAGCCGTTTGGTCAGCCACCAGGACGGCCGCTGGCAGGTTGCGCACGGCCCATTCGAGAGTTTTGACCACCTGAGCGAAAACAACTGGTCACTGCTGGTTCAGGCAGTCGACCACTGGCATGAGCCTTCCAGCGCGCTGATGCGCCCATTCCGTCAACTGCCTGACTGGCGAATGGACGACCTGATGATTTCGTTCTCGGTCCCGGGGGGTGGCGTTGGTCCTCACTTCGATCAGTACGACGTCTTTATCATTCAGGGTACGGGCCGTCGCCGCTGGCGTGTGGGCGAAAAAGTGCCGATGAAACAGCACTGCCCTCATCCTGACCTGCTGCAGGTAGAACCGTTCGACGCCATTATTGATGAAGAAATGGAACCGGGTGACATTCTGTATATCCCGCCAGGTTTCCCACATGAAGGCTACGCGCTGGAAAATGCCCTGAATTACTCTGTAGGCTTCCGCGCACCGAATGCTCGTGAGCTGGTCAGCGGCTTTGCTGACTATGTACTTGCACGCGAACTGGGCAGTAAACGCTACAGCGACCCGGAGATCCAACTGCGTGAACAACCGGCAGAGGTGTTACCGCAGGAAGTCGACGCATTACGCCAGATGATGTTGGATTTGGTTCAGCAACCCGAGCACTTCCAGCAGTGGTTCGGCGAGTTTATCTCCCAGACGCGCCACGAACTGGATGCTGCGCCGCCGGAGCCGCCTTATCAAGCCGGGGAAATTTACGAACTGCTGCAGCAGGGCGAACCTTTGCAACGCCTGGGTGGACTGCGCGTACTGCGCGTCGGCGACCAGTGCTTTGCGAACGGTGAACTGATGGATACCGAGCACCTGCAGGCTGTCAATGCCATGTGCCAGAACTTCAGCGTTGATGCTGCCATGCTCGGCGATGCCATTGACGACCCGTCATTCCTGGCGCTGCTGACCGCGCTGGTTAATAACGGTTATTGGTATTTTAAAGACTGAAGCTGAGTACTGTCTCATCAAGCCACCCGCTTTTCGGCGGGTGGCTTTTTTTATCCCCGTAAGACCTTCGTCCGGTAGTTTTCCAGTTCATGGTCCGGCATTCCGGCCTGTTGCGCTGCCGCACAGATTTGCTGCCAGGTATTTGCATCTATCGGGATGCCCTGTTGCAACCGCGCCACGCGGTTCGCCGCCTCCCATTCCCCGGGAACTGCAATCGGCTGTCCGTCGCTTGGGGGAGAAGCCTTCACCCAGTCGATAAACGCCTCTGCTTCATTCTGCATTTCCGGCGCAGCAAAGGCCTCGGGGTTGAGAATGAGGGTGGTCATACAGTTGAATATGGCGTCACTGTCAGATTTCAACGTCGCGTCATGGGTGGTACGCCCACCGGACAGCGCACCACCGAGAATTTCGCACAGCGTGGCCAGCGCATACCCTTTATGCGCACCGAAGGGCAACAGCGAGCCAAACGGCGGCTCGTGCATCACGCAAGGCTCCATCGTTGGTTGCCCCTGGTGATCGATAAGATAACCAGGCGCGACGCTCTGGCCCTTGTTGTAGGCCACGCGCGTTTTGCCAAAAGCAATGCCACTGGTGGCAAAATCCAGCAACAGCGGTTGTTTATCGGGACGGGGAAAAATGACGCAGAATGGGTTAGTGCCAAAACGACGATCGCTGCCACCGAACGGCGCCACCATGGGATCGCCCACCACGTTGACAAAATGAATGGAGATAAAACCGGCACGTGCACACTGTTCAGCCCAGTGACCAATACG
The DNA here is from genome assembly GCF_058191755.1 of Serratia sp. CoH_122_TC_1. Taxonomy (NCBI): domain Bacteria; kingdom Pseudomonadati; phylum Pseudomonadota; class Gammaproteobacteria; order Enterobacterales; family Yersiniaceae; genus Serratia; species Serratia sp. CoH_122_TC_1. The sequence goes on from NZ_JBXWLA010000002.1 coordinate 103,598, forward strand.
GCCAATATGGTGTGAATTATGCAACGCCACCGCCGCCAGCCCCAATTGCCGAGCGCGTTCAATCCCTTTATCCATCGCTTCGCTGGCCACCACCTGGCCAAATCCCTGGCCACCATCAATCGTCAGCACGGCCCCCGCATCGCGCACCACCTGAGCATGGACATTCAGTTGTAAATGCCCTTGCGCCAACGATGCCATGTAGCTTGGGATCATGCCGACGCCATGCGAATCGTGCCCAGCCAAATTGGCCTGGACTAAATGATCCGCCACCAGTGCGGCTTCCCGCTCCGTGCTGCCGGCATGGCGCCAAATAGCCTGTACAAACTGTTCAAGGCATTGGCGATCGATACGGTGTTCAGTGCTCATGATAAGGCTCCTTGTGCTGGATATATGTCCCACACTAGGAGCAAACCCTTGTTGCGGCAAGCAATTATAACGATTGTAATCGGTGTTATTTTGCGCGTTCGGCCGTCAGCGCCGCGATGCGCATAATAACCGCCACCGCCTGCTCCATCCCTTCCAGGGAAACAAACTCATGCTTGCAGTGGTAGTTATAACCGCCGGTAAACAGGTTCGGGCACGGCAAACCGCGGAACGACAGCTGTGCCCCGTCGGTGCCGCCACGAATGGGCTTCATGACAGGTTCAATATCACAGTCGCGCATTGCCTGTTGCGCCAGCGCAATCACATGGGGATGCTCAGCCACCTGCTCGCGCATGTTGTAATAACTGTCTTCGATCGCCACCTCAATATAGCAATCACGCGGCAGGCCTTTACCCACCTGCTGAGCGATCTCGATCATCCGGCGTTTGCGCGCTTCAAAACCGTCACGCTCGAAATCTCGCAGGATGTAGTGCATCTCGGCGCGTTCAACGCTCCCCTTAAGGCTGCTGAGATGATAAAACCCCTCATAACCCGTGGTGGTTTCCGGGGTTTCGTCCGCCGGTAGTGCCTGCTGAATACGGGTCGCGAGAGACAGTGCGTTCACCATTACCCCTTTGGCGCTCCCCGGGTGCACGTTATTACCGACAATTTTCACCGTTACTGACGCCGCATTGAAGTTTTCACACTCCAGTTCACCCACGCCGCCTCCGTCTACGGTATAGGCCCACTCGGCATTGAACTCTGCAACGTCAAACAACTGAGCGCCTTTACCAACCTCTTCATCCGGCGTGAAGGCCACGCGGATATCACCGTGTGGGATCTTACGCTGTTGTAGCCGCACCATGGCGGTCAATATCTCGGCAATGCCCGCTTTATCATCAGCACCGAGCAGCGTTTTACCGTCGGTGGTGATCAGTGTCTGCCCCAACATGTGGTGCAGGATCGGAAACATCACCGGTGACAACACTTCATCGCCGATGCCGAGCGCAATATCGCCACCGCGGTAATTCTCGACGATCTGCGGGTTAACGTGCTTTCCGCTAAAGTCGGGTGACGTATCCAGATGCGAAATAAACCCAATTGCCGGCACGGGCCAGGCAACGTTCCCCGGTAAGGTGCCCATAACGCAGCCATGCTCGCTGAGCGACACCCGTTCAAACCCCAATTCAATCATTTCCTGCTGCAACGCGCGCGCCAGCTTCAATTGCCCGTCGGTGCTCGGCACATGTTTGACGTTCGCTTTAGATTGCGTGTCGAATGAGACGTAGTTAAAAAAGCGATCTAGTAGTTTATCCATGGTATCCGCCCTCAGAATATCGCGTTTCATTATGCGGAACCGGTTCGGATCAAATATTGAGACAGGTCATTTTTACCCAGATTTAACGGAAATCATTAATTGCAGTGATAATTACAGCGGTGCGGGTTCGTTCATCGATGGTGGAACGTTGAACAACATGGGTAGGCCGGTGGCGCAAAGCGGCTGAGCAGGCAGGCAAACATCAAGGTGTGAAGGAGAAAGTTCAGGACGCCACAGGCTGCGCCCTGAAACCAGCATTAAGGTTGATCGGCTCTTTCGACTTTCCCAACCAGGAATTTGTGCACGAACCGTGGTACTACCGCACTGGCAGGACCATAGTGTTTTTCATCAAACTGACTTTCTACCTGGCTGGGCTCCAGATTCAGTTCCATGGTGTGCGCCCCGCCCAAGCGTGCCTCGTGTACAAAACCCGCAGCCGGATAAACGTGGCCCGAAGTGCCAATAGCCACAAAGAAATCGGCCTTGGCCAGCGCCTGATAGATTTCATCCATGCCCAACGGCATTTCGCCGAACCACACCACGTGTGGCCGCAAAGGCGCCGGGAATTGGCAGCAATGGCAGCGATCGTCCACGCTGAGATCCTCCGGCCAGTCAAATACCTGCCCGGAGCTGGTGCAGCGGACTTTCAACAGTTCACCGTGCATATGCAACACGCGCGAACTGCCGGCGCGCTCATGCAGATTATCGATATTCTGCGTCACCAGCAGGAAGTTATCCCCCAACCAGGCTTCCAGATCCGCCAATGCGCGGTGTGCCGCATTAGGGGCAATCTCCGGGGACTGTAGCTGCCGGCGGCGTTCATTGTAAAACGCCTGCACAAGTTGCGGATCGCGCTGATAGCCTTCCGGCGTAGCGACATCTTCCACACGGTGCTCTTCCCACAAACCGTCTGCGGCGCGGAAAGTACGGATACCTGACTCGGCCGAGATCCCGGCCCCGGTCAACACCACGACAAACGGCTTCTTCAGCTCGGCCGCCGCCATGGTATCGCGATGAAAAATCCGCGAACGAAAGCGCTGATGCAGCACATGCTTACTCTTGCGAAACTGACACAGCCGATGGCGAGTATGCATTAACTCTCTCCTTACTTTTCCCTGTGAACCAAATTGAGGAACGCAGCCCCACGTACGCCACCCGCGTCCCCATAGCGCGCTTTTTCAATTCGTGGCAACTTGGCCACACGCAACAGATGCGCGGGTAAACGCTCGGGTAACGCCTGGTAGATGGCTTCAAAATTCGATAACCCGCCACCAATCACCACCAGATGTGGATCAATAATGGTCAGTAAATTGCCCAGGCATATCGCCAGAACATCCATAAAACGTTCGACATGAGCCACCGCCTGCGGCTCACCCGACTGATAATGCGCAATAATCTGCTGTGCAGGCAAGTGCTGCTGATAAAAGTGGGCGTACATCCACTCAAAACCGCGACCAGAAATGTAATTTTCGATGCAACCTTGATGGCCGCAGCCACAAGGAACGCGAGGTATATCATGCCCCAGCACGTCAAGCGCATCCACCGGCAGGCGGAAATGGCCAAATTCGCCAGCAATATAGTTACGCCCGGAGACCACTTTGCCGTCGACGATCAACCCGCCGCCCACCCCGGTGCCAAGGATAATGCCCAACACCGTTGGATAGTGACGGAACTCGTCGTCCCAGGCCTCCGACAGCGCAAAACAGTTGGCGTCGTTATCAATACGCACGTCACGACCAATCAGCTCAGCCAGATCCAGTGGTAAACGTTGCCCCATTGCCGCCGGTACGTTAGCTGTGAATACCGTACCATCATCGTCGTTGGGCAGCCCCGGAATGCCGATACCCACCATTCCCTGTTGGCCACAGAACGCATCCGCCTCAAAGGTCAGATCGCGCAACGTTGCCAGCAGCTGCTGATAATCGTCACGCGGTGTCGGCACCCTTTTTTGCCAAATGCGTTGCAGGTCTGCATCAAACACGCCCAGCTCAATCTTGGTGCCGCCCATATCGAAACCGTAGTACATAACCCACCCTTAGGCTAAAAAAATGGGGCGGCATCGCTGCCTCCCCTGATTTTGATTATTGACCGCTCAATACGCGTGCCGGATCAATACGGCTGGCACGCCTGGCTGGATACCAACTTGCCAACAGGCTGAGCACCAACGCCGTCACCAGTACAATCAACACGTCCAGCCAGTGCAACTCAGAAGGCAGGAAGTCGATGAAGTAGATATCGCCCGACAGGAATGAATGCCCCATCAGTTTTTCCACTCCTTTAATGATGTTGGTCAGTTGCAACGACGCGATAACCCCCACCACGACCCCGCTGACGCTGCCCACCAGCCCGGCCAGCAGGCCGTACCAGATAAAGATGGCGCGAATAAAGCCGTCTTTGGCACCCAGAGTACGCAGCACCGCAATATCACCGCTCTTGTCTTTCACCGCCATCACCAGCGTGGAGACGATATTGAAACAGGCGACGCCGATCACCAGCACCATTGCCAGATACATGATGGCGCGAATCATCTGAATATCACGGTACATGTAGCCATAGGTACCAATCCAGCTCTTGATATAAACATAAGCGTTGGTGACTTCGCCCGCATCGCGCACCAGCTTGTTGGCGGCAAACACATCGTTAACCTTGATGGCAATCCCCGTCACGCTATCGCCCATATCCAGATATTGCTGAGCGTCGGCCAGGGGCACCATCGCCAGGCTGTGATCGAGCTGGCCACTGAGCTGCAAAATACCCGTTACGTGCAAACGGATACGCTTCGGTTGCAACAGCTTCATTTGCGGATCGCTGTTAGGGATCATCACCGTCACATAGCTGCCCTGCTTGACGCCCAATGCATCAGCAACGCCCTTACCCAGGATCACCTGCTGCTCACCGCTTTTAAAATTAGCCCAGGCATCGCCTTGGACGTATTTCGGCAACGCACTGAGTTGGTTTTCCTGCTGCGGATCAACCCCTTTGACCCCGACCGCACGCAGTTGCGCGCCATTTTCCATCAGGCCGGTAAAGTTAATATAAGGCGCGGCAGCCGCTATGCCTGGCACTTTTTCTACCCGTTGCAGAATCGACGGCCAATCTTTAAATGGCTGTTTCACCGGTTCGATTTCGCCATGGGGTACCACGGCCAAAATACGGTTTTTCAGTTCACGCTCAAAACCATTCATCGCGCTCAGGCCAACAATCAGCACGGCAACGCCCAAGGCGATACCGATGGTGGAGATCACCGAGATCAACGACACCATGCCACCGCGCTTGCGCCCTCGGCTGAAACGCAGAGCCGTCAGAAAGGAAAGTGACGCACCCGCCATTACTCAGCCCCCAACAGGGTCAACTGGGCCTGCAGATGGCCGTCGGCCATTTCCAATTGGCGGCTAAGACGCTTCGCCAGTTGCAGGTCATGGGTTACCACCAGGAACGCCGTACCCTGGCGCACGTTCAACTCACCGAGCAGATCAAAGATGCTGTCGGCCGTACGTTTATCCAAATTACCGGTCGGCTCATCCGCTAACACCAACGACGGGTTATTCACCAACGCACGCGCAATGGCCACGCGCTGGCGCTCACCGCCGGACAATTCTGAAGGCCGGTGCTTGCTGCGTTTTGCCAACCCGACCGCCGCCAGCATCTCCAGCGCTTTTTCTTGCGCCTGTGCCGGCTTTATACCGCCGATCAACAGCGGCATTGCGGCGTTTTCCAGTGCAGTAAAGTCCGGCAACAGATGGTGGAACTGATAGATGAAACCAAGCTGGCGGTTGCGCAGCTCGGCTTTGGCCGCCGAAGACAAGGTATTCATTGACTGACCTTTGTAGATCACCTCGCCGGAGGTTGGGGAGTCCAGCCCCCCCAACAGGTGCAATAAGGTACTTTTGCCGGAGCCTGAACTACCGACAATCGCCATCATCTCGCCCGGCTGCATAGAAAAACTGACATTGCGCAGTACGTCGGTATGCAGGTTGCCTTCCTGATAGGTCTTACACAGGTTGTCGCACTGCAACAAAAGATGGTTACTCATAACGTAAAGCCTCAGCGGGTTGTACGGCGGCAGCGCGCCATGAAGGGTAAAGCGTGGACAACAGGGAAACCGCCATCGCCGCCACGGCAATGATCGTCACCTGCAACGGGTCAACCGCCACCGGCAACGATGCGCCGTCAATCAATGCGCCGAGAATCGGCATCAGATTATTCAGGTTGGTGGCCAGTAGCACGCCTAACAGCGTGCCGAGCAACGAGCCGATAATGCCCGCACTCGCGCCCTGCACCATAAACACCGCCATGATTTGTCGACGTGTCAGGCCCTGTGTTTGCAAAATGGCGACTTCACCCTGCTTTTCCATAACCAGCAGACCGAGTGACGTAATAATGTTGAACGCCGCCACTGCCACGATCAGGCTGAGCAGCAGCCCCATCATGTTTTTCTCCATGCGCACCGCCTGGAACAACTCGCCTTTACGTTCGCGCCAGTCTTTCCATTCGGTGCCCTGAGGCAATTTTTGTTGGCTCAGCGTATCAACCGTCAGCGGCTGTTGCAGGAACAAACGCCACCCCGTGATATTACCTGCCGGATAGCGCAGCAGGCGTGAAGCGTCCTGCTGATTGACCAGCATCTGGGTACCATCAACTTCACTGTTCGCATGGAAAGTGCCGACCACAGTAAACAGACGTTGAATGGGAATGCGGCCCATCGGCGTAAATTGGCTGGCGCTCGGCACCATCACCCGCAGCGGGTCGCCGCGTTTGACGCCAAGCTGCCCGGCAAGCTGTTCGCCAAGGATGATATTGTACTGGCCCGGCTGTAACAGCTGCTGTTTGACGTTCACCAGAAACGGCGTCAAGGGATCAGCTTCGTCCGGGTTTACCCCTAACATAACTCCGACCGCCACGCTGCGAGCGCTTTGCAGCACCACGTCACCGGTGGTTAACGGTGCAACGCGGCTAACGCCCTGCAGCCCCTGCGCCACCGAGGCAGGAATTTGTTGCGGGTTGATCGACCCCTGAGGGCTAGTGATCAACGCCTGCGGCATCAGGCCGAGAATATTGTTCTCCAGATCCTTTTCAAAACCGTTCATCACCGACAATACGGTGACCAACGCCATCACCCCCAGCGTAATGCCGATGGTGGAAAGCCAGGAAACAAACCGCCCGAAGCGATCTGAGGCCCGCCCGCGCATATAGCGCAGGCCAATGAATAACGCGACAGGTTGATACATGAAATCCGTTTTGTGGCCGTAGCTTAAGCAAAGTGATCAAGGATAATAAAGGCTATACCTCGTTTAGGGAACCACCCTGACGCCTTTTATTCCGCCGTTCGGGCTAACCGCAGCAGGTCACCCGGCATCTCGCTTTAACAGGTTGTAAACCGAGACCCGCGAAATACCCAATGCTTCCGCGGCCATAGTGGCCGCACCACGCAGTTGCAGATAGCCCTGCTGCTTAAGCAATTGGATCACCTGAAAACGCTGTTCGGAAGAGAGCGCGCGCGGCGCAGTGGCACACGAGGCCGCAAAAGTGTTGATCACTGAGGCGATGTCCGACAATGAACGCGCGCCCTCGTCAGCAACCTGCGGCGCGCTCTGCACCACCGCAGTCAGCTGTTGCAGGATGGCGTTGACGCTGTTGAAGATTGAAACATCCAGGTTGAGGCAGATGGCTGCTACATAAACCCCCTGGCTGTTACGCAAGCCGATTGACGTGCTCTTGGCCGGCCGACCGTCGGGGAAAGCATTGGCATAGTTCTGTACCACATCAGGGAAATCCGGCGAGGCAATACGTTCCAGCCCCATTTCGCTGGCAGCATCGCCAATACTGCGGTTAGACAGATTATTGGCGATGGCGACAATGGCTCGCCCTGGTTGCGTGAGATCATGCAGCACCACTTCGCAGCTCGGTGCAAACATGGCCCCCAGCGCCTGAACTATTTTTTCCGCTTCACGCAGCAACAGTGCGTTTTCCTGCTTGATATCACTCATCAACTTAACCATTTGACAATAACTTTACAAAGAGTAAATTAAAATCTCCGGGTAATCAATCAACCTTTCACCAGCGCGAGGTCGTCATGAGTTCAACTCCCCACTGCATCACCGCCGCCGATATCTCTACCGCCGCAGAAATTCTGGCTGGACATGCCATCCGTACACCGGTGATGACATCTCGGCAGGCCGATAACCTCACCGGTGCGCAGCTGTTCTTCAAGTGTGAAAATTTCCAACGCGTAGGCGCCTTCAAGTTTCGCGGTGCCTATAACGCCATTGCCCAATTGAGTGCTGCGCAACGCAAAGCGGGCGTGATTGCCTTTTCCTCAGGTAACCATGCCCAGGCAATGGCACTGGCGGCACGCGAACTTGGGGTCAATGTGACCATTGTGATGCCGCACGACGCACCGGCAACCAAGCTGGCGGCAACCCGCGGTTACGGTGCCAACGTGGTGATTTACCAGCGCCACAGCGAAGACCGTGAAGCCATTACCCAACGGCTGGCTGCTGAACACCGCCTGACGATAGTGCCCCCCTACGATTACCCGCAGGTGATTGCAGGCCAGGGCACCGCCACCAAAGAACTGATTGAGGACATCGGGCCACTGGATGTGCTGTTGGTGTGCACCGGTGGCGGTGGTCTACTGGCCGGTAGCGCGGTTGCAGCCAAACACTGGTCACCGCACTGTCGGGTGTTCGGCGTTGAACCGCAGGCAGGCAACGACGTGCAACAGGCGTTTCGCAGTGGCCAACCGGTACACATCCCCGTACCGAAAACGATTGCCGACGGCGCTCAGACCCAGCAGGTGGGTGCGCTGACATTCCCTATCATTCAAGAGTACGTTGACGATATTTTGACGGTCAGTGACCCGCAACTCTGCCGGCAGATGCGTTTCTTTATGGAACGGATGAAAATGGTGGTCGAACCGACCGGTTGCCTGGCCGCAGCGGCAGCAATGAATTCGCTACTGGATCTGCGCGGCAAAAAAGTGGGGGTGATCGTCAGCGGCGGTAACGTTGACGTCGATAAAATCCACGACTATCTCGCCCTGGCTACACAAGAGTAATGCCATTGAGTGGTTAAACATTCGCCATTAGACCGCCGCGCCGCGCTTTTATCTATGTCAGTTTATTGCCCAGTGGGCTAGTATTACCGGCTAAAGGCGCGGTGTTATTTCTGCCGGGGCGAAATTTAATACATTGATTAAAGATACCTTAATGAGCATCTCCGATAACCCTAAGCGTGCTGCATCCTCATCCTCCCGTTATTCTTTGCCTGAGCGTGCTGGTGACTTGCGCCAGTTGGGGCAACTGACCGGCTCGGCCTGCGCCGTAGAGTGCGCCGAGATCATCGAACGACATAACGGGCCGGTGATGTTGATCGCCCCGGACATGCAAAATGCCCTGCGGCTGCGCGACGAAATTCAGCAGTTTACCGATCAAATGGTGACCACTCTGTCGGACTGGGAAACCCTCCCCTACGACAGCTTCTCACCGCATCAGGAAATCATCTCCGCACGCCTGTCGAGCCTGTACCACTTGCCGACCATGGTGCGCGGCGTCATTATCCTGCCGGTCAATACGCTGATGCAGCGTGTTTGCCCGCACGAATTCCTGCACGGCCACGCGCTGGTCATGAAAAAAGGCCAGCGCCTGTCACGCGACAAACTGCGTGCCCAACTCGAGCAAGCGGGCTACCGCAGTGTCGATCAGGTGATGGAGCACGGTGAGTTCGCCACGCGCGGCGCGTTACTTGATCTGTTCCCGATGGGGAGCGAAGAGCCCTATCGCATCGATTTCTTCGACGATGAAATCGACAGCCTGCGCACCTTTGATGTCGACAACCAGCGCACACTGAGCGAAGTCGACGCGATCAACCTGCTACCGGCCCATGAGTTCCCAACCGATAAAAATGCCATCGAGCTGTTCCGCAGCCAGTGGCGCGAGCAGTTTGAAGTGCGCCGCGACGCCGAACATATTTATCAACAGGTGAGTAAAGGCACCTGGCCTGCCGGTATCGAATACTGGCAGCCGCTGTTCTTCAACCAACCGCTGCCGTCGCTGTTCAGCTACCTGCCAGGCAATACGCTGATCGTCAATACCGGCAATCTGGAAAGCGCCGCCGAACGCTTCTGGCAGGACGTTAACCAACGTTTCGAGAGCCGCCGTGTCGATCCGATGCGCCCACTGCTGGCGCCGGACAGCCTGTGGCTGAGGGTTGATGCATTGTTTAGCGAGTTAAAAGCCTGGCCGCGCATGGCGCTAAAAACCGAGGAATTGCCTGCCAAGGCCGGTAACACCAATCTGGATTACCGCGCCCTGCCGGATCTGGCGGTGCAGGCCCAGCAGAAAGCCCCCTTGGACAATCTGCGCCGCTTTATTGAAAGCTTTGACGGCAGCGTTATCTTCTCAGTGGAAAGTGAAGGTCGCCGGGAAACGCTGCAAGACCTGCTAGGCCGCATCAAGCTCGGCACCTCGTTGATCCAGCATCTCGATCAGACCGAGCCGGCCGGCCGTTACATGATGGTCGGGGCTTCCGAACGCGGCTTCCTCGACGGTATGCGTAACCGGGCCCTGATCTGCGAAAGCGATCTGCTCGGCGAACGCGTCAGCCGCCGTCGGCAGGACAACCGACGGACCATTAATACCGACGTTCTGATCCGCAACCTGGCAGAACTGCACCCGGGTCAACCGGTGGTACATCTGGAGCATGGCGTTGGGCGCTACGTGGGGTTAACCACGCTGGAGGCCGGTGGCATCAAGGCCGAATACCTGATCTTGTCCTATGCCGGTGAAGACAAACTGTACGTACCGGTTTCTTCATTGCATCTGATCAGCCGCTATGCGGGTGGCGCAGACGAAAATGCCCCGCTGCATAAACTGGGCGGTGATGCCTGGTCGCGCGCACGACAGAAAGCGGCCGAGCGGGTACGGGACGTGGCAGCAGAGCTGTTGGATATCTACGCCCAACGCGCGGCTAAAACCGGTTTCGCGTTTAAACATAACCGTGAGCAATATCAGCTGTTCTGTCAGAGCTTCCCGTTTGAAACCACACCCGATCAGGAGCAGGCGATCAACGCCGTACTGAGCGACATGTGCCAACCCCTGGCCATGGACCGCCTGGTATGTGGCGATGTCGGCTTCGGCAAAACCGAAGTGGCAATGCGCGCCGCGTTTCTGGCCGTTGAAAACGGCAAACAAGTTGCGGTATTGGTGCCGACAACGCTGTTGGCGCAGCAGCATTTTGACAACTTCCGCGATCGCTTCGCCACCTGGCCAATCCGTATCGAGATGATGTCACGCTTCCGCAGCGCTAAAGAACAGCAGCAAGTGATGGACGACGCCGTTGATGGCAAAGTTGACATTATCATTGGTACCCACAAATTGCTGCAAAGCGAACTGCGCTGGAAAGATCTGGGGCTGCTTATCGTTGACGAAGAGCACCGTTTCGGTGTCCGCCATAAAGAACGCATCAAGGCGATGCGTGCCGATGTGGATATCCTGACGCTGACCGCCACGCCGATCCCGCGCACGCTGAATATGGCCATGAGCGGCATGCGTGACCTGTCCATTATTGCCACCCCACCTGCCCGCCGCCTGGCAGTAAAAACCTTTGTCCGCGAGTACGACAGTTTGGTCGTCCGCGAAGCCATCCTGCGAGAAGTGCTGCGCGGAGGCCAGGTTTACTACCTGTACAACGATGTAGAAAACATCGAAAAGGCAGCAGAAAAACTGGCAGAGTTGGTGCCAGAGGCGCGCATTGCCATCGGTCACGGCCAGATGCGCGAACGCGATTTGGAACGCGTGATGAACGACTTCCACCACCAGCGCTTCAATGTGTTGGTCTGTACCACCATTATTGAAACCGGCATCGATATCCCCAGCGCCAATACCATTATCATTGAGCGTGCGGATCGCTTTGGGCTTGCGCAGTTACACCAGCTACGCGGCCGCGTCGGGCGTTCGCACCATCAAGCTTACGCGTATTTGCTGACGCCAAATCCAAAAGCCATGAGCACCGACGCCCATAAACGCCTGGAGGCCATCGCGTCACTGGAAGATCTGGGTGCCGGCTTTGCGCTAGCCACTCACGATCTTGAGATCCGTGGCGCAGGTGAACTGTTGGGTGAAGATCAAAGCGGCCAGATGACCACCGTCGGTTTTTCACTGTATATGGAACTGTTGGAAAGTGCGGTTGATGCGCTTAAGCATGGACGTGAGCCTTCGCTGGAAGATCTCACCAGCAACCAAACCGAAGTGGAGCTGCGTATGCCAGCCCTCCTGCCGGATGATTTCATCCCCGACGTTAACACCCGCCTGTCGTTCTATAAACGTATTGCCAGCGCGAAAAACGACGGTGAACTGGAAGAGCTGAAAGTGGAGCTGATTGACCGCTTCGGTCTGCTCCCCGATCCGGCACGTAACCTGCTGCAATGTGCGGCTCTGCGTCAACACGCCCAAAAACTGGGTATCAAACGCATAGAAGGTAATGAACGCGGCGGCTTTATTGAGTTTGGTGAGAAGAACCTGGTTGACCCGGGTTATTTGATTGGTCTGCTACAGAGTCATCCGCAAATCTATCGTCTGGATGGACCAACCAAGCTGAAGTTTATGTTGGACTTGGCCGACCGTCAGAAACGCCTGAAGTTTACCGAAGAGTTACTGACCGCGTTCCGCGAGCATACCTTGGCAGCCTGAATCACTCCCCTCCTGTGAATATCAGGAGGGGATCATTCGTGGCGGAAACCCGCACCAAGCGGTGAGAGTTGCATCAGCCGGCTGCACACCACCTGATTTTTCCCCCTGCGTTTGGCGTCATACAGCGCTTCATCCGTGACCTCAATCGCTTTATCAACCACCATACCGGGCAGATACAACGACGCACCGATAGACACCGTGATGTGTGCCTCATCACCGTCGTCCAGTACAAACGCGGTGGCCTCAACGCTACGTCGGATACGCTCCGCTACCCCACCAATCGTCGCCGGATCGTAGCTGGCCGTAATAACAATAAACTCCTCACCGCCATAACGGCCGACGAAATCGTCGCTGCGTACGCTGTTTTTTAACAACGCCCCCACTCGTGCCAACAGTATGTCCCCAACCAAATGGCCATAGGTATCGTTGATGTGTTTGAAATCATCCAAATCGAGGATCATCAACCCACAGGGACGACGCTCCATGTGTTGTAACATCAGTCGGTAGTCCACACTGGCGCGGTTACTGAGATGAGTAAGACTGTCGATGGTGGCTTTATCACGCATAGAGAAATACGCATGAATGTGCCGTTCCTTGAAGTTGATCGCATGGTAGCAAATGGCCAAACACAGGGCAGAAATAGCCTGGTACAGCAATACGTCTGGCCACCGTTCCCACATATCCACAAAAAACCAAACTACCGCGATGCGATACAATGCAATGATGCAAATGGTGAGATAGAACACCCGATTCGTCTTTCTCAACCAAACGCGCGACAGCATTAATGGAAGAATGATCGAGCCGATAAACAGGTTATCAACGGTAAAACCCCCACTCAACACCAGCGACATCAGATAGCAGGCCAGCCCACTGACGGCACCACCATAAAACGTCACTAATATCATCGGGATCATGGCGAAGCTGTAATGCACGTCACCGACCAACTCCAGCTTGTCCTGATTGAGAAAAAAAACCGCCAGGCCAGCCAGCACGCCAAAAAGCAGGCGTTTCCACAGCTCGGAATGGTAGGAAAAGGGGGCGTTCTTGCTGAGAGCAAAATAGCTGATGGACAGTGTGGCATAGGTAATGCAGGCGTCACTATACAAGGCGGGAATTGACACAACGTAAGTCATAAATATTCGCTATGCTCCACGAGAATAACAGGGTGATTAAACAATAAATGTTGAGAACCAATCCCTGTCTCATCCAGCTCAGCATCGGAGATATTACACAGATTAATAATAGATTAGCAGTTCTATGTTATTTCCAAGGTATCTATCCCCTGCGTCCGGTTCAGGATAGTCTGTTAGCGACCAAATGAGGGGGTGACAACCATGAATACTGATGATGAATTGCACGCGCTTACTGAACAGGAAACGGCGTTAGCCTTTAACCATTTTGATCATAATACTGCCTGGGAATTGGGCTCCGCACTGAAATCCGCCGCAGAACAACGCAGCCTGTCGATCGCCATAGAAATCCAGTTGGCGGGGCAGACTCTCTTTTACTATGCCATGCCTGGCACTACCCCTGATATTGCAGACTGGGTGCGGCGTAAACGCAACGTGGTAAACCATTTTCACAAGAGCTCTTATGCTATTGGCCTGCGTTTGCAGCAGCGGCAATCAACACTGGAAGAACGATACGGGCTGAGTGTTCGCGACTATTCGGTTCATGGCGGTGCCTTCCCCGTCAATTTAACGGGTCTCGGCTGCATCGGTACCATCAGCATTTCTGGCGCACCACAGCTGGAAGACCATAATCTGCTGGTTGGCACCTTAGCCCGCTTTCTTGGGTTATCCTTGCCCGCCGTGCATTAAGGGGTAAAAATAGCATTATTCAATTTAGACTGGCCGTTTAAGCCACGGCCAGTCTACTATCGGGTGTTAATCGGCATTCTAAAAGAGTATAACTCCGATTTTTAGCACGGCATTGATGTACATCTATGAATCATTGCCATAACAGGCGTATGGTGTCTATCAGCTATTCGAGACGGACCTTTTCTGGCCCGCCATTCCGTTCTCTTTTATAGACTTGGTTTGCACCTTAGATGAAAACGCATGAAATTAACGGCATCCGGCCGTTCAGCGCGCTGGTAGATGCCTGCTGGCGGGAACCTTACTCTCTGCAACGCCTGCTTAAAGACGCCATTGCCGGCGTTACTGTCGGCATTATCGCCATCCCGTTGGCGATGGCGCTGGCCATTGCCAGCGGCGTCCCCCCTCAATACGGGCTTTACACATCGGCCGTCGCCGGGATTGTGATCGCCATCAGTGGCGGTTCACGCTTTAGCGTGTCCGGCCCTACCGCCGCTTTTGTGGTGATCCTGTACCCCGTATCCCAGCAGTTCGGGCTCTCTGGGTTGTTAATCGCCACGCTGCTTTCCGGCCTGTTTTTGGTGCTGATGGGATTAGCCCGTTTCGGCCGGTTAATTGAATATATACCGCTGTCCGTGACGCTGGGCTTTACCTCCGGTATCGCCATTACCATTGCGACGATGCAGGTGAAGGATTTCTTCGGTCTGCACTTGGCCGTGGTACCTGAACACTATGTGGGTAAGGTTTACGCCCTGTTGCAGGCGTTGCCTACGTTGGACCTTGGCGATACGCTGATCGGTGCAGTGACCCTGCTTATCCTGATCTTCTGGCCGAAACTCGGTCTGCGGGTACCCGGCCATCTGCCGGCCCTGCTGGCAGGTACGGCAGTCATGGGTGTTTTGGCGATGTTTGACCACCCCGTAGCCACTATCGGCTCACGTTTCAGCTACCTGTTGGCCGACGGTACTCAGGGCCAGGGCATCCCACCTATCCTGCCGCAGTTGATGCTCCCCTGGGATCTGCCTGCGGGCGACGGCAACCCCATGGCCCTAAGCTGGCAAACCATCTCCGCTCTGCTGCCAGCGGCATTTTCTATGGCCATGTTGGGCGCCATTGAGTCCTTATTGTGCGCCGTCGTGCTGGACGGTATGACCGGTAAGAAACACAACTCCAATACCGAATTGATTGGTCAGGGTGCCGGCAATATCATCGCCCCCTTCTTTGGTGGCATTACCGCAACCGCCGCCATCGCGCGGTCTGCGGCCAACGTGCGCGCAGGTGCCACCTCGCCGGTATCTGCCATTATCCATGCGCTGCTGGTGTTGCTGGCACTGCTGGTGCTGGCACCCTGGCTTTCCTGGCTGCCACTGGCCGCCATGGCATCACTGCTGCTGATGGTCGCCTGGAACATGAGCGAGGCGCATAAGGTCGTTTATCTGCTTCGACGGGCACCGAAAGATGACATTCTGGTGATGCTGCTGTGCATGTCACTGACCGTACTGTTTGACATGGTGATTGCCATCACCGTAGGCATAGTGCTGGCTTCCCTGCTGTTTATGCGACGTATTGCACGCATGACCCGCCTGAGCGAACTGAGCGCCGAAAACGGCCGCCTGGTGCTGCGCGTAAATGGCCCGTTGTTCTTCGCCGCCGCCGAGCGCATTTTTAATGAACTCCTGGTGCGCAGCGAAAGCTATGACGTGATTGTGTTGCAGTGGGATGCCGTACCGGTGCTGGACGCCGGTGGCCTGGATGCCCTACAGCGCTTTATCGAGGCCCTGCCGCCAGGCAAGCAGTTGGCGATCACCGACATGCCTTTCCAACCATTGAAAACGCTGGCGCGGGCGCGGGTACAACCCATTGAGGGGAGACTGCATTTCTACGCAACGCTACCTGAAGCATTGGCGTCACACGTAGCCTAACAAAACAAAAAGCCCGACAAGTCGGGCTTTAAACCATAGCGGGCGCAGCAGCTACGCCCCTGCAAAGAGCACGTTTAGTTGCTGGTATCCAGCTCTGGGAAGCTCTTCACCAGCTCGTCGATGGCTTTCATCTGCACCAGGAACGGCTCCAGCTTGTCCAGCGGCAATGCCGACGGGCCATCACACTTGGCACTGTTTGGCTCTGGGTGCGCTTCAATGAACAGCCCCGCCAAGCCAACCGCCATACCCGCACGCGCCAACTCGGCAACCTGCGCACGACGGCCGCCGGAAGCTGCGCCAAACGGATCACGCGTTTGCAGCGCATGGGTGACGTCAAAGATCACCGGATGACCACCGGTCACGTTTTTCATTACGTTGATGCCCAGCATGTCGACAACCAGGTTATCGTAGCCAAAGTTACTGCCGCGATCACACAAGATCACCCGATCGTTACCGCCTTCCTTGAACTTGTCGACGATATTACCCATTTGCCCAGGGCTAACGAACTGTGGCTTCTTGACGTTGATCACTGCGCCGGTCTTGGCCATTGCTTCCACCAGGTCGGTCTGGCGAGCCAGGAAAGCGGGCAACTGGATAACGTCAACGACTTCGGACACGGGCTGCGCTTGTGAAGCTTCGTGCACGTCAGTGATGGTTTTCACGCCGAAGGTTTTTTTGATTTCTTCGAAGATTTTCATCCCTTCTTCCAGACCCGGACCGCGGTACGAATGGATAGAAGAACGGTTGGCTTTATCAAAAGAGGCTTTGAAAACGTAAGGGATACCCAGTTTTTGCGTCACGGTGACGTAGTGTTCGCAGATGCGCATCGCCAGATCGCGCGATTCCAACACATTCATACCGCCAAACAGCACAAACGGCAGATCGTTCGCTACGTTGATGTCACCAATGCTAACCACTTTCTGTTTCATGCTTTCGCCTTTGTTGATGTTAAATCAAATGAATTAATGCAGCGTAACCTGTTTCGGTTCAATCGAGTGGATCTGTATTTTGATCACTTCGCTGACCGGATCTTCAGGACACTGTTCGACAAAATAGTTAAGATCGGAAATGGCAATATGGTTGCATTCCAATTGGGCGTAAATCAGCCCGCGATCGCGAATTTCGTAAGGATCATCAGGATCGAAGCACAGCACCGTTTCGCTGGCGCGCAGCGCCATTTCCATCTGTTTTTCTTCCATCAGGGCAGCTTTCAGCGTATCGAGCATCTTACGCACCACCATGACGTTTTCTGACTCATCGAGATCGTCGTCTTCCAACTCGGCGGCCAGACCCAGGTTGCCCTTGATCCACACTTCCAGTTGGTGTTCGTTCAGCGTCTCGCCGTTCAGCGGATTAATCAGCCACATTTCGTCATCCAGCCAGTCTGCTCGCAGGATCAACTGAGTGGGGAAAATTACCGGCAACAGCGGTAAACCCAAGTGCGCGGCAATATGCAGGAAAATGGTGCCAAGTGAAACTGGCGTCCCCTGCCGTCCTTCCAGCACTTTATCCAGCCAGATAGCGTCAGACAGACGATAGACGCCGCTGGCACCACCAAAACCCCAGGTTTTGAAGAACAATTCAATGAGCGCGTCCAGTTGCTGTTCCTGGCTGAGATCCTGCGGCACCGCCGCTCGCGCGTCGTCGACCAGCTGTTGCAGCTTACGTTCGACCTCGACGACGGGGAAATCACGCCGTACGGACTGCGATACCAGGATCACGCCCTCGCTCAGCAGCGAGGTGTTAAATTCAAAATCAGCAATGCTACTCATAAGTATCCCATCAGAAACGGTATTTTCGTCGTGGCAAGTTTAATTATCAGGTACAAACAACCCAACGCCAACACAAACGCCAGTGTGCGCAGGCTCTGGCTTTTGGTCTTTTTGCCCAATGCGACGTAGCCAAGCAGGATATAGATAATAACGCCAAACACCTTTTCGGTCAGCCATGAGTCCATACCCAACAGCGGATAAAACTTGAACATCACAACCAACGCAATGCCACTGACGAACAACACCGTATCATTTATGTGCGGTGTTATCTTCACCCAGCGCTTGTTCATCATAGCCGAATTGCGCCACTTCCAGAAGAAACGCAATACAAACAAGACAATACTGATGGTTACCGTCAACAAATGCAGATGTTTTAACGCCGAGTAGACTGCCATATTGCTTCCTTTTATTTATTCGCTGTGTGCTTATACCCGCCGTCTTTCACGCTGCGGCGTTGTTATCTACATTCACGCATCCCGGTGACTTGCCTGAGCCAACATCAGGAAACGATCGAAACTTGCTGCCGGGTAATACCGTGAAAGCCAGAGGCCAGCGTTTTGTTGGTTTTCAGTTACTGCTGCGGCCATTGACCAAACGTCACCCGATCGTTGTCACCGTAATCACGGCGCGTGGCGATCGAAATAAAACCGGCGGCCTGCAGCAGCGCTCGTACGCTCTCACCTTGCTGCCAGCCATGTTCCAGCAAAAGCCAGCCCTGTGGCTGCAAATGCAGTGGCGCCTGTTGCACAATAGCGGATAAATCTGCCAATCCATGCTGCTGTGCGACCAGCGCACTGCTAGGCTCAAAACGCACGTCGCCCTGTGCCAGGTGTGGATCGGCTGCGTCAATGTACGGAGGATTGCTGGCAATCAAAGCGTACGTTTGGCCTGTCAGGGGCGCAAACCAACTGCCTTGAAGAAATTGCACATTGCCGATCGCCAGCTTCTGCGCATTATGCTGTGCCAGCGCCACCGCCTCAGGCTGCAAATCAACGCCCGTCACGCTACAGTCCGGGCGTTCGCTGGCCAACGCCAGCGCAATGGCGCCAGTGCCGGTACCGAGATCGAGGATGGTGCAAGGGGACGGTGGTAGACGCTCCAACGCCAGTTCTACCAAGCATTCGGTGTCTGGACGAGGGATCAGGGTCGCGGGGGATACCGACAGCGGCAGAGACCAAAACTCCCGCTCGCCGATCAGATACGCCACCGGCTCGCCGCGTTCACGGCGCACCAGCAGCCTTTCCAACTGTTCCTGCTGTTGCTGCGTCAGCAGCGTTTCACCAAACGCCATCAGGAAGGTTCTGGCCCGGCCCGTCACGAAACCCAATAGGATTTCGGCATCACGCCGGGCGCTTTCACTTTGCGTCAGACGGGCAACCGCCGCCCTCAGCCAAGATTGATAATCCATTACTCGGGCTCTGCGGACAGCGCAGCAAGCTGGTCGGCCTGGTATTCCTGCACAATCGGCTGGATCAACATGTCCAGCTTGCCTTCCATGACCTCATCCAGACGGTACAGCGTCAGGTTGATACGGTGGTCGGTCACTCGCCCCTGAGGGAAGTTGTAGGTCCGGTTGCGATCGGAACGGTCGCCGCTACCCAACAGGTTACGGCGCGTTGATGCTTCCGCCTGCTGACGCTTGGCCATCTCGGCAGCACGGATACGTGCGCCCAACACCGACATCGCCTTGGCTTTGTTTTTGTGCTGTGAACGCTCATCTTGGCATTCCACCACAATGCCGGTCGGCAAGTGAGTAATACGGATTGCCGAGTCGGTGGTGTTAACGTGCTGGCCGCCGGCACCAGAAGAACGGAAGGTGTCGATTTTCAGATCGCCCGCGTTGATCTCTGGCAGTTCTGCTTCCGGCACGGCCGGCATGACAGCCACGGTACAGGCAGAGGTATGAATTCGCCCCTGCGACTCGGTTTCCGGTACACGCTGCACGCGGTGACCACCTGATTCAAATTTCAATTGGCCGAAAACGCCGTCGCCAGAAACCTTGGCAATCACTTCTTTATACCCGCCATGCTCACCTTCGTTGGCGCTCATGATCTCGACGCGCCAGCGACGCGTTTCGGCATAACGGCTGTACATACGGAACAGATCGCCGGCAAAGATCGCCGCTTCGTCACCGCCGGTACCGGCACGGACCTCCAGGAAGCAATCGCGCTCGTCATCGGGATCTTTCGGTAAGAGCAGCAGTTGCAACTGCTGCTCCAGCTCTTCCGTCGCCGCCTTGGCCTGCTTCAGCTCTTCCTGCGCCATTTCGCGCATTTCAGGATCGTCCAGCATCATTTCCGCCGTTGCCAGGTCGTCCTGCACCTGACGCCATTCCAGGAAACAGCGGCTAACGTCGGTCAGCTGTGCATATTCGCGCGATAACGCGCGGAACCGATCTTGGTCGGCAATAACGCCGGCATCGCCGAGCAGCGCCTGCACTTCTTCATGGCGCTCTTGTAACGCTTCCAGTTTGGCAACAATAGAAGGCTTCATGCGTGGTATTAAACCCTGTTAAAAGAGAAAACTAATGCTGATCCAGCCCGAGGCTGTCGCGTAATAATTGCAACCGCTCCACGTCGCCATCGCCGGCGGCCTGTTGGAGGGATTTGGTAGGGGCATGAATAAGGCGGTTGGTCAGCCGGTGGGCCAGTTCGTGAATAACCTGTTCCACGTCGGCGCCTTGCGCAATGGCAGCCAAGGCTTTGGTTTCCATTTCTGCACGGATCTGATCGGCCTGCGAACGGTAATCGCGGATGGTTTCCACCGCGCCCTGTGAGCGCAGCCAGGCCATAAAGTTGGTGCTTTCCTGCTGAACGATCGACTCCGCCTGCACTGCCGCGGCCTTGCGCTGCGCCAGATTGCTTTGAATGATGGCGTGCAGATCGTCCACGCTGTACAAATAGGCGTTAGCCAGCTTGCCCACTTCGGGTTCTATATCGCGAGGTACGGCAATATCCACCAACAGCATCGGCTGGTTACGGCGCGCTTTTAGCGCCCGCTCCACCATCCCTTTACCGATGATCGGTAGTGGGCTGGCGGTAGAACTGATAATAATGTCGGCGTCCGCCAAGCGTTCGTCGATCTCCGGCAGCGTAATGACTTCTGCGCCGACTTCATCCGCCAAGAGTTGGGCACGTTCGCGGGTACGGTTAGCGATAATCATGTGCCGTACTTTGTGCTCGCGCAGATGACGCGCCACCAGCTCTATCGTCTCGCCTGCGCCGACAAGCAGCACATTCAGTTCAGCAAGCGATTCGAAGATTTGTCGTGCCAAAGTACAGGCGGCGAAAGCCACGGATACGGCACTGGCACCAATTTCAGTTTCGGTGCGCACGCGTTTGGCAACAGAGAAGGATTTTTGGAACAGACGTTCAAGCTCACCGGACAGTGACTGACCGCGTTGTGATTCAGCAAAGGCTTTTTTTACCTGCCCGAGGATCTGTGGCTCACCCAGTACCAACGAATCCAGCCCACTGGCCACACGCATCAAATGGCTAACTGCGTCATTACCGTGGTGCCAATACAGGCTTTTACTCACTTCTTCCGGGCGCAGATGGTGGTACTCACACAGCCAGGCAACCAGCTGTTCGTGAATATGTTCCTGTTGTTCCACGCTAAGGTAAAGCTCGGTACGGTTGCAGGTAGACAACACGACACCGCCCTGCACCAACGGTTGTTGGAGCAAGCTGGTCAGCGCCTGTTCGATTGACTCTGGAGAGAAGGTCACCCTTTCACGCAGAGAAACCGGAGCGGTTTTGTGATTTATACCTAACGCCAGCAGGGTCATTGCTTCGAGTAATACTTCTTTTGGTACGGGTTCTCGTTGAACGGCATTCTACTTGATGCGCGGGATCAATAAAAGTCACAACCGCATCTTCCGTTCAATCGCTGAAATAGACGACATCAATCGACCATAGCATTGATATTACAAAAAATTATCGTACATTCGTTTAAATTATGCTCACCATAATGATGACGATCCCTACAACTAAGCATAAGCGCATGGGATGTCGTGCTGAAATTATGGACTAAAAGTAACGCCCAAGTGAGATAAATCAAAAAATTCCGACCATGCAACAGCGAAGCTCTCTCTCATAATGCTGAGAAAGCTTCGTAAAATTTAACTCATCTTTCTGATCATACCCAGGTCAGCGATCTTGTTGTAGACGCCCTTCGAAAAACTGATTGAAAAATCATCAACCGGAACTACAAACCTTGCCAACACAATCGTGATTATTACGGATGTTGCCGACACAAATAACATGCTTGCCACTGATGTCGTTGCTAAGTCGCGGGTTAAATAAATGGTTAGTATAATCACCGGGATATGAATGATATAAATAGGAAACGAGAGCCTTCCTAAATACATGAGCGATTTATTTTCCAGCACACGACTAATTAAGCTACTGGTCAACACACCATAGACGATTAAAATCCCAGATAGAAAATTAAGTAAAAGATACGAACGATGATGTAACACTTTAACTATCAGCGTATAGCTTTCGCTATCATTATGTACACCAGCAAAGTATAAACCTACAACCAAAGAAATGAAACCGAGAGCGTTATTCTTATAATTAATGTTAAAAACTGAATAGATAAACCCAAAAAAGAAACAAAGCATTCCCAAGGCAATTGGCACACTAAAAGGTGCCAATGCCACAGATGCAAAAAAAAACATTGACAGTGACAGGAACTTATTCCGTTTGAAAATAATACAGGCCACATAAACAAACAGTGAACCAATCAACTCAATTTTCATCGTCCATAAAACGGGGTTATATATGTGCCCATCCCAAACAGGAAATCCTAAAAATGAACCGATAGCGCCATAAGAAAAAGCACCAATTAACGATGGGTCAGACGTCAAAAATTGACTCAACCAGCCATTCATGCCTAGCGAGCTTTGCGGAGCTGCCGATATAAAGAACAAAACAGCAAACATAAGCAAACAAGAGAAAGTGGCCGGTATCGCTAATCTAAAATATCGCGTAAAAGACGTTAACAGATAATACTCATCATTTTTCTTATCTATATTATGGGACAATACAATCCCACTCATAACAAAAAAAACATAAACTGCAGAAGAACCAGAAAATAGAAAACCAAACACGGAATTATGAATATAACTCTGTACCGAAAATGCCGCAGGAATCACATCACCAGAAAAATTATGCAAGTATATAAAGTAGATAAGTGACAGATGAGAAAATACCACTACCAAACTAGCCAGCCCTCTAACAGAATCAAGGCATTTGAGTTTTGACGGCTCTTTTTTAATCAAAATTTCCACAGAAAACCCCTAAAAAGATATCCATGGGAATATTAGTACAGAAATTTAATTGGGCCATTTGAAAGAGGGAGGGTTAACAATGAAAATATTTTTTATTTTTAAAAAAAACAAGATAAAAAATGATAAAACATAAAATAAACAACAAATTGCATGCAAATAAAAACACACGTACCGAGACTAAATACTAAGGTATTTCTTAATAGATTCCTTTTTTTTAGGAATTAACTTAGACAAATCGTATAGTGACGCTAGTCAGCCCAGCTAGACTTGAAAGATGGTATGGTAGGCTGCACCAGATTTGCGCAAGCAAACCGTTTTCAAAGCCTGCATTGTTCGTTTTAATGCGCAAACTGACAGTATTTTATACTTCTATGCCGTCATTCATAGCGCATGATTATTGACGTGTTGCTGTCGCCCCGCTAGCGTAAACGGTGATACCACGGTTTCGCTGTGCGTGCCCGTAAGGACAAAAGGACAAGAGAAAGTTATGCCAATCCGCAAAGTTAGTTTGCTACGCCTGATCCCGCTGGCCAGCCTGGTGCTGGCTGCCTGTACCACCACCAAACCGTCAGGCCCGGCAACCAGCCCAACGTCGCCGCAGTGGCGAGCCCATGAACAAGCGGTGCAACAGCTTGATCAGTATCAGACCCGTGGCTCTTTTGCCTATCTGTCAGACCAGAAAAAAGTCTACGCTCGTTTCTTCTGGCAACAGTATTCACCTGAACGTTATCGCCTGCTGCTGACCAACCCGCTTGGCAGCACTGAGCTTGATCTCAACGTACAGAAAAACGTGGTGCAGTTGACGGATAACCAAGGCAAACGCTATGTCAGTGACAATGCCGAAGAGATGATCCGCAAACTGACCGGCATGGCCATTCCGCTGGACAACCTGCGCCAATGGATGCTCGGTCTGCCAGGTGAAGCCAACGACTTCAAGCTGGATGACCAATACCGTTTGAACTCGCTGAGTTACCAGCAAGGCAGCCAGACCTGGACCGTGGACTACCAGGATTACAACAACAGCCTCACACCACAGTTACCAAGCCGCCTCGAGCTGAAACAGGGTGACCAACGCATCAAGCTGAAAATGGATAATTGGACACTCAAATGATCCGTCAGTGGCCAGCACCCGCTAAACTCAATTTGTTTTTATACATCACTGGGCAACGCGCCGACGGTTATCACCTGCTGCAGACGCTGTTCCAATTTTTGGATTACGGCGACACGCTGACCATCGACGTGCGGCAGGATGAACATATCCGCCTGCTGACGCCTGTCGAAGGCGTGCCGGACGAACAAAACCTGATCGTCCGAGCTGCACGGTTATTGCAGCAGTATTGCGATCGCCACGAACTGAACACCGCCCCGCGCGGTGCCGACATCAGCATCGAGAAACGCCTGCCGATGGGGGGCGGGCTCGGCGGCGGCTCCTCCAATGCAGCCACGGTATTGGTGGCGTTGAACGCACTGTGGCACTGCGGCTTGAGCGATGACCAATTAGCGGAACTGGGGCTGACCCTCGGTGCCGATGTGCCGGTTTTCGTTCGGGGTCATGCCGCGTTTGCCGAAGGTATTGGTGAACAATTACAACCGGCGAACCCGCAAGAAAAGTGGTATTTGGTTGCCCATCCGGGCGTCAGCATCCCTACCCCCGTCATTTTTGGTGATGCCGATTTAAAAAGAGACACCCCGGTTCGCCCGTTAAATGTGCTGTTACAGGCAACTTACGCAAATGATTGCGAACCAATAGCAAGAAAACGTTTTCGCGAGGTTGAACAGCTTGTTTCTTGGCTGTTAGAATACGCGCCGTCACGCCTGACTGGCACAGGTGCTTGTGTGTTTGCTGAATTCGACACAGAAACCGCCGCCCGTCAGGTGTTAAATCAAGCCCCGGAGTGGATACGTGGTTTTGTAGCGCGTGGCGTTAACGTCTCTCCACTACATCGCATTCGTTCCGGGCAGATTGAGCCGTAGTTCTCGTTTCGCTGCGCAGAGTCGTTCACACCTGGCCCTGTAATCCCTGCGCCGCTGCGGTTCAAATTGTTTTTTTACACACCCGTATGATATTGCGCCGGCGTCGCTAACTGCCCCTTAGCGGAGGCCGAATGACAATATCTTCTCTGGACGCATGCCTGAGGTTCTTCTCGTGCCTGATATGAAGCTTTTTGCTGGTAACGCCACCCCGGAACTAGCACAACGTATTGCCAACCGTTTGTACACCAGCCTTGGTGACGCCGCTGTAGGTCGTTTTAGCGACGGCGAAGTGAGCGTGCAAATCAACGAAAATGTACGCGGCGGTGATATTTTCATCATCCAGTCCACCTGTGCCCCTACCAACGACAACCTGATGGAACTGGTTGTTATGGTAGATGCCCTGCGTCGCGCCTCCGCAGGTCGTATTACTGCTGTTATCCCTTACTTCGGTTATGCCCGCCAGGATCGCCGCGTGCGTTCTGCTCGTGTGCCAATCACGGCCAAAGTTGTCGCCGATTTCCTCTCCAGTGTAGGGGTTGACCGCGTTTTGACGGTGGATCTGCACGCTGAACAGATCCAAGGCTTCTTCGATGTTCCGGTAGATAACGTGTTCGGTAGCCCGATCCTGCTGGAAGACATGCTGCAACAGAATCTGGAAAACCCAATCGTGGTTTCCCCAGATATCGGTGGCGTAGTGCGCGCCCGCGCTATCGCCAAACTGCTTAACGATACCGATATGGCTATCATCGATAAACGCCGCCCACGTGCGAACGTTTCCCAGGTGATGCACATCATTGGTGACGTGGCAGGCCGTGACTGCGTGCTGGTCGACGACATGATCGACACCGGTGGTACCTTGTGTAAAGCAGCTGAAGCGTTGAAAGAACGCGGTGCCAAGCGCGTATTTGCCTACGCGACACACCCGATCTTCTCCGGTAACGCTGTGGAAAACATTCGCAACTCGGTGATCGATGAAGTGATTGTCTGCGACACCATTCCGTTGTCACCAGAAATCAAAGCACTGAAAAACGTACGTACTCTGACGCTGTCTGGCATGCTGGCTGAAGCCATCCGCCGTATCAGCAATGAAGAGTCAATTTCTGCAATGTTCGAGCATTAATCACTTCTCTTTTCGGTGCGGCACCCTGCCGCATCGTCTTGATGAGTTGCCCGACAGCAGAAAAAGAAAAACCCGTTGGTGCATATGCAGCAACGGGTTTTCTACGGGTAGTCGAACATGACCTTAGACCTTAATGCGTGGCAGGTGTCCTTTGCCTAATGCTAGCTCCCTTTTATCTTTTTAATCAATGTGACGGACGATGATTATCGTTACGGCAACGTTTATCAAAGTGTTTTACCCACCAGTAGCGATCAGCCACCTGCTCACGACCGCCAATACGGGCACCGACCAGCCATAGCAACGCCCCCACGAAAATACTCATGATTGCGCCATGGGCGAAAAATTGCGGTAAATTGAACTGAGATACTTCAGCAACAATGGTATATCCGACGCCGCCGACCATCACGATCAGCCCCAGCCCCATAAAAAAGTTGCCCATTCTGTCCGCGTTTCTGCGTTTCATATGCCACCTCCATAGTGCCATTTGCCAACTGGGATAACTCATTAACTGGTTAACCCACTTTGATAAGTTGAGTATAGCCTCTGCCCCGGCAAGATGATTGAGGAAGTGATCACAAATGGTAAAGAAAACATGACAAATCTTTACCCTATACGAGTCATTAGCTAACAAATTGAATGGTTCCGCTAATGAATTAATCTTTCTTCTCGCGATAACCGTACATCGGTGCTGAGTATGCATCAGGATTTTGTCATTCGGTGTGTGGACAGGTAGACTAATGCCCTTTCCAATAAGTCGATCAAAGCGAATCCCCCAGTGAGCAGTATTAAATTGATAGTCGGCCTGGCGAATCCAGGCGCTGAATATGCCCAGACGCGCCACAATGCCGGTGCCTGGTACGTCGATTTACTGGCCCAGCGCCATAATCAGCAGTTGAAGGAAGAGAGCAAATTCTTCGGCTACACCGCCCGTCTGAATCTGGCGGGCAATGACGTACGCCTGCTGGTGCCCACCACCTTTATGAACCTCAGCGGCAAAGCTGTGCTGGCCATGGCCAATTTCTACCGCATTGAGCCAGACGAAATCCTGGTGGCGCATGATGAATTGGATATTCCACCCGGTGTCGCAAAAATCAAACTGGGTGGTGGCAACGGCGGCCATAACGGACTGAAGGATATTCAGAACAAGTTTGGCAATAACCCGAATTTCTACCGCCTGCGCATCGGTATTGGTCACCCGGGCGATAAAAACAAAGTGGTGGGTTTCGTGCTTGGCAAGCCACCGGCCAGCGAGCAAAAAATGATTGATGAAGCGATCGATGAAGCGGCGCGTTGCACCGAGCTCTTGCTGACGGACGGATTGGAAAAAACCGTTCGCCGCTTGCACAGCTTCAAGGCGCAGGCCTGATAGTGAACAATTGCAGCGGGCATCGCGCCCGCTGCTGGCTGCGTTAGGTTCTCAATTTGAAGGTTTCTTCGCCAACATTCGCGTCATCGGTTTGGTAACCTTCCTCAGCCACGTAATATTGGGGATCGTCCAGTTCGTGGCTGCAAAACGGGCCAGCTTGTTTCAACAGGCGTACGCAGTCGCTGCTCAAATGACGTAGCCGAATCGATTTCCCCGCCGCCAAATAGCGTGCCGTCAGCTTATCAATCGCCTCCACCCCGCTGGAATCCATCACTCGGGTACCGGCAAAATCCAACACCACATTTTGCGGGTCGTTTTTGGGTTCGAACAGTTCGGCAAAGGCCGCTGTGGAACCAAAGAACAGCGGACCGTCCAACTGATATACCGCAACCTCGCCTTCCACCTGATGCTGACGCACACGAATACGCGCCTGCTGCCAGGCAAACACCAACGCCGAGATAATCACCCCACTGATCACCGCCATCGCCAGATCGGTAAAGATAGTAATCAGGGTGACCAATAGCATCACCAACGCATCCGCTTTCGGCATTCGGCGTAAGCGGCGCAGCGAGCTCCATTCAAAGGTGTTGTAGCACACCACCAGCATCACTCCGGCCAGTGCCGCTACCGGCAACAGGCCGATATAGCCCGACAGGCTGACGACAAAAAGGATTAACAGCACCGCACCGACGGCACCAGAAATGCGCCCGCGACCGCCAGAGGTGAAATTGATGATCGATTGACCAATCATCGCGCAACCGGCAAAACAGCCAAACAGGCCACATACCGCATTGCCTGCGCCTTGGGCGATACTCTCACGGTTGCCATTGCCTTTCTTGCCGCCCATTTCATCAAGCACTGTCATGGTTAGCAGCGATTCTATCAATCCCACCAGTGCGATAACCACAGCGTACGGCAATACC
Source organism: Serratia sp. CoH_122_TC_1 (assembly GCF_058191755.1). Classification (NCBI taxonomy): domain Bacteria; kingdom Pseudomonadati; phylum Pseudomonadota; class Gammaproteobacteria; order Enterobacterales; family Yersiniaceae; genus Serratia; species Serratia sp. CoH_122_TC_1. Next base: position 132,154 of record NZ_JBXWLA010000002.1, read on the forward strand.
ACTTTCAGCATTTCCAGGTTGAACGGTGCCATCGGCAAGCTGAAATGCGGCAACGCCCCGGAGATATCCGCCAGATCGCCCACCCGCAGGGTATGCAGGTTAAACCCAATAGCCAGAGCCGAAACCACAATCAGCGCCGCTAACGAGGCTGGAATAACCCGCGTTAACCGCGGGAATAACACCACCACCAGGATCGCCAGAGCCACCAGTCCGTACATCAGCAGCCCCTGCCCTGCAATCATATGCAATTGTGCCAACATGATGACGATCGCCAGGCCATTCACAAAGCCGTGGATAGCAGGCAGTGGCACCAGCCGTATAAACTTACCAAGACGGAACACGCCGATCAGAATCTGGATAACCCCGGCGAAAATCGTCGCCCACAACACATAGGCCATACCCTGTTGTGCAGCCAGGCTCATCAATACAACCACTATCGAACCCGCTGCGCCCGAAACCATGCCCGGCTTGCCACCAAACAGTGCGGTCACCAGACCGATAATAAACGCGGTGTGCAATCCGACGATGGGGGAAAGCCCGGCGACCAGTGAAAAGCCGACCGCCTCAGGTATCATTGAAACTGCCACGACAAAGCCCGCCAGAACCTCGTTCTTGACGGCTGACAGCCTGAAATTGTTCAGGTTAAACATGGAATAATCACTTCTGACAGATAAAACACATTCCCGCAGCACGGGAAGCAGTACCGCATGGCGCGGCTAACCTCAGGAGGGAGCAACTCAGGGTGGACTGGGCAAGAAGTACATCCGACACGTTTCCTGTAGGTTAATCAGAAGTGTCAGTATGTGTAAATGTGATCTAAATCTCAATAAAAACCGACTGGGTTGCCGCACTTCACCGCCCGTTCGCGAAAAAAACGCCATGGCGTCGTCCATTTTGCGGCCCATTGAATTGCATGTGCTGATGAAAACGGCCAACTGAATTCTCAAGCCAAATCGCACTCTTACCTTCATCCTGGGGTTCAGGCGTGCAGAAAGGACCCTCTGAGGCAGCCAATAGATTCACATTCATCACCCACCCTCTAACTTTCAACGGAAATGAATAAGAAAATGACGACAGTAATAATGGCAACAGCGGCAATATAAAAATACAGAACTCATTCGTGATATGAAAATCAAGATAACTGACCAAGAAAAATTAAAAAATTCAATTTAAAATAACACCGCAGGCGATATTTAATAATTAAAAAACAACTTGATTAGATAACGAAAAACGTCCAACGACTCTCATAAATGTTATGTGTAAGCTGTATTCGGTGATTGCAAAACCACGGGCCAACGATAAATGCAACAAAGCACGCTAATAGGCCAATGCTCAGGAAACACCGCATTCCGCAATTCCAATTTTGGCAAATCAAGGCCCATCAACAAGGCGGAACCCGCTTGGCACCGCCAACACAACCTATGACAGGCCCCTGTTAAGGCTGATTGCCGGTTAAAAAAACAGGCCAGGCATAGTCGAACGTCAATCACTCACCGGCCGCATCACCCCATTTTCCTGTGATACACAGCCAGATCGAGAAAAACGGTCATTACGTGTATAATGGCGCCATTATTTCGTCCTTTATGCAGTGGGTTAAACCTAACCGGCTGATAGTTAAGATATTTAAGGTGAGAACAACATGGGATTCAAATGCGGTATCGTCGGCCTGCCTAACGTAGGCAAATCCACCCTGTTCAACGCGTTGACCAAAGCGGGTATCGAAGCAGCCAACTTCCCGTTCTGTACCATTGAACCTAACACCGGTGTGGTACCGATGCCCGATCCGCGTCTGGACCAGCTGGCCGAGATCGTTAAGCCTCAGCGCATTCTGCCAACCACCATGGAATTCGTTGACATCGCGGGCCTGGTTAAAGGTGCGTCCAAAGGTGAAGGCCTGGGTAACCAGTTCCTGACCAACATCCGTGAAACCGAAGCGATCGGCCATGTGGTTCGTTGCTTTGAAAATGACAACATCATTCACGTAAACAACAAAGTTGACCCGGCCGATGACATCGACGTCATCAACACCGAACTGGCACTGTCGGATCTCGACACGTGCGAACGTGCTATTCACCGCGTGCAGAAAAAGGCGAAAGGCGGCGACAAAGACGCGAAAGCCGAACTGGCCGCACTGGAGAAATGCCTGCCACAGTTGGAAAACGCCGGTATGCTGCGTGCGCTGGATCTGTCCGAAGAAGATAAGGCAGCGATCCGCTACCTGAGCTTCCTGACGCTGAAACCAACCATGTACATCGCCAACGTCAACGAAGACGGCTTCGAGAACAACCCATACCTGGATAAAGTGCGTGAAATCGCGGCGGGCGAAGGCTCGGTAGTGGTTGCCGTATGCGCCGCAGTAGAGTCAGACATCGCCGAACTGGAAGACGAAGACCGCGCAGAATTCATGGCCGAACTGGGCCTGGAAGAGCCGGGCCTGAACCGCGTGATCCGTGCCGGCTACGAGCTACTGAACCTGCAAACCTACTTTACCGCCGGTGTAAAAGAAGTTCGTGCCTGGACCATCCCTGTTGGCGCCACCGCACCGCAGGCAGCCGGCAAGATCCACACCGACTTCGAGAAAGGCTTTATCCGCGCACAGACTATCGCTTTTGAAGACTTCATCACCTACAAGGGTGAGCAAGGTGCCAAAGAAGCCGGCAAGATGCGTTCAGAAGGTAAAGACTACATCGTTAAAGATGGCGACGTGATGAACTTCTTGTTCAACGTCTAAGCCCCAGCCTCAAACTCAAAAAACCACGCTCCGGCGTGGTTTTTTCTTTTCATATCGCCTGACAATATCCGCAAACACCGGGTATCAGCTCTTGAACATGTCATGCCTTTCTCAATAAAAGCAGCCACAATGCGAGTACGGAAAACACGGCATATATCGCCATAAAAAGGAAAATAGAGGCTAATAACGCGCTAAAAACACCCATTTTATCCGCCAGCCAACCTGCGGCCAAAGGCGTGGCATTGAACAAATAAACGATAAAGTAAAACTTTGATACCGCATGCCAATCCGGCGCCGCCAAAGACATTTTATTCACCAAAATGGCGCCCCCCACAAAAACCGCGCCACACGAAAAGCCGGACAACGCCAGGCTGATTGCAGCACTCAAAACAGAGCCGTCCTCCAAAGCCATAGTCATAATCACCATCGAGAAAACTTGCGCAATCAGCCCCAGTATCAAAGAGAACTCAGGCTTCAAAAAACGCGGGAGCGTCAACTGCACCACGCCGGCAACCAACAAATAACTCGTGGCGATATAGCCAAAGTAAGCGGATGACTGAAGCCCGAACACATCAATTGCCGTCGTCGGCCCCAGAGAAAGGATTAATGCGGCATAGGACCAAGAGATGAATACACACAACGCAAGCAGGTAAAAGCGGGTTTTACTAAAGTCAGCGTCATTATTTTCTGTTGCTTTCGCCCCCTCTGCACTGGCGCTCGGTGGCGTATGCTTCGGCCAAAAAATAACGATGGCGAGAGCGGATAAAGAAACAAGCGTGGCGATGGTCACCGACGGCGATGCAAGGGGATAAAACGCCAGCTGAGAATAAACGCTGCTGATCATCGGCCCCAACGCCAGACCGGTCACCAACGCCAAACTGCCCAGTTGTGCGGCGCGTTTTGCACTGTCACCCTGGCTGAACTTAATCAACAGCGTGTTAATTATCGCCGTCACCATTCCAGCACCCAAACCGGAAATAAACCTGAAAGCGCAGAGCGCGTGTAACGAACCGGCAAATGAAAAGCACAGCGTTGGCACCACCACAACCATCAGCGAGGCAACCAGCATCAATTTGGCATTTTTACCGGTTATGTTGAGCTTCCGTGATAGAAACAGTGCCAGCAGCACGCCAAACCCGTATGAAGAAAAAATGAATGTCAGGTCGATATTACGCAGTTCAAAGGTTTCTTTATATAATGGATATAACGGCGTAGGAGAGCCACTGTTCAATAAGATAAAAAACAAAGCGGCCGTTAGCGCCGCCAATATGCCCTTATGGCCTCGGGTTATCTGAGAGTAAGTCATAATACCACCGTCATTGAAAACCCAAAGGGTAGCACCCTGCAAGATCGTGAACTTTCGCCCCCGTACTTTTTTTCTTATCATTCGGACATTAAAGCCAAATAGCCTATTGAAAGACGGCAGCCAACACACACCATGTATTCACCCACGACAGCCGCAGGGCGGTATGTACAGACATGTCCAAAATAGCTATTATTCCAATAATAAATTTTATCAGAGCAGGTAATGATGGATCCGTTATCCGATATTGTTTCCAGGCTGAAAATAAGCAGTCAGAAAATTGTCACTTTTGACATGGCTATCAATACCAAAGCGCTGTTTCCAGAATATTCCGGCATGAAGATCTACATTGCCAAGAGCGGCTCGTTTTTCATCAAAATGGATGGGGATACAGCCACTTATCAAATTGACCAAGGCGATGTGCTGATTTTATCAAGCGGACGAGAATTCAGTATTTTCGATAACGCCAATGCCCCGTCTATTGATATAAGAAAAATCCACGTGATGAAGGACAGATCCTCTTACTTTACCAATGGAGGGAACGCTTTCTCATTTGTGGGTTGTCGATTCGTATTCCAAATCAACGACACCTTCCGCTTTATCACCAGTCTTCCTGAACCCATAGTGATCAAAACGCAAAGAGAAGAAAACGAGGGCATTAAGGATTTCTTGACCCGACTGTCATCGGAGATAGAAAAACCGGGCCCCGGTGCAGAGTTAATCACAGAACATCTTTTACAAATCATTTTTACGCAGGCGTTGAGAGTGCTGTTGTCCTCAGGCGCGCTTGGCCGTGGCGAGGGTTGGTTTTATGCGATGGCTGACAAAAATATCGGACTTGCACTGACCTGCATACACGATCAGCCGGGAAAGAAATGGCGTCTGGATGATCTCGCCAAAGTTGCCGGCATGTCACGCACCGCCTTTACCACAAAGTTCAGAAGGCTGGCCGGCTATAGCGTCAACGAGTATATCCGCGTCTGGCGGTTTAGCCTGGCCATCGAGCGAATGGTGACCAATAAAGAAAAAATATCCCAAATCGCATTTGATCTGGGATACGAATCGGAAAGCGCGTTTAGCACCGCGTTCAAAAAAAGCATGGGGGAATCGCCAAGAAGCTACATCAGTAACCATGCTCCCTGACGAACCAACGGCGGCACATCCCTGTGCATTTCTTATGCTGTTATGCTTTTTCTGCAAACCAGACAGCGGGGAGATCCGTCTGCAACGTTATTGTTTTAATTTGCGTGTAGGCATTGAGCGTTTCTTTGCAAAACTCTCGACCAATCCCGCTGTTCTTGTAGCCGCCGAAGGCGGTGCCATCGGTAATATTTGAATAACGGTTAATCCAAACGGAGCCCGCTTCCAGCCTGTCGGCGGTATCCATGGCGTTTTTCAGACTGGTAGTGTAGATCCCTGATGCCAGGCCATATTCGCTATCGTTAGCCTGCGCGATCATCTCTTCGTAATCAGACCATTTGATCAACGTCAGTACCGGTCCAAAAATTTCCTCCTGGCAAATACGCATCGTATTTTGCGCAGAAAAAATCGTAGGTTCGATGAAGTACCCTTGCTCGCAACCGGCTACGATGCGGCGTTTCCCACCGGTTAGCAACGTTGCGCCCTCATCAAGGCCCGTTTGTATATAAGCGAGCACCCGCTTGCCCTGTTTTTCAGAAACCAGGCAGCTGACGCGAGAGTGCTCCTCTAAAGGCGAACCTATGCGAACGCGTTCAAAAGACGCCACCAGCTTGGCACAGAAACTGTCGTAAATATCTGCATGAACGAACAGCCGTGTTCCCGCTAGGCAGGACTGCCCGTTATTGTGGATGGCGGCGAACGTCACGTTATCCACCACCGCATCAATATCGCTGATATCAGGGAACACAATATTGGGGCTCTTGCCGCCCAGTTCCAGCGTGACAGGCACCAGCCGTTCAGCCGCCGCCTTGGCGACCAGCTTGCCCACTTCCGTGCTGCCGGTGAAAGACAGCTTGCGCACCTTTTTATTGCCGGTGAGCGCCGCACCCGCCACGCTCCCCAACCCGGTAATGATGTTGACGACGCCAGCGGGGAAAATCTTGGCAATCATCTTTCCCAGTTCCAGGGTCGAAAGCGAAGCGTTTTCATCGGCCTTCAGCACCACCGTATTACCGGTCACCAACGCCGGTGCCAATTTGAATGCCGCCATAATGGCCGGTGCATTCCAGGGAATAATCTGTCCACACACGCCAAGCGGCTCGCGCTTCGCCAGGCTGTAGCCATCTGCAATCCCCCTTCCGGTGTCCTCATGCCCCATGATCACCGAAGCAAAATAGCGATAGTGCCTGACCGCCGTTTGGTAATCACGGCGGACTTCACTGATACAACGGCCCACATCCTGCGCGTCGATGTGTGCCATTCTTTCCATGTCGCTTTCCAGCATATCCGCCAGTTGCAGCACCAGGCGTGCGCGGGCCTGTTGCCCTAACGCTTTCCATGCTGTGAAAGCGGCTTGTGCCGCCAGGACGGCGCGTTCAACATCCTGTTCGTTGCAGTAGTGCAAATCCGCCAGACGTTCTCCAGTCGAGGGCGAAATGACAGGATGGATGTCTGCGCCATCCAGCTCAAATACGTTGTTAATCAGGGGCCCGTAGGCTTTATTCAATTTCATATTCATTCCAACAAGCATTAATGTAAGCCGCCGCCGACGATCAGGTTCTCACCCGTCACCCAACCCGCCTCATCCGACGCGAGATAAGCCACGGCCGGCGCAATGTCCTCAGGCGTGCCAATCCGGCCCAGCGGCGTAATTGACTCAATGTGCGTTTTAAACCCGGTGTCAAAGAAGCCGCTGTCATGCACACCTTCGGTTATAACCAGCCCCGGATTGACCGCATTGACTCGAATATTTCGCCCACCGAGTTCATTAGCCAATGTCTTGGTGATTGAATCCACCGCAGCTTTTGACGCGGTATACACCAGCGAATTGGCTGGCGTAAACGAAGTTACGCTAGAGCTAATATTGACGATGCTGCCGCCAGATTCAGGCATAGCGGCAACCGCCGCCTTGCAGCAATAAATCAGCCCTTTCACATTCAGATTAAAATGTCTCTCATATTCGCTATCGCTGAACGCTTCCAGACTGTTCGTCGCATAAACCCCGGCATTATTGACCAATACGTCTAACCGGCCATATTGCTCGACAATTTCTTGAATCAACCCGTTAACTTCGGCTTCAATACCGACGTTAGCCTGCAACGGGAAAGCGACGCCGCCTTGCTCATTGATCGCTTTAACCAACCTATTGGCATCGTCTTGCCCACGGGAATAGTTAATGAAAACAACGGCGCCTTCTGCCGCCAGGCGTTTAGCAATCGCTGCGCCAATTCCCTTTGAACTGCCTGTAACCAGGGCTACTTTATTTTCAAAGCGTTTCATTAGTCATTCTCCTCGGTGTCAGTAAAATTCAGGGAGGAGATTACGTGGATCACGCGCAATGCTGCATAGCTGGACGAACATAAAACCTTATCGAACGAACAGCATTGTCAGCATGTAAATTGAGCGCCCGACAATAAACGCGCAATCAGAATGACAATCACAGGCGGTAACCATTCTGCTTTACGATTTTTGCTGCATAGTTCTGCGAGTACGGAAATTAAGAGTTCGTCAGTTATCTCAATCCACGCCCCAACGTGGATTTTTTGTTTTAACCGATGATATTGATTTTGAGCCACGTCAGCGCAATAATATACATCGTATAAATATGGAGCGCTCAATGGTTACCGCACACGTTTTCATCGCATGCAGTCTGGATGGTTTTATCGCACGGCAAAATGGCGACATCGACTGGCTATTGCAACGCGACACCTCGGCCGAAGATCATGGTTTCGACGACTTTATCGCTGACAAAGACATGATCCTGATGGGAAGAGGCACTTATGAAAAAGTGCTCACCTTCGATCGCTGGCCTTATAACCTCCCGGTACTCGTGCTGTCCGAACAGCTGGCCAAAGAACCGGTTCCTCTGGCTCTGGAGGGCAAAGTCCGGTTCTCCACTCTCACGCCAAAGCACGCGCTTGAGTCATTGGCCGAGCAGGGAGTGCATCGGGTGTATGTTGATGGCGGGCAATTAATACAGTCCTTCCTGCGCGAGAGGCTGATCGCCGATATGGTGATCACCACCGTTCCCGTGCTACTGGGTTCGGGCCGGCCGTTGTTCGGCGACATGGCACAAGACATCGGTTTAGCACTGGTATCAAGCCGAAGCTTCCCTTCGGGCCTGGTGCAGTCCCACTATAGGGTGCTGCCCCAGTGACGCGCCCACGCGGACGGCCGACCAACGGCAAAGGGGTGGCGCGAGATGACATTCTGAATGCCGCTCTTGGCCTGATGGATGAAAGTGGCGGACAAGGGCTGACGATGCGTGCCCTCGCCGCCCGGCTTGGCGTCACACCAATGAGCCTGTATCACCACATTGGTGACCTTGCCGGGCTGCTACGCGCCTTGTCGGATCGCGTTTATGCGGAAACGCTGGCAGGATTGGACGGGTTGCCAGATCATCAGGCAGAAATTCGCACTTTGCTCACTCGCTACCACCGTGCTGTGGGTCACCATCCCCAATTAACGCTGGCGATTTTTGCTACACCCGAAGCCTTTGCCGGGGTAACCCGTCAGATCACCGATCGCCTCATGGCCTTGCTGGCCAAGATCACGACAGATCCCCTTCTTTGGCGCGATATTTTGATTGATCATGCGCATGGCAGTGGCTTGGCCCTTGTTTCGGTTCGCGGCGAGCCCCTACAAGTCCAGGCACTACAAAAGCAATATCAACAGGCTCTTGATCGTCTGCTGAACACGTTATCCGCGAGCGCGTAGCACCTTATCAATCAACCCCCACTCTGCCGCCTCATCAGCACTCATAAAGCGGTCGCGATCGAGAACACGCTCGACCTCTTCATAGCTACGGCCACAGTGTTCGGCGTACAGCCGGATCACGGCGTGCTTGGTGCGCTTCATCTCTTCAGCGTGGATCAGAATATCTGACGCCTGCCCCTGAAAACCTCCCAGTGGCTGGTGCACATGCAAGCTAGCATTGGGCAGCGCCATGCGATGCCCCGCTTCCCCCGCCATCAGCAACAATGATCCCATCGAACGCGCGGTGCCCATACATAACGTATGCACTGGCGCATTGATGTATTGCATGGTGTCGTAAATGGCAAAACCACTGGTGATCACGCCGCCCGGCGAATTGATGTACAGATTGATCGGTTTCTCTGGATTTTCAGCCTCAAGAAACAGCAGCTGAGCACAGAGCATTTCAGCCACCTGATCGTTTACCTCGCCGTTCAGGAAAACGATACGGTCACGCAGTAAGCGCGAATAAATGTCGAACGAACGTTCTCCCTGGCTGGTCTGTTCCACCACCATAGGGACGAGCAGCATCGATTCACGCATGGGTGAACTCCTGTTTTCAGATTGGAAAGATAAATTGAACGTCAGGCAGCGCGCATCAGGTGGCATCCGCTGTCGTTCGCTGCCGTTAACCGGTCGTCGTCCAGCCGGTGAATGACACGTAGCAGGCTGCCACCCGTCGCGGTAGGCTGAATTTGCAACGTCACGGTGCTTTCGAGGTACGGAGGTTGGTCATCACGCATCCGGTAACTGATTTCTTTGCCCGGTGTCACAGCGACAGGTTCAGCATCGGCCAGTGTAGTATTCGGTAACCATTGCTCGCGCAATGCCGGGATGCCAATCGCCCGCCAGACCTTCTCTGCCGGTGCATCGAGACGGAATTCCAGCACCAGTGGCTGCGGGTTGGCATCGGTCGGGTTCATTGGTCCATCTCCTTTAACAACACGTTCAGCCTGTCGATACGTGCCGGCCAGAAGGCACGGTATTTATCCAGCCACTGGGCTATCAGTGCCAGTCCGAGTGGATCCACCTGATAATTGACGAAACGGCCCTGGCGCGCTTCGCACACCAGACCAGCCTGCCGCAACACCGCCAAGTGCTGTGACATCGCCGATTGGCTGATAGGCATACCTTCACGCAGCGCGCTGGCATTCATGCTGCCAGCGGCCAGTTTCTCGAAGATGGTGCGCCGGGTGGGATCCGCCAGCGCTTTGAAGATGTCATTTTCATTCATGACTAAACATTAGTACTCACTTATCTAATGCGCAAGTTTACAGCGCAAGATAACGGCTGACGGTTAAACCAGGCAGAAATCATCCTGCAAGAGTCAGTGCCCCCAAACCGATAAACAACCCGGCGATAGTGGCGCTCATCAGATTCGATAATGTGGCAGCCAGCAACGCGCGCAGCCCCAGGCTGGCAATATCCGAAGCCCGCTCAGGGGCTACCGCACTGAATGCCCCTACCACCACGGCGATCGAGCCAAAGTTGGCGAACCCGCACAGCGCGAAGGAAATCACAGCGACAGTTTTTGGATCCAGCATGGCAACGGTGTCTTTAAGGTAGGCAGAAAAATTTACGTAAGCGACAAATTCGTTGATGGCCAGCTTTTGCCCAATCAGGCCGCCAACCAAGCCTGCGTTGTCCCAATTAACCCCCATGATGTATGCCAACGGAGAAAACAGATAGCCGAACAGCCTTTCCAGGCTCAGGTGTTCCCAGCCCAACAGGCCGCCCACGCCCCCAATCAGGCCATTAATCAACGCAATTAACGCCACAAATGCCATCACCACGGTAGCGACACCTACCGCAATTTTCAGCCCGAGCATTGCGCCGCTGGCCGCCGCTTCGATAATGCTGGCAGGACGTTTTTCGCTAAATGACATTTGGCTGAACTCGACCTGCGACACCTCGGTTGCCGGGCTCAGCATCCGTGCAAACAGTATCCCTCCGGGGATCGCCATCAGCGAAGCCGCCAGTAAATATTCAATAGGTACGCCAAGGCCGGCATAGCCCACCAGCATCGATCCGGCGATCGACGCCATTCCGCTGCAAATCACGGTAAACAGCTCATTGCGGTTCATCTTGCTAATAAAAGGCTTCAGGACAGCCGGCAGCTCGTTCTGCCCCAAAAAAATGGTGGTTACCGCGGCAAAAGCCTCGACCTTGCTGATCCGCAGCATTTTCTGGAAAACATAACCCAATAGGTTAATCACCCAGCCCATCACGCCCAGGTAATAAAGAATAGAGATCAGCGCAGTAATAAAAATGATTGCCGGCAGAACATGAAAAGCGAAAACAAAACCCGCGCCGTCAAACAAAACATTCATTTTCGGCCCAACCAAGCCACCGAAAATAAATGCACTGCCCGCATCGCTGTACGAAATGACTTTATTGACGCCACCGGCAATCGCATTAATCACCCACTTACCGGTGGGCACATACAACATTATCGCGCCGAGAAGCACTTGCAGTATTAATGCACTGCTTACGGTTCTTAGGCTGATTCTTTTTCGGTTGTTGGAAAAAACAAACGCAATAAGGAGAAGAATACAGATACCAAACAGACTGCGCAGCAAGTCCATAAATCCATCCTTTTGTATCCGGTGTATTTCAAGCCGCAGCGTTGCTAACGGCAATACATGCCGTATCTGTAAGGGGCGAATAAATTCGCCCCGATTCACTCAAGCGGGGTGAAGCGCCCCAATCCTATCCCCGCACAATATCTTAGGCCGCTTCCTCCTGATAACAGCACGCAATCTGCGCTGCCAATTTGGCGTTGTTGAACACCAATTGAATATTGGCGGTCAGGCTGTCGCCACCGGTCAGTTCAGCCACCCGGGCCAGTAAAAATGGCGTGCTGTCCTTTCCCTGAACGCCCTGTTCAACCGATTCACGCACTGCCCGCTCAATGGCGGCATTAATTTTATCTTCCGGTACCGCATACTGCGCAGGGATCGGGTTGGCAATCACCATGCCGCCCTCCAGGCCCGCCTGCCATTTGGTTGCCATCGCCCGGGCAATTTCCGCCGGAGCATCCAACTGAATGCTCACGCTGAAAGGGCTGGTGCGGCAAAAGAACGCAGGCAGCGTTGGGGTCTGATAACCAATCAGCGGCACACCGTGCGTTTCAAGATATTCTGTGGTCAGCCCTAAATCTAAAATGGACTTGGCGCCGGCACAGATCACCGCAACGTTAGTGCGCGCCAGTTCCTGTAGATCCGCTGAAATATCAAAAGTGTGCTCAGCACCACGATGTACTCCGCCAATGCCACCGGTAGCAAAAACGTGGATGCCCGCCATCTCGGCGATAATCATGGTGGAGGCCACCGTTGTCGCACCCTGTTTACCGGCAGCAACGATAAATGGCAGGTCACGACGACTGACTTTCGCCACCTTATGGCCTTCTTTGCCAAGCAGTTCGATTTCCTCGCGGGTTAACCCCGCTTTCATGCGGCCCTTGATAATGGCAATCGTGGCGGGCACCGCGCCGTTGTCACGGATCTTTTGCTCAACGTCCAGCGCAGTCTGTACGTTTTGCGGGTACGGCATGCCGTGAGAGATGATGGTGGATTCCAGAGCCACAACCGGGCGCTTATTGGCCAAGGCCTCGGCAACCTCCGGCGAAATATCCAGATAGTCATGGGAAATAAGGGTGTTTTTCATGATTGTAGCTCCAACAGTTTTTGAACGCTGCCATTCGACAGGTTAGGGTTATTGGTGAACTCGCAAGAAAGCGTTAATGCCGAACAGCCTTGGGCAAAACGAATGCTGTCTGCCAGCGTCATATCTTCCAGCCAACAGTGAGCCAGGCCCGCCATCATGGCGTCTCCGGCACCGGTCACGTTGACAATGTTGACGGCCAATGGCTGTGACCAACCGTTTTGCCCGTCGATTTCGCTGTAATAAACGCCCTCGGGCCCCATGCTGAGCGCCAATCGTTGCACCCCTTGTTGGTGGAACCATTGGGCAATCGGCTGCGCGTCCTGTGGCCCGTGAATAGGCATGCCGCTGAGGATTTCGGCTTCGAGGCGGTTTGGTTTGAGCGTATGAATATGGGAGAGCCAACGGCGGATTTTGGGCGCTTTAAATGCCGATACGGTATCAACGAATACCGGTACGCTGCCGGAATGGCCGAATAACCAAGCCAGCGCATCCTCCGTGAGATTACAATCCACCACTAACACCCCCGCATGCTTGATCAGATCTTTAGAGGTGGCCAATAATGCCGGCGTGAGTTTTTCAAGGATCCGCATGTCATTAATGGCTACCAGCATTTCTCCGCTGTTATCGAGCAAAGAAACGTAGGTTGAGGTATTTTCGCCATGCAATTTATGGAAGTTATCGATATGCACTCCCGCCAGTTTTGCCTGCTCCAACAATGTTTCACCATAAAAATCATTGCCGACAACGGAAATAAGGTGACATTCTCGGCCTAACAACGCGATATTTTGTGCAATGTTCCTACCTACACCGCCTGGCGTACATTTTATTTTTCCTGGATTAGAATCCTCATAAACCAATTTAGATGCGGCATAACCACAGACGTCCATATTTGTCGAACCGACGGTGACCACATAACTGTGCTCCGACAATATATAGCCCTTGCCTTTTATATATCCTTTATTAATTAAGTTCATTATGTGTCCGGCGACACCAGAGCGGCTAATACCTAAAACATCGGCAATTTCCTGCTGTGGGATCAAAGGATCACGTCTCAGAATATGCAATATCTGTTTTTCTCTGCTGGTCATATTGGACACTTGTTTGTTTTTAAACATGAGTTTGTTTTATAACGACCATGAAATTCAGTAAAGTGAGATTCATATCTTTAACGAGGATTTGGGAAGGCGATCGTAATGCGGATGAATGAAGTTTCAGCAGTAATTCTGTGATAGTCATCAAATTATAAATGCGGTTTTGGGGGGAGGAAGTAGCCTAAAATAATCATTAGCCATAACACAGTATTTTATTCTGATAATAATCATAGTAAAACAAATGGATAGCGCTTTTGTCTTAAGAGACTAACTTTTGTTTGGTTGGCAGAGTTTAATCGATTTGTGGTGCAGTCTGAAAAAAAGCCATCCCGCAGAAAAGAGATGGCTTTCACAGTTGTCCTGAAAACAAATCAGCGGTCTAAAACCTCAACCGCTATTTGCTGCCACTTAGTCAACGCCAAGTAGCATGCATAATCACAACGACAAGCTGCTACAGCCCAAATCGCCACTGAGGTTCTTTTTACCGTTCTGCGACTCAAGCGCGATCTTCGCTAACGGCGTATCCTCATCGTAGCGCGCTTGAGCACTCAGGCTCTTCGCATAACGGTTATATTTCCACCAAGCATACCCAAGGAATATTACCAGCCCGCCCACGTTATAAAATACAATGGTCATGATGCTGGCACCAGTAGGGAACGTTGAGGCAACAAAGCCCACGGCAAAAATAGCGATCAGCGTGCTGACAATCGCAATCCCCTGTAGTCGTGAGCCCATTTTGAAGTCACGCTGTACGCGGTCGTACTTCAAACGCAGGTTCAGGTAAGCCAACATAATGAACAGCGGCGGCAGCATTGATGCAGCAGCGGTCATATTGATCAGCGTATTCATTAATTCTTGTACGCTGTCAGAACCCAGCGTCGGGATCAGCATCAGTGGGATCACAATGAAGAATTGCAACCACGCCGCACGGGTCGGGACACCATGCTTATTCAGCCGGATTGTTTTCTCGCCGAAGATACCTTTAGGAATCTCAGTAAAGAAGATTTTCACCGGTGCAGCGGTCCACATCAGCAATGAACCAAACATAGCGGTAAAGGAAACCAGACCAACAAAGCGGTTCATCAACACAACAGGCAGACCAAAATGCGCTGACAACCCTTCAAACACCTGCACCGTGCCGCCAGTAAAGTGCAAATCTGCGCGACTGACGAACACATTAAGCAGCAAGGATGATACCGAATACAGCACGCCGATCACCAGCCCGGAGATGATGATCACTTTCACAAACGAACGGCTGCCGCCCTTCACGTCATTCACATATACCGCAACAGACTCTGCTCCGCCCGCTGCCTGGAAAATCCACGCGGTAATACCCAGGAAGGCCCAGTTGAAGTTTGGCGTAATGGCCTCTACCGTAATCGGGTTAGCCGGCTCGATGCCGCCGACCACCGCCACTCCCGCCAGGATAATGTAGGAAAACGTCAGCAACAGCATCAACGAAGATGTCACAGACGTCATCGGCCCCAGCAGTTTGGCTCCGCTGTTAGAGATATAGGTCGAGAACGCAAACAGGAAAATACTGATGATCGAGGTCGTTAATGGTGTAAAGACATAGTCATAGCCGAGGAAAGCGTAAGACGCGTAAGCGATTACCCTCGGTAGCAACGCGGTAAAGAAAAACAGGTTAACAAACCAGTAGGTATAGGCAGTCATAAACGCCCAACGGCCGCCAAGAGCGCTTTTTACCCAAGCATACACGCCAGCTTCAGAGTTCTTATTCAGAGAAACGAACTCCGCAATGATTAAACAAAATGGAATAAAATAGATGATGGTCGCCACCAGGAAAACCGGGGCAGACGCAATGCCAAGCTGGATATTGTTATTAATGACATTATTGAAGCTGAACACTGCCGCGAACGTCATTGCCAGCAAACCGAACTTGCCGATAGTGTTTCTATTCGACACAGCCATAGACACTCTCCGAAATATGTAGGGTACTTATACCCGTCATCTTTCAAGCGACAGCATTATTGCCAGCAGCTTGAAAGTGATGGGATTTATTTTTATTCCACTATTTGTTAACGAAATAGCTGTCTTCAATCGTCACTTTCAAAATGACTTTTTTCACCTGGTTACTTTCTTTAAATCGGTGAGCCTGATGGTTCTCAAAAATAACGACACTGCCTTGTCCCACACGGTGTGTTTCGCCGTGCCCACTGAAAAACTCACGATCGGTTTCATCCTGATAGGCCACCACCGATATCAGCGTGCTTTTATCAGCAATCTCGATCGTTTCCTGTCCTGCAAGGTAATAGTGCAGATCAAAATAACGACGATTCCCCTCTAACCAGCCATGTTGCTGGTCTTGACCAGACGCCAGCCGATAAACAAGTGAATCGCCAACCGAATAAAAAACATTCGGCACGATATGTTCAATATTATTAATGGCCTCCATACAGCGTTGCCATTTTTTCCCTGCACGATAAATAAGCTGAAACTCCGCTAATGACTTGATAATAATCATGAGTTCGCCTTTTCTGACTGAGCGTTATTACTGACGGGTGCGAAATGATATTCGGCAAGCGTTGCACCATCGGTTTCTTGCTGGTTAAAAGGCACCAGCGTAAAGCCGTAGCTGAACGGCGACAGGTAAACTCGATATGAATCCAGTACTTCTGAGCCCCAGGAATTGGAACCCAGCCCCAAGATTTGATCATCAAGGTTTAACGTCAGGTAGTCGCTTTCCTGCAGTTCGTTAACATGCTGTGCCTGATGCAACATCTCGGCGCTGTAGGGCCACAGGCTGAAATTGAGTGGTCTTCGCGGTTGGATAAAGATCCCGTTGCCGTTAGCATCCTGCAAACTTAACCAACGTACCTCTTGGCGATTACCGTTATCCTGCGGGAATGGATAATGCTCGAACAACTCACCAACCTGCTGTTGGTAATACCCGATAAGATTGGCCTTACAGCTATCCGCGTAGTTTTCACCTGGCCCACGGCCGTAATACGCCACTTGTCCAAAACGGCGGCTAAGACCAAAGTCCAACCCGATTTTTGGAATAACCTGCTGGAAATCACCATAAGGTGTCCCTGACAGATCCAGGCTGACGTGGCCTTGCGGCGAGATCTGCCAGCGGTAACGACAGCGCATACCAAAATCAAATACCGGCGGTGCGATCAACGTTTGAACGTCGATCACAATGTCATTACCCTGTCGCTCCCAATGCAAACTGCGGAAATGGTGCTGCATGATCTGCAAATGGTTCGGCAGCCAGATACCTTCATATTCCTGCTTGTGGTTATCGATCACTGGCTTGAAGAAAGAAAGGTGCGGCGCACGTCCTACCACTTCGTCCCCCGCAACTCGCCATGACTGAAGTTCGCCATTCAAGCGCGAGAACGCGAGACTGAAGTTGTCGCCAGTGATGACTATTTGGTGGTTTTCATCTTCGCATTGCAGCGCAGAAGTGCGAGAGCACGCTGGCGGCGGGTTGAGTGACGCGGAGGCAGGTTGCAACAAATGCTGATACTGCCCCAACAGCGCCCCACTTTCGCTGTAGCGGGTTGCGCTGTCTTTATATACGGCGATATCAATGAAGGTTTCTTGCCCGCCCAGTACCACTTCTGGCAGATGAACCTCTTCGGATTCGCCCGGCTGCAAATGCGGTAGCTTAATCTCGTGGCTGGCCAATTGCCGGCCACCAGCCTTGATGCTAACTTTCAACGTAATATCCGCAAGCGAACTGAACCAATAGCGGTTTTTAACCTGCAGCACCGGCTTCATTTCACCTACACCGCTCACCTCTACTGGGCACAGAACCTGCTTGTATTCACGTAGGCCGGGGCCAGGACGCTGGTCAGGGTAGATCAGTCCATCCATACAGAAGTTGTAGTTATTCGGGTAATCACCGTAGTCCCCGCCATACTGATAGCGTTCACGCCCCTGTTCATCATGGCTCAGTAACCCGTGATCGCACCACTCCCAGATATAGTGCCCCTGAAGGCTGGCATGACGGTTAAGCACTGACTGATATTCGAACAACCCACCCGGGCCGTTCCCCATTGCATGGGCGTATTCACACAGAATGCGTGGTTTGGAATGCGGGTATTCTCCAAACGCATTCATCATCGCGACGCGGGAATACATGGTGCTGATCACGTCAACCACTTCCGCATCCCTGTCTTCTTCGTAATGCACCAATCGGGTGGCATCGAGTGCTTTACACCGTTTGGCCATGGCGCGAATGTTACAGCCATAACCAGATTCATTGCCCAGTGACCAGATAATGATTGAGGGGTGATTTTTCTGTGCCATTACATGGCGTTCAATACGCTCGACGTAGGCATTTTCCCAACGAGGGTCGTCAGTGATACGGCTAATATCACCCACGTTGGCGAAACCATGACTTTCCAGATCGGTTTCTGCCATCACGAACAGACCGTAGATATCGCACAACTCGTAAAAACGGGGATCATTCGGGTAATGTGCGGTGCGCACTGAGTTAATGTTGTGCTGCTTCATCAACACAATATCGCGTTCAACCCGCGCCATATCCACCGCTCGCCCTTTGTGGTGATCGTGGTCATGGCGGTTAACACCATGCAGCTTGAGATAACGTCCGTTGATGTGGAATAACCCGTCGCGCACGCTTATCTCACGGAACCCCACACGCTGTGGCACCACTGACAACAGATTGCCACTGCTGTCATACAGGCTAAGCAGTAATGGGTACAGGTAGGGGTCTTCCGCATTCCACTGCTTCGGCTGGCTGACCGGGATCTCAAACCGGCAATCGCTATGCTGCCCAATAGTGAGATTGTTCACCCTCTGTTCGGCAATGCACGTTTCACCATCAAAAAGCTGCGCGGTCAGACGGTAACCCGCCGCCACATTCTGCCCGAGCATGTGCAGCCCCACGTCTATCGCCAGCACCGCATCGCAATACTGCTTATCGAAGGACGTGACTATCCGAAGATCATGGATGTGCGTTTGCTTTTGACCGATCAGATATACATCGCGGAAAATGCCGGCCATCCACCACATATCCTGATCTTCAATATAGGTAGAGTCAGCCCATTGCATCACGCGGACAGACAGCAGGTTATCACCTGGCTTCACATGGTCACTGAGGTCAAACTCAGCAGACAACCGGCTACCTTTGCTAAACCCAATGTAGCGGCCGTTGAGATAGACCTCAAAATAGGTTTCCACACCGTCAAACTTGATGATGACCTGCTGATTTGCCCACTCAGCATCAAGCGTGAAATGACGTTGATAGGCACCAGTAGGGTTATTGGTCGGGACATAAGGCACGTCGATCGGGAAGGGGTACCCTTCATCCGTATATTGCAGCTGACCGTGCCCTTCCATTTGCCACATGCCCGGCACGTCAATATCACCCCACTCTGCCATTGGCTCGCTGTAGAACGCAGCCGGTACCCGATCAGGGTGCTCGAAGTAACGGAACTGCCAACGCCCGCTCAGCAGTTGGAAACCCAAACTTGCGTTGCGATCAAAACGCAATGCCTGTTCGGCATTCTGATAGCTGAAGAAACTCGCTCGCGGTGGTAACCGATTTTCCGACTGCTTTTCTATGTTTTCCCAATTTTTCACGTCACGTCTCCCGACATCGTTCAATGGGAGAACGATAGTAAATATTTAGTAAAAACTACAGATCATATTTACCTAATGCCGACGGGATCACACTAAATTTTAAATATCTTTTTTAATCATGATGTTAATTTTTACTCTGGCGGGCGTCCTGTGCTGCGGCAATCGGCCAGCAACACAGGGCGTTTTCTTACACTACGGTGGTGTCGCGCAGTTGAAGCGAACTAGGAACGAAGATGGATAAAGGAACGGTCCGATCATCACGAATACGCTCCATCAGCAGATTGGCGGCCTGAGCGCCCATGGTTTCTGAAGGAATGCGAACCGTTGATAAGGCGGGGAAAATAAAGCGCGCGGTCGGGATATCGTTCACGCTGATCAGCGCAATTTGCCCAGGCACCTGAATCGAATGTTCGTGTAAAGCACGTAAAACACCGATGGCGATAGAGTCGGTTGCTACAAACAGCGCAGGAGGATAATCGGCGGTACCGTCCAGCATTTTCTTGGCACACTGATAGCCCGCCTGACTGCTAAAATCACCGGTGTAAATATCCTTTGGCTGTACCACACTTTTCAGACGGCCATACTCTACAAACGCCTGCTCGCGCTGATCGGCAAAGGCCGGATCGTCACGCCCACCGATAAACCCAATGCGTGAGTAACCCCGCCCAATGAAATAGTCGATCACCTTCTGGCTGATTTTGAATAAATCAACGTTCACGCAATCGAACTGCGGATCTTCAACGATACCATCGACAAACACCACCGGCAGTTTTTGTTGGCTCAACTGCTCATACAACGCAGGCTGCGGTCGACCAATCACCAGCAGACCATCCGCTGCAGGCAACGATTTTTCACCATTGAAGTCGTAGCAGGCCACCAACGAAACGCCGAGTTTTTCACATTGAGTTTCAATGCCATAACGCATCGCCAGATAGTAGGGATCGTTAATCTCAATACCCTGCTTATAGGTAAACAGCGCAGCGAACGTCAGCCGATGTCCATTGTGACGCTTTGAAGGTTGGACTTTGTATTCGAGACGCTCCGCAGCTTCCAGGATTTTTTGCCGGGTTTGCGCCTTCACGCTCAGAGTGGGATCGTCATTCAGCACCCGCGAAACGGTAGCAACGGACACGTTCGCAGCTTCTGCGATTTCCTTCAGTGTGGCCATAAAGTCTCAATGGATAGACAAAAAACACTAGCTTACCGGGACAGCTCAACAAGGTATACGCCCAGATGATCCATCCCCCCTTTTCACCCAATGAATTTTACACGGCATCCTTAGAGCCAATGTCGTCATTCATCAGGTATACCCCGCCATAAACGTCCTTATAGCACCCTGCCTGGCGGTCAATATGTTCGCGATGCTACTGGCGAAGATACCGACTTCACCCTTTGTGATCAAGTTAACGCTTTACTGATTTTGCGGTATTTTTTACTAAAAATTTTACTAATATACCTTTCGTTTACCGTTCTGATTCAAACGGTATTTTATCTCTCCCAGGGAAATGGGGCCGACCCACATTGCGTTAACGGATTACGTTGGCAGGCTTCCGCCGGTTGACCATCCAATGACCAAACCAGATGCGTGTCCACATGAAAATAATACCCAATAATAAAATATTACCCGCTTTACTGCTGAGTATTCCGCTGAAATTATCGGCTCAGGAATCCGTGGTTCCCGCGGAACATAATGTCCTTCCCCCGCCTGAGTTAACAAGTTCTGGCTCTACCCCCCTACGTTTTTATGGCGAACTGGGTATTGGCGGCAGCGTCTATTTGAACGGCGAACACCAACATAAATACAGTGACGGTACCTATATCGAAGGTGGCCTGGAAATCAAACACGGTCAGTGGTTCGGCCTGATCTACGGCGAAGGTTGGACAGTGCAAGCAGACCACCAGGGCAATGCCTGGACACCGGACCACAGTTGGGGTGGGTTTGAAGGCGGAATCAACC
This sequence comes from Serratia sp. CoH_122_TC_1, assembly GCF_058191755.1. NCBI lineage: Bacteria > Pseudomonadati > Pseudomonadota > Gammaproteobacteria > Enterobacterales > Yersiniaceae > Serratia > Serratia sp. CoH_122_TC_1. The sequence goes on from NZ_JBXWLA010000002.1 coordinate 153,372, forward strand.
GTTTCTACGGCGGCTATCGCACCAATGACGGCACCGAAATGATGCTTAGCATACGTAATGACTCCTCGCTGGATGATTTGCAATGGTGGGCTGACTTCACCCCAGAATATGGCTATGTGATCCCCAACACCCGGGATCTCGCCTACGCTGCAAAGCTGCAAAACCTGATCGGAAAGTTCCGCTACAGCATAACCGCAGCACCAGAAAGTCGTATTGATGAGAGTAAGGCGCTGCTTCACTTTGGCAAATATGACCGCTATTCGGACAAATACACCTACCGGGCAATGATCAACGGCTATACGCAATACGATCTACAAGAAGGCCTGACCTTACTTAACGGCTTGGAAATGACTGATGGCATGGGGCAACTGTATCTGCTCGGATTGAAAGGTAACAACCTGGCGGGCCGCGTCTGGCATCACACCGGCAAAGGTGATGGCAGTCACCTAGGGACAGAGTCTGGCCTGATGCTGAGTGCCATGATTGAGGCCACCAAGGGACTGTATTTCTCAACGGCCTACAGCTATGCCCGCCATCGCCTGGAAAATGCACCGGATACCGTTACCTCTTACGCGCAAGTCGGTATTTGGTACGAGTACGCCGGTGGCAAGTTGGCCACCGCACTAGACAGTAAATTCTACATGACCAACGACAGCACCAATGCCAGTAATTCGGTGTTTTTGATGCAGTATTTTTATTGGTAACGCACAAGGCAAATATAATGAATATGATGAATAAACTGCCGCCTCTGGCTATCGCCCTATCTGTGGCTCTTGCAATATCAGGCTGCGTTTCTCAGCCCAACGACGAGAATGCTCTGCGGGCAGACGATTACAAAAATGTGATTAATCGTAGCGGCGCACCTCACTACATGCTCGACTACGATTTTGACGAGCACCAACGCTTTAATCCCTTCTTTGATCTCGGTGCCTGGCACGGTCATTTACTGCCAAACGGCCCTGAAGGGGCTGGCGGTTTCCCCGGCCCGGCACTGCTCACCGAAGAATATATTAATTTCATGGCCAACAATTTCGATCGGTTGAGCCTGTATAAAAACGGTGAAAAAATAGCATTAAGTATGACGGCCTACAGCATCCCCGGCGCGCTTATTCAACAGCTCAGCGCCCCCGGCATCAAAGTGACCCTAACACTGCGTTTTGCGACGGCACGCACCTCACTGCTTGAAACGCAAATCATCACCGATACGCCACTTGAGCTGGTGTGGGATGGCGCACTGCTGGAAAACTATTACGCCAAAGAGCAGAAACCACAATCTCCACAAACCATAGAGCAAGCCTTCCCGGGTTATACACGGCATATTTTGCCGACAGCTGACGGTCTGCGAGTCACTTTTGGTAAGGTGCGGGCGGCTTCGCAACTGATGACATCCGGCGAGTCCGAGTACCAAATCCATAAATCGCTGCCACAACAAACGACAGTGAATGGCCATCAGTTCACGTCTAACGCTAAAATTGCAGGATCCACCACGCTGTATACCACTTACTCTCACCTTCTCACCGCCGCCGAAGTGCAACAAGAACAAGGTAATATTGCCGCTATTCTCACCAACCCACAGCAGTATATGGTGGCTTCCGCGCAGCGTTGGGAAAACTACCTCAGCAAAGGTTTGTCGAATCCACACGCTACGCAGGCACAAGAACGCGTAGCGGTTAAAGCGATCGAAACGTTAAACGGCAATTGGCGCGGCGCGGCCGGAGCAATGAAGTTTGATTCGGTGACCCCCTCAGTGACCGGGCGTTGGTTTTCGGGAAATCAAACCTGGCCTTGGGATACCTGGAAACAGGCTTACGCCATGGCACATTTTAATCCCAACGTGGCAAAGGATAATATCCGAGCAGTGTTTGCCTTCCAGATCCAGCCAGACGACCCGCTACGACCTTGGGATGCCGGCTTTATCCCTGATCTGATCGCCTACAACCCCAGCCCGGAACGCGGGGGTGACGGCAGCAACTGGAATGAACGCAATACTAAACCCAGCCTGGCGGCATGGGCGGTCATGGAGGTATATAATACCACCGGCGATAAGCAATGGTTGGCTGAAATGTATCCCAAACTGGTCGCTTACCACGACTGGTGGCTGCATAACCGAGATCATAACGGTAATGGCGTACCAGAATACGGCGCTACGCGGGATAAAGCCCACAATACGCCGGATGGCCGAATGCTGTTCACGGTAAAACGCGGACAACATGAAGAAACTCTGGCTGGTCTGAATAAATATGATCGGGTCGTGCGTTCCGGTCGCTATGAGAGTATCGACATTCCGGCCCAGATCGCCGCCTCGTGGGAATCGGGCCGTGACGACGCCGCTGCTTTTGGCTTTATCGATCCAGACCAACTGGCCCGCTATCTGGCAAACGGTGGCAAACGGCAGGACTGGCAAGTAAAGTTTGCTGAGAACCGTACCACGGACGGTACTCTGCTCGGTTATTCATTACTGCAAGAATCGGTAGATCAAGCCAGCTACATGTACAGCGACAATAAGTATCTAGCCAAGATGGCTGATATTTTGGGCCTCAGTACCGATGCCACCGCCTTCCGCGGCAAGGCCGAGAAACTGGCCGATTACATCAATACCTGCATGTTCGATAAAACCAGCGGTTTCTTTTACGACATACGTATCGGAGAAAAACCGCTGCCCAATGGCTGTGCCGGTAAACCCATCGTCGAACGTGGCAAAGGGCCAGAAGGTTGGTCCCCACTGTTTAATGGCGCCGCCAGCCAGCAGCATGCCGATGCCGTAGTGAAAGTCATGAAGGATCCCGGAGAGTTCAACACTTACGTCCCACTCGGCACTGCAGCACTGACCAACCCAGCGTTTGGTGCGGATATTTACTGGCGTGGACGGGTATGGGTAGATCAGCTGTACTTCGGACTTAAAGGGATGGAAAGCTATGGTTATCGCTCAGATGCCGTTACCATGGCGCAGGCCTTCTTCAACCACGCGGACGGACTGGTCACTGACGGCCCCATCCGCGAAAACTATAATCCGCTGACGGGTATGCAACAGGGTGCACCGAATTTCTCCTGGAGCGCGGCACACCTCTATATGCTGTATAACGACTTTTTCACTCAGTAAACCCACCGTTTCCCTGCCAGAACAGGCGACTGGCAGGGTATGAAGACTATGACTTAATCGGGATCACCAGTACGTCAAGGTTCAACTGGTTGATGGCATGCTGGGTGGAGGAAAAGAGCTTGTTCCACAGGTCGTGATGATGGCCGAAGATCACCAGATCGATGTTTTTATCCACGATGGCATTCTTCAATTCTTCAATGAAATCACCGCGCCCAATAATCACCTCGTTAATGGGGTAGTTCACGTTTTGGGTCAGTGGCTCCATCTCTTTTTTGATCTTGTCTTCAAAAGACACCCCATCGTAATTTCTCTCTGAAAAGCCAATCGCCGCGTGATAGGTATCATAATGAACATCGACGTAGATCAGAGAAAGTTTTGCCTGCAACGCGTCGGCCAGCCTCGCGCCTTTTTCCACCAGCCGTTTGCCGTCATCACTCAGGTCGGTGGCAATCACAATATGTTGGTAACACATAGCGCCTCCTGTCATTGATTCATAGAGACCCCCAACTTGCGCGGCAACACTTATGTTGCCCCGTTATGGATAATTTTAGTTCAGAACCCTGTGGGATGAGCGAGGATATTGCGGTGGAATGGCCCCTTTACCGGGGCCAGGCAGGCTCAGCGTACGCGTTGTGCCTCAAACCACACATTGCATACCGACAAGATCAACGTGTTGGCGTCTTTCACCAGCACATTCTCCCCCGGGACACCGTCAGTGCCCTGATCGGTGATGCCTTTGATCGCAGTATCCGCATGCTGGATAACGACCCGCTCAACCGCAGGTGTACTGATCCCCAGCATTGGGAAGTCGATATAAGAACTGCTGCCGGAGTTGTCCTCGACAAACTCCTGCGCCTCTACCGTGCTGACGGTAGCACCATCACTTTTCAGCGCGGTGCCATTCCAATTGAAGCCATCGGTCTTATAGCTGATTTTGCCGCCAATCAGGCTTTTCGCCTGTTGTTCGTCCCAACACCCCACCGTTTGCGTCGGCAAGATCTTGCTGACGTGCCAGTTGCCCAACAACGTTTTAGGGATCGGTTCTGCCACGGTTTCCGCCGCCTGAACCTGAATCGCTGATACGCAAGTCAAAACCACCAATGGCAGCAGCGCCTTGCGCCACATGTTAAATTGCATTTTTATTTTCCTTTGGCTATTTGCGCCCCAGGAGGGCTTTCCATCATCATAATGAGCCGGTGGAACCTGCGTCAAAATAAACTGACTACCAAGGGCACAAACAGGATATCGACACAGAACCCAGGCGGGTTGCGCAAGTTTGACACAGCCTGATGCGCTCATAGCAAATCGCTATTAATCATAGTGAATCAGTATTTTATTTTAGCCAGGTGATTATCTAGAGTCACAGCCACTATTGAGCCTGCGATAACCAGCAGGCTATTTTGACAAGGACTCTGGGAAATGACATTGACTCTGAAAAAACTCACCGCGGCGCTGGCAATAGCCAGCACCCTCCTGCTGACTGCTTGTGGGCCGACGGCACAAGACGATCACCATATCAAAGTCGGCATCAGTGCAGGTATCGATCAGTCACTGTGGGCGGTGGTGCAAAAAGTTGCCAAGCAGAAGTACGATCTGGATGTAGAAGTGGTGACATTCAATGATTACGTGCTGCCCAACGAAGCGCTGAATAATGGCGATCTTGATATCAACGCCTTCCAACATAAACCTTATCTGGAAAAGCAGAGCCAGGAGCGCGGCTACAAACTGGTCGCAGTGGGGAATACCTTTGTTTTCCCCATTGCCGGTTACTCGAAAAAAATCACCGCTATCAGCCAACTGCCAGACGGCGCTCAAGTCGCCGTGCCGAATGACCCGACTAACCTTGGGCGATCGCTCCTCCTGTTACAAAAACAGGGGCTGATCGTGCTGAAAGACGGCGTTGGGCTACTGCCAACCGCGCTGGATATCGTCAGCAACCCGAAGAAACTGAACATCGTCGAGATCGAAGCGCCGCAATTGCCGCGGGCATTGGATGACAAACAGATTGCGCTGGCGATTATCAACACCAACTACTCCAGCCAGATCGGCCTGTCACCGGCCAAAGACGGGTTGTTTGTCGAAGATAAGAACTCGCCTTACGTCAATATCTTCGCCAGCCGGGTGGATAATCAGAACAATGAAAACGTGAAAAATCTGGTCAAGGCCTACCAGACCGATGAAGTTGCCGCCAGCGCTGTCGACATCTACAAAGGCGACGCGGTTAAAGGCTGGTAATCTGCACCTCCCCCCATGGTGACCATCATGGGGGATTTTTCCCCCTATTTTTGTTCGCTTTTCACCCACCAAGCCCGCGATGTATAGATACGCCGCCATCGACCAGCATGGCGGTACCGGTGACGAATGACGACGCGTCAGAGGCCAGATAAAGCGCCGACCTGGCGATCTCTTCGGGAGTGGCCAACCGTTTAAGCGCATGTAGGTTAGCCACTTGCCTCAATGCCTCGGGGGTATTGCTCATTTGTCTCCCCATGTCGGTATCTGTGCCGCCGGGCAGCAATGCATTAACCCGGATCCCCAGGCCACCAAACTCCACCGCCAGAGCCTGCGTCAAACCAATCAGGCCCGACTTGCTGGCGGCATAAGCAGCAGTACCAGGGAAGGCCGCAGTATGGCCGACAAAGGTGGAAGTGAAGATCACCGACCCTGCCCCGCGGGCCAGCATGGCGGGGATTTGATATTGGGCGCCATAGTAGGCGCTGGACAAATTGGTTTCGATCACCTCGTGCCACTCATCCGCATTTAACGCCAATGATGGGCGCAATGGCCCCAGCGTACCGGCGTTGTTAAAGGCAATGTCCAAACCACCAAACGTGCCGACCGCTGTATCGACCAAGGCTTTAGCAAAGGCTTCATCCCTGACATCCCCTGCCACCCACTCGGCCAGGCCGCCCTCGTACCGAATGTCCATCGCCAGCTGTTCAAGCTGCTGCTCGCGCCGAGCCCCCAATACCACCGAGGCGCCCATCCGGGCAAAAAGCAACGCTGCGGCCCTACCGATGCCCGAACTGGCACCACTGATAATCGCTACCTTACCGCCCAATGTGTTCATTTATCATCCTCATCAAGTCAGGAGACCACATTGTGGGGGAATAGGTTATGTGATGCTCGCTGTAAGCGGACATACAATTGACGCGAAAAAAGCGCTGCATGCAGCGCCCTTTCAGCGTTGTAAAACCGCGGTTACTTCGCCACGTATTTCTGCATATTGGCTGGGGTCACCAGCTCGAACGGGATCCAATAGTAAGGATCGAGCTTTTCACCTTTAATCATGCGCTGTGCCACGTCAACCGAGGCCTTGCCTTGGCCGACAGCATCCTGAAATACCGTTACCTGCATCTTGCCGGAAGACAACGCTTTCAAGCCGTCTGGCGTCGCATCTATGCCGCCAATCAACACCTTACTGTCCTTTTTGCCCGCCTGTTGTAACGCCATGATCGCGCCAATCGCCATCTCGTCGTTATTGGCCGCGATAATATCGATAGGCTCACCGTTGGTGATCCAATTGAGCATCAGATCCATACCCTCACTGCGCGAGTAGTTGGCGCTCTGCTTTTGCACGACTTTCATTTTCGGGTACTTCGCCACCACCTCCTCCACATCCTTGGTACGTTGCAGCGCACCGGCGTCGGTCAGGTTGCCGATCATCACGGCGACGTTACCCTGATAGTTTGCCAACCGCGCCAGCTCCTCCATCTGCAATGTACCGGACTGCTTCTCGTCGGAGCCAACAAACATCACGCCAGACGGCAGTTTATCGTCACCCGGCGTGCGGTTCACATACACCAGCGGTATACCGGCTTTAGTCACCATTTTGGTGATAGCAGGCGTGCCTGCTGAGTTAACGGGATCGACAATAATCGCGTCCACCCCGGCGCTAATAAAGTTCTGCACCTGATCGGTTTGGCGGCCGACGTCGCCACGTGCATCTTCAAATTGCACGTTGATACCGCGTACCTTGGCTTCTTTGTCGATCGAATGGCGAATGATGGTCAGAAAGTTTTGGTCAAAATAGGCCATCGATACACCAATGGTTTCCGCCAACACCGACGTGGAACAACTGAGCGCAGCGACCAACACGATTCTTTTTACGTATTTCATGGCGATTCCCCTGAGGTAAAAAAAAACCGCCGGGCAAATTGCTCCGGCGGGGATTTACGGCAATCAGTGTTTTTTGCGGTTGCGCCGCATGTCGATAGAAACTGCAGCGACGATAATCACGCCTTTGATAATGTCCTGAATATAGGAGTCCACGCCGACAAAGGTGAAACCACTTTTAATCAGCCCAAGAATGACCGCGCCGATCAGTGTGCCGGTAATACGCCCGACGCCCCCCATCAGGCTACTGCCGCCAATCACCGCTGCGGCGATAGCGTCCAGCTCGTAAGACATGCCCATGCTCGACTGGCCGCTGCTGACGCGTGCCGCCAAGACCACGCCCGCCAGGCCCGCTAACCCCCCGGCAATGGTATAGACCATCACCAGGTATTTATTGACGTTAATACCGGACACTCTGGCGGATGTCATGTTGCCGCCAATGGCGTAAATGTATTTACCGTAACGGGTGTGTTTCAAGGCGATATGGAAGATCACGGCTATCACCAGGAAGATAATCACCGGCATCGCACCTTGGCCGATGGACGTAAACCCGTCTGACAGGAAGCTGACCGGGTTACCCTGGGTGTAGTACTGCGCCAGACCACGTGCCGACACCATCATGCCCAAGGTGGCAATAAACGGCGGGATACCGGTGCGGGTAATCAGGAATCCGTTGATAAAGCCACAAAGAATACCCACGCCGATCCCCGCACCAATCGGGATTGCAGCGGGCAGATCAAGCAGTGCCGGATACATCGGTGAGATACTGTCGGACGTTTGCGCCAGGCTGGCCGCGACCACGGCGGTCAAGGCAATCAACGAACCGGAAGAGAGATCGATACCGGTAGTGATAATGACCTGAGTCACCCCCACGGCGATAATACCGATAATTGCCACCTGTAACACAATCAACAGCAGGCGGTTAGGGTTCATCAGAAATGATTGGTCACGGATGTACCAACCGAGAATTTCAAACACCAACGCAATACCGATCATCACGATAAAGATACCGGTGTCTTTCGGCATTTTGCCACTCAGGCCAGAGAACAGCGGCGCTTTACCCGCAAGCGGTTTCTCGACTTTTACATTACTCATGGTGGTTCACCTTTGCGTTATTCAGAGGCCAGCGCCAGGATTTTTTCCTGATCCGCGTCGTCTTTATCCAAAATGCCGGTAATACGGCCACCGTGCATTACCATCACCCGATCGCTCATGCCGAGAATTTCCGGTAATTCAGATGACACCAAAATAATGGCGACGCCACGGTTCGCCAGCTCACTGATCAAACGGTAGATTTCTGCCTTCGCGCCCACATCAATGCCGCGCGTAGGTTCATCGAGGATCAAGATTTTCGGTTGTGCCAGCAGCCAACGGGCAATTAACACTTTCTGCTGATTGCCGCCGCTCAGGTTATTGATGATTTGGTCCATGGTCGGGGTTTTGATATTGAGCTTTTTGATCTGCTCCATACAGTCTTTGGCCATCTGCACATGGCTGACAAACCCATTTTTGCCAATGTATTCCGACAGGTTGACGATACTCATGTTCTCGACCACCGACAGCACCAGAAACAGCCCTGATTTCTTGCGGTCTTCGGTGAGAAACGCTAACCCGAGCTCAATGGCGCGGGACGGGGAATCCACCTTGGTGGCCTTGCCTTCAATAAAGATGCTGCCGCCGTCCGCCGGGTGCATACCGAACAGGCTTTCCATGACCTCACTACGACCGGCCCCCACCAACCCGGCAACACCGAGGATCTCGCCGCGTTTAACGCTGAACGAAATATCATGGAACCAGTTGGCACGACGCAGCCCTTCGACCCGCAGCACTTCCTCGCCGATATTGTTGTTAAATTTGGGGAACATCTGGGTCAGTTCGCGCCCAACCATCATGGTGATCAGCGACTGTTTAGTCAGGTTTTCGGTTTTATCGCAGGCGATAAACGTACCGTCGCGGAAAATGCTCACCTCATCGGTGATGGCAAAAATCTCGTCCATCTTGTGGCTGATATAAATGATGCCTTTGCCCTGCTCGCGCAGTTCGCGAATGATGGCAAACAGGTGTACGACCTCGCCCTCGGTCAGCGCCGACGTAGGTTCGTCCATGATCAGCACATCCGCGTTGTAGGAAACGGCCTTGGCGATCTCGACCATTTGCTGGTTAGCAATGCTCAATTCACCCACCAGCATTTCCGGCTTGAGCTTGATGTTCAGTCGGGCCAACAACTCGCGGGTTTTCTTGTTCAGTTGGTCATGATTCACAAACCCAAGCTTTGCCGGTTCGCGCCCCAACCAGATGTTTTCTGCCACCGTCATATAAGGCACCAGGTTGAGTTCCTGGTGAATCATGGAAATACCCGAATGCAGTGCCTGCAGCGTATCGCTGAAAGTCACAGGCTGGCCTTTTATTTTTATCGTGCCTTCATCAGGGTGATAAATGCCGATTAAGCATTTCATCAGCGTGGACTTACCCGCGCCGTTTTCGCCCATTAACGCGTGTACGCTGCCTGGTTTGATTTTAATTGAGACTTTATCCAGCGCCTTCACGCCGGGAAACTGCTTACTGATGCCTTCAGCCTCAAGAACATAAGGATACATACAAATAACCTCCGCCGTTCGTCAATGCATCCCTGCCGTATTTACCGCCGTTTGCCGGGTAAATACGGCAAAGGATATATACCCATCGCCTTCAAGCTGCAGTGTTGTTGCCTGCTTTTCCTTACCCCAGTTGCAGCTTGAAATTCATCAGGTATAACCGCGCTGTCTTAACGCTTACTTTCTGTTCTTGTCGGCAAATTCTTGATAATTGGCCTTGGTAATCAGCTGATACGGGATCAGTACGTTGCTTTCCACTTTCTCGCCTTTCACCAGCTGAATGGCCGTTTGCACCGCACCTTCACCCTGCCCTTTGGCGTCCTGGAATACGCTCAGCGCCAGATCGCCCTTCTTGATGAATTCCAGCGCGTCCGGTGTACCGTCAACGCCGGCCACCAACACGCCGCTCTTCTTCGCCTGCTTCAGCGCGAGGATCGCACCAATCGCCATTTCGTCATTGTTGGAGGCAATAGCGTCAATTTTCTGACCGGTCAGCGCCCAGTCGGTGGTGATGTCGACGGCTTCTTTACGGCCCCACTTAGCCGTTTGCTTGTCGAGGATTTTGATGCCGGGGTACTTGGCCGCCACTTCTTCCACGCCACGGGTGCGGTCACGGGTCGCCTCATTGGAAAGTTCACCCATCAGGATCATCACATTGCCCTTGCCGTTCATCAGCTTGGCCAACTCTTCCATCTGCAGCTTGCCGGCCAGTTTGGAGTCTGAACCGACGTAGGCCATGCCTGCCGGCAGCGTGACTTCCGGACGGCGGTTAACAAACACCAACGGGATCTTGGCTTTTTCCGCCAGTTTGATCATCGGCTTCACGCCCTGGGTATCGACCGGGTTGAGAATGATGGCGTCGACGCCTTGGCTGACAAAGTTCTCGATCTGTTGGATCTGCTGGGCAATGTCCCCTTTAGCATCTTCAAACTGACCGCTGACATTGCCGTCCTGTTTCATTTTGTTCTGCATTGACTGGCGTAGGATGGTGAGGAAATTGTCATCGAAATAAGCCATTGAAACGCCGATTTTGATGTCTTTAGCCAATACGGTGGCCGGCAACATGCACATCAATACCGAGGTGACGATCAGTTTCTTCAGCTTCATGTTCTGTACCCTTTAATTGTTAGAGTGAAGAGGCCTGTTGATTTGACAGCTAATGAAAAATATTTTTTACATTCAAACAACAATCCGGTCGATGTTATCCCTTTGATACGGCAGATTTATCGCATTTTCGCCGTATCCAAGCGGTGCGTAAAATTTTGATCTACGTCTCAAAATAGATTAGAAACAATACGTTAAAACAAACACTCTTAAGGGGAGTTTATCTTCCCACCTCGCAATCAAATGTTTATTTCATAATTGAGATTATTGAAACTTTTTAACCCAAACAAGCGAAACATGCGTTTTGGAATAACCAAGTAACAAAAACATGACACGGATCTAACAAATGACGTAAAAGCCATAAGCGCGATCGTTCCTTTAGTGCGTTAGGCTACGCAGAAGCCCCACAGCGATGAAAAATGGCGGCGCGATTTCTTCGAAAATATGCGAGCAAGCGCGCAGTTTGTGGATCCGCTGTTTCATCCCCCGCGTTACTCGACAATACTGAATGGACAGTATTTTCAGGAGGATCTGACATGCAGCTCAGCAGTAAGGTACGGATGAACCGGCTGTTTAATAACGGCAAGTGCCTGGACGTGGCGATTGACCATGGCATCGCCAATGAGCCCGATTTTTTAATCGGTCTGGAAGATATCGAACGCGTGATGGACAGCCTGATTGTTGCCCGGCCAGACGCCATTCAGGTCAACTATGGCCAAGCGGATTTGCTGCAACGGTCTGCGCAACGTGATAAACCGGCGCTGGTGATGCGTACCGACGTGGGTAACGCTTATAACGCCGCACGCCACCGTGAAATGTGGGCGGTATTGCATAACCCCGAGGCGCCCATCCTTGCGGCATTGCAAATGGATGCCGCTGCCGTGGTGGTTAACCTGTACCTCATCCCCGATGAACCCGGCATTTTCCGCCAGTGCGTAGACAATATTGGTCGCCTGCGTCATGCCTGTGAACGCTATGCTATGCCATTGATGATCGAACCCCTGGTGATGGCCCCCGCTGGTCAGGGTTCGGCTTATGGCTCGTTGGGCGACGTAGAAAAAATGGTTCCGCTGGTGCGCCTGGCACGCGAACTGGGCGCCGACATCATCAAGGCCGATCCCACTGACCAGGTGGAGGATTTCCATCGTATCGTTGAGGCGGCACGCTGCCCGACATTAGTGCGCGGCGGCGGTAAAGGCGAACTGGGCGCGGTGCTGGAGAAATCCGCCGCGTTAATGGCACAGGGCGCATCCGGTATGGTTTACGGCCGCAATGTGTATCAGCACAGCAACCCGTCCAACGTGGTGAGCGCACTTATGGCAATCATCCATCAGGGTGCCAGCGGCCAACAGGCACTGGAAATCTATCATCAGCCCTGATACCCGGCTTTTGTAATTAAAATAATCCCTCACCCGGCGGCAGCATGTTATAACCTGCTGCCGGTCGCTGCCCTGCACGTCATTCCTCGCTATTATCCTGATATACCCATTCGGAGAACCGCTATGCCAAAACAACGGGTACCGTTGAAGCTCAGTACTACTCTCACGTTGATGGTGTCTGCCATCATCGCTTCGGTATTGCTGGTGGTGTATGCGCTTTTTTTTGTGCAGATGAATCACGAGGGGCAGGATCAGCAACGCCAGAAGGCAATGGCAATCGCCGAAACCCTGGCGCTGTCCAGCAACGTCATTGATGGCCTGTTACACGAGGACCACAGCGGCGCAATCCAGCGTTTTGCCGAGCAAGTGCGCCAGCAAAACGAATTGCTGTTTGTGGTGGTGGTCGATATGAAAGGCATCCGCTATTCGCACCCCAAACCTTGGCTGATCGGTCAACATTTTATCGGGACCGATTTGGAACCTGCATTGCAAGGCAAAACCAACAGCGCTATCAGCCGCGGAGCATTAGCCCCCTCACTGCGCGTGTTCGCCCCCGTCTATGACAGCGAACGGCGGCAGATTGGCGTGGTGGCGCTCGGCATTGCGCTCGACACCGTACACCGAGTGGTGGGCGAAAGCCGCTGGATAATCTACTGGACCATCGCCTTCGCCGCGCTGGTCGGCACACTCGGCACCTTCTTTTTGGTGAAGGCGCTGAAGCGCATCATGCTCGGTTTTGAACCTTACGAAATCTCTAACCTGTTCGAACAACGCAACGCCATGCTGCAATCGATTAAAGAAGGCGTCATCGCGGTCGATAACCAGTCACGCATCACCATTGTTAATGACGAAGCCAAGCGCCTTCTGCGCCAAAGCGGGCCATTCGAGAACCTGTTGCTGGAATCCGCCAGCCGGTATTGGCCTGCTCAACTGCATCTGGCGGAAGTTTTGGCCAGTGGCAAACCGCTGCGTGACCAACAGATCAACTTTAACGGCAGTGAACTGTTAACCAACACCGTGCCGGTGATCGTTAAAGGCCAGGTGATTGGCGCCATCGCCACCTTCCGCGATAAAACCGAGATCAGCCAATTGGTGCAACGCCTGAGTGGCATGGCGCACTACGCCGATGCGTTGCGCGTGCAATCTCATGAATTTATGAACAAACTGCATGTGATCCTCGGTATGTTGCATATGAAGGCCTATCAGCAACTGGAAAACTACATCATCAACACCGCCAGTAATTATCAGGAAGAGATCGGCGCGTTGTTGCGGAAAATCCAGTCGCCGGAAGTGGCAGGCTTCTTTATTGGCAAGATCAGCCGTGCCCATGAAGCCGGTATTGAGTTGACCATTGATGAAGCCAGCCTGCTGCCCGAAACCGACGATGCGGAAACGACCCACGTGCTGATCAGCGTACTGGGTAACCTGATTGAAAATGCCATTGACGCTATCGATGGCGTTGAAGGGCATGAGATCAACCTAAGCTTTCATCACAATGATAATCACTTACACTGTATCGTCAGTGACGACGGCCCCGGTATCGATCCTGCACTCGGCGAACGCATTTTTGAACAAGGCGTATCCACCAAAGGACCCGGGCGCGGCATCGGTCTGGCGCTGATTCGCAGCAGCCTGGAGAAACTGGGCGGCAGCATTGATTTCGAATCTGAACCGGGTGAATTGACCCAATTTTTTGTACATATTCCCTATCAAGCCAAGGGCTGAACCATGATTAACGTATTGATTATTGACGACGACCCGATGGTGGCGGAGCTGAACAAATACTACCTGAGCCAGGTCAGCGGCTTTCACTGCCAGGCGACGGTCGCTACGCTAGCGCAAGCGCGTGCGCTATTGGCCGCCCCCGATGTCAGTATCGATCTGGTGCTGTTAGATATTTATATGCAGCAAGAGAATGGACTGGACCTGTTGCCCGGCCTGCGCGAACTGGGTGAGAAAACCGACGTCATCATCATTTCCTCCGCCAGCGACGTGGACACCGTACAACGCGCCTTGCACTACGGCGTGGTGGATTATCTGATTAAGCCCTTCCAGTTTGGTCGTTTCAAAGAGGCGCTGAGCAACTACCAACAGCAGTCGCAGATCCTGGCACAGCGCGAATTCTCACAAGGGGATGTCGACAGTTTGTTGCGCCGTCAGCCCAACAGCGGCGAAAGCAAAAAACTGCCGAAGGGATTAACCAGCATCACGCTGAGTACGGTATGCGAATGGATTGAACAGCAGCACGACGGGGAGTTTTCTACCGATAACCTGGCTAACGCCATCGGCATCTCGCGGGTGTCCTGTCGAAAATACCTGATTTATTTGGCGGAGAGCGGCATTCTCGGCACCCGGATCCTCTATGGCACCACCGGCAGGCCGGTTTATCTTTACCAGTTAAAGCCAGACGCGATTGCCATGTTGAAAGAGTACTGCCGCTAACAATATCCCCGGCAAAGGCCGGGGAGTAATGGGCCGTTGGCCGCGCCAACTGGCACAGCCCCCGCAGCAGGCTTTAGCGATACCCTTTAAAACCGGGGAAACTCATCCCACCGCCCGGCAGGTAGCAACGTTTGCTATGCTGCTGTTTGTTTTTGCCACAACGGTATTCACCATAGTGGGTGTTATGCTGCTGCCGGCTCGCATGTTCCGCAATTGCTCGCGCTTGTTCCTTCGCAATCGCCTCGTCATTGGCCTGCGCCACAGCCTCGGCACTCCATATTTTGTGCTTAAGCACACTGCGCTTTTGCTGATAACTCTCAGAGATTTTATTATCCGACGGTTGTTCGCCGTGATACTGCAAATCAACCAACGCCAGTGCGGAGAAAGAACAGCATTGCACTACGCAGGCAAGAAAAATCCGTTTCATTGATGCATTCCTAAGATTTAATCGGGTTGTGCAGGTGACGACACATCTGCCAGCGCGTGATGCTCTGCGAGCGAGGCGGTTACGCACTCCCGCTGCGAAGGAGTTGCCTCCAACGCTTTTCGCTGAGCGCGCAAAATGGCAAGCTGCGCCTGTTCCATGCGTATTTGCTCTACATGCCACACATGTCGCATCACTCGATTTAGCCGCTGCCGATAATCAACGGTAACGCCACTTTCTCCTGAGGGTAAAGCTGGTGGGCGCCTGTCGACAAACGAATAACAACAGGAAGACGCCAGCAGCGTTAATGCCGCCGTCATCACAGAAGACAATTTCAAAATATTAAACTCCATTTATGCCTATGGGGAGGCGTATTCTCATTTCATCCATGAGAATTCCCTTGATAATTAAATAACCCACTGTCAAAAAATAGATTACGCGATAAACACTAAACCTTAATGAAATAGAAGATACTGAGGAGCATAATCGGTAGATAAAATATATTTAGCTGCTTAACGATCCCATAATGCTGACCAGTCTATCGTTCCACCAATACTCGGCTGCCCTTGGTTTAATACCGTGCTGGCTGGCTCACCGGCGCTGATGCGCTGCTTTTGTTCCCGTGTCGCCGGTGAAGGCTGCTCCCAACCGGTATGAGATATACCAGGCTCAATAGCACTGCAACCGCTCAAGGTGATTAATAGCCCAGGGATCCATTGGCGTAATATCATATGTTCTCCTTTAAAATAGACGCAACCGTCAGTGACAGTAAATAGAAAATCACTTTTTTTAGTTTATTAACGCTAATTCAGCCGTGCTGGAACGAGGCCGATCCGCATTGATTATAAATACTGTGGGAAAGCGTTAAAACTGAAAATAAACAGAACAACCGATGAAATCTGCCGCACGAACGCCACAGATCACACTCATCCACCGCCAAATACCCCTCAAGGTTTACAAATAAAAAAGCCGGGAAATCTCCCGGCCTTTTCTCAATGCTCGACAGGCTTAGACTAACTCAACCACATCAAACTTAACTTCACCGCTCAGGTCAGCGTCGTAATCAACGCCTTGCAGACCAAAACCGAACAGGCGCAGGAACTCAGCCTTATAACCCAGGTAATCGGTCAGTTCATTGATGTTGCTGTCGTTGATCTGTGCCCAGATTTCACGGCAGGTGTTCTGCACGTCGTCGCGCAGTTCCCAGTCGTCCAGACGTAGACGGTGCTGCTCATCGGTATCCGGAGCCGTGCCACTGTACAGCTTGGTGGCGAACAGGCGCTGGATCTGCTCGATGCAACCTTCGTGGATCCCTTGTGCCTTCATGATTTTGAACACAATAGAGATATACAGCGGCATTACCGGGATAGCGGAAGAAGCCTGAGTCACCACTGACTTCAATACGGCAACGTAAGCCGCGCCGCCTTTGGCTTTCAGTTTCTGATCGATAGCCTGAGCTGCGCGATCCAGATCTTCTTTTGCTTTACCCAGGGTACCGTGCCAGTAGATTGGCCAGGTCAGGTCAGTACCAATGTAGGAGTAAGCCACTGCCTGCACGTTGTCTGCCAGCACGCCGGCGTCTTCCAGTGCGTCCATCCACAGCTGCCAGTCCTGACCGCCCATCACTTTGACGGTATCAGCAATTTCTTGCTCGTTGGCCGGTTCAACCACGGCTTCAACCAGCACGTCTTTGTTGGTATCCAGTGCTACAGATTTGTACGGTTCGCCGATAGGTTTCAGCGCAGAGCGCACCACTTCACCGGTTTCTGGCATTTTACGCACCGGCGAAGCCAGCGAGTAAACCACCATATCAATCTGGCCCAGATCCTGTTTGATCAGATCGATAACCGTTTGGCGGCATTCATTGGAGAACGCATCGCCGTTAACGCTCTTCGCGTACAGGCCTTCTTCTTTAGCTGCCTTGTCAAAACCAGCAGAGTTGTACCAACCGGCAGAACCGGTTTTACCTTCACTGCCTGGCTTTTCAAAAAATACGCCGATGGTGGCCGCACCGCTGCCGAATGCGGCATTGATACGTGACGCCAAGCCGTAACCGGTGGAAGCACCGATCACCAGCACTTTTTTCGGCCCGTTTTTCAGTTCGCCACGTGATTTAACGTAGGCGATTTGCTCACGGACATTGGCTTCACAACCTGCCGGATGAGCGGTAGTGCAGATAAAACCACGAATTTTAGGTTTGATAATCATAGTAATTTTTTCTTGGTAGCTAAAAACCGAAGGACAATATACCTGATTTTCTCAATATACTTAAGCTGGGCGCATGACAGAATCGCAACAAGTACAGTGAACAGACCAGTTGCAGCGGTGAAAATCTTGCCCATGTGACAGGAAAATGGGGATAAGCGCAAGGAATTAAGGGTGGGCCTCAAGGCCAGGCAATTGCGCGCCCGGCCCATTAAAAACCAATCAGACTTTGTTCTTTTCCAACTGTTCGAGCAGCGTATAACGCAGTGAAGAGGCATCAGCAGGCGGGTTTTCCACCTCCGTCACCTGCACTTTTAGGCGATAGTTGTAGCCAGGTTCAAAAGTAAAACCGTCAATCCCGGTATAGAACAAGCCCCACGGCTCTTGTGCGGAATGCCGCACTTGCATGCACTTCATTGGGGCAACGCCCGTACAATTGACCAGCGCGCTGTTAACCAGCAACACTTCCGTATGGTTTCCGTCTTTCTTCACGGGTTGGTTCACTGTCGCTCCCTCCTGGCTGCAGCCAGCCAAACCGGCCAGGGCAACCAATAACAACGCTTTGATTTTCAATGTACTACACCATTAAGTCTTTAGGTGCGGCGATAATAGCAAAACGACTGCTACCAACGCCATCAGCGTGTTCCGAATTGCGAATAGGTTGTGTATGTCCACTGACTGTAGCGGAACAAATTAGCAATAGTGAACCTGCTCTCTTTTTGCCTTGTGCCGCAGCAAAAATGACGTCAGTTCGCCATTTGCCAACCGCAGCTTCTGCGTCTAACGTTATGAAATCAATAATCCCAAAGGGGTTTTCTATGCGTTTACTTTCTTATGTTTTCATCGCGAGCTCGGTGGCTTTCTTGTCGGGCTGTGCCAGTCAACCTAAAGTGACCAGTGACTACGACCACAGCGCTAACTTCACCCAATATCATACCTACGGTTTTGCCACCGAAAACGCGGGGCAATACCAAACCTTGACCGGTAAATACATTCAAAGCGCGATTAAACAACAGATGGAGCTGCGCGGTTATCAACCCAGCGCAACCCCTGATTTATGGGTCTACAGCAGCACAATGAAAGAAAACAAAGTGCAGGTTAACGATACTCCCGTGCCGGTTGGCCGCAGAGGTTATGCAGGCTGGGGGGGTTATAATCAAAGCATCTGGAGTTATACCGAAGGTACGCTGACGGTTGATCTGGTGGACAGCAAGAAAAAACAACTGGTTTGGCGCGGTTCAGCCAGCAATACGCTCAGTTCCGACGGACAACCTGCCACCCAGGCCCAGATTCAGCAGGCGGTGACCGCCTTGTTTGCCGTCTATCCTTTTAAGGCCGGGGCGTCTGCCCGCTGATAGTCATCAATAATACAGAAAGTTTCTGCCAGAACGGCAAGCCCTATTTCGGTCAGTAGGGCTTAATGCATCCCACGCACGGCCTCACTCCCCTTGCCTACCTCACACACTGCTTGCCTCTCGGGTATCAGGGTAACGCTGCGCTACGCCCATTTCGTGCCAGACCATTTAGAGGAGGCAATAGCGCTCAATCCACTGACATAGACCTTCAAGGGCAGTGGCGGCAAAGTGGCGACAGAGGAAGAAAAAGGGTGTAATACGGTAGAATAGGAGGCGTGATAAGTGGTTGTTTTGTTTGTAAGTTACTGTTTTAAAATGATAAACAAAAAAAGACCGAATACGATTCCTATATTCGGTCTAGGGAAATGGCTCTTGGGAGAGAGCCGTGCGCTAAAAGTTGGCATTTTGTGCAAAGCTTGTTCAGCCGTGCACTTTAAGAGTAGCTTACCGCGCTATTTTTGCCAGCCAGCACAGGCTCGGTGATAGTTTCATGAAGAAATTAATTCCGCACAATTTCTCACCACAGAGTTGTCTCAAACTAAGCCATTGTGGGATAAGCGATTAGTTAGCGCAGAGCTTCTCGGCACGTTCACGGTACGGCTCAACACTCATTTTCTTACCGGGGTTGGCGGCGTCATCCAGCAGGATGACATCCAGCGGCTGGGCACGCTGCTGCCCTGCTTTCACCTGCGCCTCTGCGGCAGCATTGAGCGGATACTGCATCAGTGTGCTGTTGTTGAGTACGAACAGTGCGCCGCCACTGCGGCATTGAAGCGTCACTTCTTCTTTGGTGAACGCCCACTGTTTACCGTATTCCAGTTTGGTGATGTTAACCAGTTGGTCTGCCGCCAGCGCACCGGTCGCGGTTGCCAGCAGCGTCATGCCAAGTAATACCGATTTCATGTTATGGCCTTAAGGTTGCTATTTGATTCAATTTTCCCGCAGTTGGGGGGCATCCGGCAAGCCGGAATGTTACACCGGCGCATAAGTTGCAAATAAACTTACCAGCAGCAGTACACCCGCCCCCAACCCCACCTCAGTCCAACAGGCGAGTACCAGCCCACGCTGTGCCAGCCGTGGCATGCTGCTCATCGCAGGGACGATGGCGTAGCGGTTAGCCAGTGCGACCATCACCATCAGCGCCACTAATGCGGTTTTGAACAACAGCAGGCGTTGGTATGGAGAGTCCACGTTCAACGGCCAACTGCCGAGAATAATCAAACTGTTAATCACACCGGTTAACACCACTAGCGCTACCGCCAGGTGACCCCAACGTGAAAAACGAATTAGCGTGGTGATAGCATCGCTGCGGCTCTGCGGTTGGGCCAGATAACGCAGGCAGACCAACAACGGCAGCAGGCTGCCAAACCAGTAACCGGCTGCCAGCAGGTGCAATGCGTGGTTAAAACGGTGCAGGACACCGAGTATTCCCTCATGCATTGCCGCGTGGCCGATAAACGCCATGCTAACCAGTAATAATGTAGAAAGCAGTGCCAAGAGTTGTGTACGACGCGGTTCTGCCAGCCACAGGCTCAGCAGTGCCAGTAATGAAATGCCCAGGTGCCAACGCCAGACTTCGCCGAAGGTCGTACCCAGCACCGCCCACCAAACCTCCAGGTGCCAGGTATCGGCCCAACCGTCCCCCATCTGCCCGGCTTGAATAGCCAATAATGCCACGGCGGAAAGCCCGGCAAGCCAGGTGCAAGAGACCAACAAGGGACGCACATCACGGGTGAGATACGGGGAAAGGCGCTGCGGCGACAATAAGGCGGTGAATAGGCTGGTGCCAAACATCAGCATCACCGCCGCAAAGTGCACAAAGCGACACAGGACAAACAGGGTCGCCAGACTCATGGATCAGTTTACGGTGAAGCTGTACTGGCCTTTGGTTTTATGACCGTCGACCGAGACTACGTGCCAATTAACGTTGTATTTACCGGCAGCCAGCTCACCTTCGATAGGCAGGTTAACCTGGGTATTGTTGTTCGCGTCGAGCTGCAATTTACCGGTTTTCACTTCAGCGTTGTTCGGCCCGGTGATTTTAATGCCGCTAAAACTAGGCTCAATACCTTCAGAGAAGTTCAGCGTCAGCACTTTCGGTGCCGGACTCACGCTGGCATCGGCTGCCGGTGTTTCAACTTTCAAATGAGCATGTGCTAAAGCCTGCTGTGAAGACAAACCAACAAACAGCACAAAAATGGTGGAAAGCAGGCGATAAGAAGAACGAATTTTACCGATCACAGTGATATCCCTTAAAGCAATAATCGAGGGTAATAAGGGTTAAGGCTAACCGCATGGGCGATGTATCAGCAGCCCCAACCCACCGCAGATGATTGCGCCACGGGTAAACAGAAGAAGTATAGGATTATGATAACCCACTGTTTTAACTCTCTACCATCCCTGTAGCGTATCACGTCAAATGATAACGAGTGCCATTCAGCAAGTCGAGCAGAACACTGGCATTTTGCGATCCAGTAGCACATATCGCTGTAAAGCCACGACAACTACAGGGCATAAAAAAACCGCGCACCGGGCAGGCCGGGACGCGGTTTTTAACAACAATATTTAGACCTGGCCGTTACCGTTCTCGCCAGCTGCACCCATTTTCTTCAAATCTTTATCGATGAAGAACAGTGCGTTGCCGCTATTGCCCACCAGCGCCAGTTTATCCAGCACGGATTTGAACAGCTTCTCTTCTTCGTGCTGTTCAGCAACATACCACTGCAGGAAGTTAAAGGTAGAGTAATCATGCGCAGACATTGCCGCGTGCGCCAGCTCGTTGATCTGGCGGGTAATCAGTTGCTCATGCTCGTAAGTTTGTTGGAATACATCAGCCAGGGATGCAAATTCAACAGGCGGCGCAGCAATGGTACCCAGCAGTGGCAAAGCGCCTGTGTCGCTCAGGTATTCGAACAGACGTTGCATGTGCTGCATCTCTTCCTGAGAGTGTTCTTTAAGGAATGCAGCGGCGCCTTCAAAGCCTTTATCGCTGCACCATGCGCTCATTTGCAGGTACAAGTTCGCGGAGTAGAACTCCAGGTTCAGTTGCTCATTCAGCTTCTTGGTCATTTCAGGCGTCAGCATAATCATTCCTTTATTTTGCAGGTATCAATTTAATTTTTCCGCATTATGCCTTGGTAAAAACAAAATAAAAACACTTGATTTACATCATCAAGGATTTAATTTTAAATTGATTAAAAATCAACGTGTTAATTTATTTTCTGTTATATGTTTAAATTATTATGATAACTATTTACATCCGTACATTTAATCAAAAAACGAATCATTCTTATTTGAAAAAATAAATAGATTGCATTGCCATTGGTGCAATAAATAACCTTCCGTATCCTACGTTATTATCTGCGGATATCCCCCTCTGCGCTTCGGGCTTGCCAAGTGCCTCTCGGTGCATTACCTTCTGCGCTGATCCAATGCGGTAACAAGTAAGGAGAATACGGTGGGTTACAATCTGGCAGAGCTTTCCAAAGAAGAGATGGACAAGGTGAACGTTGATCTCGCGGCGTCTGGCGTGGCGTTCAAAGAACGCTATAACATGCCGGTAATCCCGGAAATGGTCGAACGCGAGCAGCCAGCGCATCTGCGTGACTATTTCCGCGAACGCGTGGCGCACTACCGTGTTGAATCACACAAGTATTCACGTCTGCCGTACGAACCGAAATCCAAATAATAAAGCCCGCCTTTATGGCGGGCTTTTGGTCATTTGCCGGCAAACTTATCGGTCGCCAACATCAGCTGATGCAGGATGCCCGGCTCATCAAAGGAGTGCCCCGCACCCTCGACGATATGCAACTCGGCTTCTGGCCACGCTTTCGCCAGATCCCAGGCGTTTTGCACCTGACAGGCCATATCGTAGCGGCCGTGAATAATCACTGCTGGAATATGGCGGATCAACGGGACGTTACGCAGCAGCTGATCGTCGCTGTCCAGGAAACCCAGATGAGTGAAATAGTGGTTTTCAATGCGGGCAAAGGCCAGCGCAAAGTCATCCTCACCAAAGGAAGCCGACTCACTGCTTGGCAACAAGGTGACGGTCTCCCCTTCCCACACGCTCCACAGCTTGGCCGCCTCGAGTTGGATCTGAGGGTCCGTTGACGTCAGGCGCTGGCGATAAGACGCAATCACGTCCTTGCGCTCTTCCGCTGAAAGAATCGACAGCACGCGTTCCCATTTTTCCGGGAAGAAGCGCGAAGCGCCGTCCTGATAATACCAATGCAGCTCTTGCTTACGCAGGGTGAAGATACCGCGCAGCACCATTTCGCTGACACGCTGTGGATGGCTTTGCGCGTAGGCCAAGGCCAGCGTAGAACCCCATGAACCACCAAAGACCAACCAGTGATCCACACCGGCCATTTCGCGCAGCCGTTCAATGTCCTGCACCAGATGCCAGGTGGTGTTGTTATCCAGACTGGCATGCGGCTTGGAACGGCCACAGCCGCGCTGATCGAACAGTAACACCTTGTAGCGCTGGGGATCGAACAGCTGGCGGTGATAAGGCGAAATGCCGCCGCCCGGGCCACCATGGATAAAGACCGCTGGCTTGCCGTTCGGGTTTCCGCTCAGCTCCCAGTAGATCCGGTGGCCATCTCCAGTGTCCAGCCAACCGCTGTCATATGCTGCTAACGGCGGGTACAAACCTCGTAATTGTTCCATGGCGCTTCCGTCTCTCAGTGGGTCATCCCCTCATAAAAGCTGAAGCCGCCCATTTGGTCAACGGTAAAACCCGAAAACTCCTACCCTACCCAACAAGTTATGGTTCGTTTGCTTAAAATGAATACGACCTGCTGGCAAAATAACGGCAGGTCGTAGAGAACCAGACGTAAACTTAACCTCTTTTACGCAAATGCGGTTCGCGCATTTCCTGCGCGGTTTTTGCTTCAATGCTTAGTTCCGCTGTTGGCCGCAACAACAAACGTGCCAAACCAATAGGCTCTCCGCTTTCACGGCAATAGCCGTATTCGCCGTTATACAAACGCGTTAGCGCTGCGCTAATTTTCGGCAGCAGACGGCTTTCACGATCCAACTGGCGGAATAACAGCCGCAAATCCTCTTCGCGGGCAGCTTTGTCTGCTTCGTCACCGGATACTTCACCGCTGTCGATATCCCGCTTCAGCGCATCAATGTGCTGCAACAGTTTTTGTTGCTCGTCCAGCAAGCGCTGGCGGAAAAATGCCCGCTGCGCCGGATTCATGTAATCAGACTCCGGCATAGCCAAAAGCTGCTGCGGGTTTAACAAGGTCACAACGTTCATTGCGCTCTCCGGTCATTACTTAATTGTTATATTATAACATATCATAATTTTAAAGCAGCCCTTCATCAGAAACAAAATTACGCAGATAAACAACCAATTAGTTAAATCAGCTGCTTTCATGCTTGCATCCATTAGGCATAAGGAGGTTAATGGTTGAGCAACCCACCCAACCATAGGTAACTGAGAGGCCATCATGAGTAAGGGAATGGATAGCAAAAAAAATGCGAAGAAGAAGCCGTTGAAAACCCCCGCAGAGAAACGCGCAGACAAACGCGCTAAGAAAGGCCAGACTTCCGGCGAGTAAGCGAACTTCTAACCGTAGTTAAACCCGCCATGGCGGGTTTTTTATTGCCTGAAATTGCCCCCTTTCAACGGTTGGCATAGCCGCGTCTGCCAGTTAAGCTAAACCTGTGCAGTCACCCTGAGGAAACCATGAATTTACGTGTAATAGACACTGAAACCTGCGGGCTGGAAGGCGGCGTGGTAGAGGTGGCCTCTGTTGATCTGATCGACGGACAAATCGCCAACCCAATGAGTGACCTGGTCAGCCCCGACCGCCCCATTAGCATTGATGCAATGGCCATTCACCATATCACCGAGCAAATGGTTGAAGGGAAACCGCGTATCGCAGTGGCAATCGGGCGCTATTTGGGCAGTTCCTACTATGTTGCGCACAATGCGGCTTTTGATCGCGGCGTACTGCCGGAAATGAACGGTGCCTGGATATGCACCATGAAGCTGGCGCGGACTCTGTACCCAGACATCAAATACGGCAACCAATATCTGCGCTATGCGCTAAACCTGGACGTGCAACTGCCGCAAGACACCACATTGTACCCACATCGGGCACTGTATGATTGTTATGTGACCGCCGCATTGCTGCAACGCATTATCAAGGATTCAGGTTGGACGCCGGAGCAAATGGCGCAAATCACTGAACAGCCGGTGCTGCTGAAGAAATTTAAGTTCGGTAAGTATCGTGGGCAGGAAATAGACAGGATCGCGCAGGAAGATCCAGGCTATTTGCGCTGGATGCTGAAATCCATCGAAGATCTCAGTCCAGACATGAAGCACACGCTGAAATACTATCTGATCGGCTGAAAAAACGGGCAGCACTCGCTGCCCGCCTGAAGGTTACTCCGCCAACGCCAGAATAAAGGCGTATTCCAGCGCAATGTCTTCATAGGCCTTGAAACGCCCAGACTTGCCGCCGTGCCCTGAATCCATATCGGTATACAGCAACAACAGGCGATCGTCGGTCTTTAGATCGCGCAGCTTGGCAACCCACTTGGCCGGCTCCCAATACTGTACCTGGGAATCATGTAGCCCGGTGGTGACCAGCATATGCGGATAATCCTGCGCCTTCACTTGATCGTACGGGCTGTATTGCTTGATATAGTCGTAATACGCGGGTTCATTTGGGTTGCCCCATTCGTCGTATTCCCCGGTCGTCAGCGGAATAGATTCGTCCAGCATCGTGGTAACCACGTCGACAAACGGCACCTGCGCCACAATGCCATTAAACAACTGGGGAGCCTGATTGATCACTGCCCCCATCAGCAAGCCACCCGCACTGCCGCCCATGGCGAACACCCGTTTAGCATCACCGTAACCTTGGGCGATCAACGTTTCTGTCACGTCGATAAAATCGTTAAAGGTATTCTGCTTTTTGAACAGTTTGCCGTCTTCATACCACAATTGCCCCAGTTCCCCACCACCGCGAATATGTGCCAGAACAAAGACAAAACCGCGGTCCAACAGGCTTAACCGGCTGGCGCTGAAGGCGGGATCCATGCTGCTGCCGTATGAGCCGTAGCCATACACCATCAGTGGGTTGCTACCATGTACAAAACTATCGTGGCGATAAACCAGTGAAACCGGCACGTCGACACCATCACGCGCCTTCACCCATAGCCGCTCACTGCGGTAATTTTCCGGGGTGAAGTTTTTCACTTCCTGCTGTTTGAGCATCACGCGCTCACCGTTGTCGAGATTGAGCTCATACAACGTGGTCGGTGTGGTCATCGAAGAGTAGCCATAACGCAACAGCTCGGTTTCTGGCTCAGGGTTGTACGCCAACCAGGTTGTGTAGGTCGGGTCGTCGAAGGCAATACGTTTCTCTTCACCGCTCTGCCAGTGAATTTGGCGCAGTTGGGTCAGGCCCTCGCTACGCTCCTCCACCACCAGCCAGTCACGGAACAGGCTAAAGCCTTCCAACATCACTTCAATGCGTGGGGCAATCAGCGTCTGCCACTGCGCTTCGTCTGCCTGTTCGCTTTGATACAGACCGAAGTTTTTGCCGTCCTTGTTAGAACGGATATAGAAATGCTGGTGATAGTGATCGATACCGTATTCATGATCCTTACGGCGCGGCACAAACACCTGCGGTGCGCTGTCGGCGCGATCGGCGTCCAACAGCAGGATTTCCGAAGTGGTGGTACTGCTGAGGTGGATCAAAATAAAACGTTCGGAGGTGGTTTTTTCCAGCCCGACGTAGAAGGTGTCATCCAGCTCTTCGTAGATCAGCGTGTCATGCTGTGGATCCGTACCAACCACATGACGATAGACCTGGTAAGGCAACAGCGTTTTGGCATGTTTACGCACGTAATACAGGGTGGACGAGTCGTTGGCCCATTCAAAGCTACCGGACGTGTTTTCCAGCACTTCGTCAGCCCAGGTATCGTTGCTGAGGTTTTTGAAACGAATGTCGTACTGTCGACGAGAGAGAAAATCTTCTGCAACCGCCAGCTGTTGGTTGTCAGGGCTGACTTCCAGCCCACCCAAGGTATAAAACTCGCGCTGCTCGGCACGCTGATTACCGTCAATCAGCGTATCCCAATGTGTGTTTTCTGCCTCGGGCTGACGGACGTAAATGGCATATTCATTGCCGGGTTCGAAACGCGTCTGATAGCGGTAGCCGTGTCTGACGTAAGGCACCGAATGTTCCTGCTGAGGAATACGTGCCACCATCTCTTCATACAACGTTTCGCGTAACGCCTGTTGCGGTTTCAATGCCGCGTCAGTAAAGGCATTTTCCGCCTGCAGATAATCCAGCACCTGCGGGTCTGCGCGCTCATCGTCGCGCAGCCAATAATAGTCATCAACACGCGTGTCGCCGTGCGTAGTGATAGGATAAGGACGTTTCTCTGCCTTAGGGGGTGTCATCATTGCTAAATCATCCGCTTACCTTGATTACGGCAAGAGTGACACGATTCCCCCCGGCTTGCCAAGCGGCGCTATGCCAGCTCGCGTTTTTTCTCATTCACGTCGTTTTCAATGCCCTGCTTAACATCCGCCGGGATCTTCAACGACTGCGCCAAAGCGTCAAGATAACCGCGCTCCATAAAGTGATCGACGTCGATCACCATGCAGCTCAGGTAATACACTTCTAGTGCTTCGTCTTCATTTTTCACGCTTTGGGCGATCAGGTCCGGGTTCAACGGTTGATCGATAGCTTCTTGCACCCATTTTTGCGCTTCCTCGCCTACCTGCAATTGTTCCAGGCTGTGATCGATGGCGAGTTTTTCTTCCGCATCAATATGGCCATCACTCTTGGCGGCAAATACTAAGGCTTGCACCAAACGCTTGGCGCGCAAGTCCACCGGCGTGGTCTGCAAACCAAACTGCGGTTCACTCTGATGCGTTTCTTTCACCCGCTGTTTGTATTTATTCCACAGCACCGCCCCCACCGCTGCGCTGCCGCCAATAATCAACGCGTTCTTGCCGAATTTCCCCACCAGCTTGCGTGAAGACTTATTCGCCAATAAGACACCGACAAGGCCCCCCAACGCGGTTGGGGCCAGCAGTTTGCCGATACCTTCTGACCCGCCAATTGAACCGGCCTTTTGCCCAATCATCGATTGGATCTGTTGCATCCAGTTATTTTTCATAATCACCCCTTTGCGTAGGAAACGAGGCGCAGGCATATGAAGCCCAGACCGCCGGTAAACCGTCAGATTAGGGGATTTTTTGTCAATTTACGTATGGGGGATGAAAACCTGTGTAGCAAGACATTGGCGAGGGAGGAAAAGCCGGCTTCACCCTTAAGTGCAAGCCGGCCAGCGGGTGTTAAGGCTGTGCGTCCTCTTCACCCGGCTGCTCGTCTTCCTGTTCGTATTCTGCCAGTTCGTCACGCATTGCCTGGATAGACTCGCGAGCCAACAGCGACAACGTCCGGTAAAAGCCGGTGGTGGCATGAGCTTCTACTTTGCCGAGGAAACGACCGCACCACGGCAACAGGTACTCGTCAAACAACGTGATTTGCGCCTGCACTTCGTCTTCCTGTGACTGATCTTCCAACCAGGAAGCCGCCAACAGCAAAGAACCAAAATGATCAGCGGGTGCTTCGCTCAGCGGCATACCGCGTTGCTGCAAGAATGTACGCACTTCCGCTTCAGACGCCCCTTCAACATAGGCAGAGCGGTAAGGCGAGACACTGCATTCACTGCCGACAAACATCGCGTTGAAATCAGTGGACAGTTGATTGACATCGCAACCTTGTTGCAGACGTACCAGCAATTCATCCTGCTCCAGCGGCCAGTGTTGTTTCAGTTTGCCTTCTTTGATCAGCGTGAACAGCGGCACCAACAGCGGATCCTGCGGCTGACGGTAAAACAGCGTACCCAGCACGCGGCAAACAACGGAAAACTCATTCATGATAATGCCTTATACAATACGGAAAAATTTGCCGGGACGATGTCACAAATCGGCCAGTTCCGCAATCGCCGGCTTGCCACGCCGCTCGAGAAAGTCCAACAGACGCCGTGGGCTGACGTTAAGGATACGTTCCTGCGGGAATTCCACCTCAGCAATAATGCGCTCGCAGTGTTCAAAACCGCCGAGCGAGAAAGCTATGTGTGAATCCGAGCCTAACGCCAGCCAGCCGCCGGCATCACGCACCGCGGCTGCAATCGCACGGCAGTTGTCTTCGCTGCCCTTGCGCGAATGGGTGAACGACGAGTTATTCAGCTCAAGCGCCACGTCGTACTTCGCCGCCGCCGCCGCCACCGCCGCAATATCAATCGGGTATCTTGGGTTACCGGGGTGGCTGATAATATGCACATCTCCCTGTGCCATCGCGGCAATCATCGCTTCGGTATTGGCCGCTTTATCCTGCGGTGCAAACACCGGCTCATGGAAACCGGCGATAATCACGTCGATTTTATCCAGCATCGGACCGGTGCAGTCGATATCGCCCTGCAGATTTTTGATGTTGGCCTCGATACCGCGCAGAATGCCCACGCCATCCACCAGACGCGGCCACACGTGCATGTTCATAAAGTGCCAATAATGCGGTGCATCGGCCATATCCGGGCCGTGATCGGTGATGGCGAAAAGTTTGATGCCCTTTTGCTGGGCTTCGACGATGTAATCATGCAGCGTGCTGTAGGCGTGGGTGCTGGCGACGGTGTGCATATGTAAATCAACGGGGTACATTGCTTCTCCTTCTGGGCGGCCTGCCTGGAGTACAACAGCAGGCGGCGGTTTCTTATATTTAGCTTAGCAGGTGCATCACCGAAAGATCAGTAGCCACGTTCCACATCCACCAACCCGGCAGGCACTTGCCCGGCCTCAAGCGCGAGGATGTTTGCCGCTATCTGATCCATTGCCACTTCCGGCAACGTGATGGCAGCAATATGCGGGGTAATGGTGACACGCGGATGACGCCAGAACGGATGCGTCTGTGGCAGTGGCTCGTTGACGAACACATCCAGCGTAGCGGCGGCCAGTTGACCTTGCTCCAGCGCCTGCAACAAATCATCTTCAACCAGATGCGCACCGCGAGCCAGGTTAATCAAATAAGCCCCTGGAGCCAAGTGCGCGAACAGTTGTTGATTGAGGATCCCGGCGGTCTCCGGCGTATTGGGCAAGAGATTGATCAGCAATTGCACACCATCTAAAAACGCGGCGCGCTGCTCTGCTCCAGCAAAGCTCTGCACGCCGTCGATCTGTTTTGGGCTGCGGCTCCAGCAACGCACGTTAAAACCAAACGCCGTCAGCTTCTGCGCCACGCTTTTCCCCAACACCCCGGCACCGAGGATGCCAATAGTGAAGTGATCCTGTTGATGAGGATCGAGCGGCCGCCACTCCTGCTGCTGCTGCTGCTGCAATTGATACTCGTCAAAACGGCGGAAATAACGCAACACGTAACTCAGTGCATATTCCTGCATCTGTTGTGCCATGCCGGTATCCTCAAGACGCACCAGCGGCACACCTGCCGGCAGAGTACCGGGATGCTGGCGCTCTTGATCCAAGATAGCGTCGACGCCCGCCCCCAGGGCAAAGACCCCTTTTAGGGCTCCACGGTGAGCCAACATCTCGTGCGGCGGTCGCCACACCAATGCGTAATCCGCCGGGCGATCGTCGCCCGGTTGCCAGGCGCGCACCCTCGCCTGCGGCAAACGTTGCGATATACCTGCTATCCATTCCTGGGCATTAAAGAAAGGGTGATAAAAAAGGATGTCCATCTGCACAGCTCCTGTCTGTTTTTATGTATTTGCAACCAGACTTCCGCGATTCGCTGCCAGATGCAAGTGTTAAAGCCCAAAATGAAAACAGCCCCGACCAGTGGGGCTGTTTTTTAGACTGAGGGATCTCAGGCTGCAACAGGGGCGTCGTGCCGTATTAACCGCCGTAACAGTGGGATCAAGATTAACATCACCACCCCAACGCCTGCGGCTCCCCAACCCAACGCGCTGAACACCTCGCTGTAACCGGGGTTGGTTAACGCAGGGGTGCTGCCACTGTTCTCAGGCATTAGTCCGGAGACGTAACCAGCCAATACCGAGGCAACGCCGGTAACCATCATCCAGCATCCCATCATTACGCCCTGATAACGCGGTGGCGCCAGTTTGCCGATCATCGCGTAGCCGATCGGTGAAATCATCAGTTCGCCAATGCTCTGCAACACATAGCTGATGACAATCCATTTAAACGCCACCAACCCATCACCACCGGCCAGGCTGATGCCTAGCGGCAGCACCAGCATGCCCAGCCCGATGCAGAACAGCGAACCGGAGAACTGCATTGGGATATCAATCTTGCAACCACGTGCTCGCAGGCGATTAAACCACCAGGCCATCAAGGGTCCGCCCACCACGATCACCAGCGTATTGATGTTCTGAATCCACTGAGGTGCCACCTGAATACCATAAACGTTCAGGTTGATATTGTGTTCGGAGAACAGCATTAACCCCATCGGGGCCAACTGATACAGCGCCCAAAAGACCAGAGAACCCAGCGCCAGAATGAGATATGCAGTCATCCGACGACGTTCATCACGCGGATGATGACGTAACGTAACCACACACAGCATCAGGAAAATCAACGCACCGAGGCCAATAACAAAATGACCACTGAACTCTGCATGGGTCAGCATTACGCGGATGATCGGCACCAGCAGCACCAACACGGCTAACCCGACCAACATGCGCCAGCGGTACTGTGAACGAGTGGCATCGTGCAGTGGCGTGTTAAGATCGGCCAGGATGCGCCAGCGGCTGACGGCAACGATAATCGCCGCCGCGTTGCCCAGGGTAGCAAACAGGAACAGCGCGCGATAATTTTCGGTCAGTTGGAAATAGCCGGCTACGGTAAAGCCGACAAAGAACCCCAGGTTCATCCCGGCGTAGTTCCACAAAAAGGCCGCTTCACGTCGATCGTCGTCCGGCTTAAAGCGCTGGGTCAACATCATATTAATGCAAGTGACGTTCAGCCCGCTGCCGGTCAGGAACATCGCCAATCCCCAGTAAAGGCCCCAGACGCCTGCCACTGCGATCAACGCGCAGCCGATCACCTGTAGCACCATACCCAACACGAATAAGTTGCGGTTACTGAGGAAACGCCCGCCCAGGTAGCCCCCAAACATATGCAACCCATAGTTGAACGCACCAAATACGCCCATCATGGCGTTGGCGTTGCCTTCGCTGAAACCCAGACGCTTGGTGGCATAAAGCACCAGCGTGGAGTACAACACGGCAAAACCCAGCGTGGCGAAGATTTGGATAAAAAACAGTGCCCCGGCACCCGGGGGGATGGCATGACGCTGCGGCGCCGCCGTTGTGGAGTCCGATGAAGTCAAAGTGAACCTCTGCTGCATTATTATTTGATAGATCAGTCCCTGTCTGTGTTATTGCCAGTGCAATGCCCGGCAACCTGCGCGGGGTGTGATATTCCTTGCCAAAACCCCACGTCAGCACCCTTCCATTTAGCGACACATATGACTAATAATCCAGTATTAATGCATATATCAGCACCAGAGCTAATGCCATTGCTGGTATATTGAGCTAACCCACAGGGAAATGTACAAATAATAGTCTTAAAGATAATTTAGCCCCGTAATCATCTTGAAAATCTGCGCCATCCGGCTGTCTATCGCTCGGGAAATCAGCAAATTGCTGCAAGTTTAGCTAAACAGTCATGGTTATGTCACAAGAGGGTTGACGCTGGGATCAGATTCTCCTACATTAGCGCCCGTCGACAACGCAATGCGTTAGCGATGAAGTAAAACGGTGAGGTGTCTGAGTGGCTGAAGGAGCACGCCTGGAAAGTGTGTATACGCGAAAGTGTATCGAGGGTTCGAACCCCTCTCTCACCGCCATATTTTAAAGAGAGAGCCTGGATTAACGTCCAGGCTTTTTTTTGCATGTTATACAGACCGAGAGGGGCGAGAACCCTCGACAGGGTTCGACAAAACGCATGCGTTTTGGACCGCCAAAGGCGGCCCGCAGGGTGAGCGCAGCGAATCAAGCCCTCTCTCACCGCCATATTTTGAAGAGAGAGCCTGGATTAACGTCCAGGCTTTTTTTTTGCATGTTATACAGACCGAGAGGGGCGAGAACCCTCGACAGGGTTCGACAAAACGCATGCGTTTTGGACCGCCAAAGGCGGCCCGCAGGGTG
>NZ_JBXWLA010000002.1:186357-359442 GCF_058191755.1 Serratia sp. CoH_122_TC_1
TGAGCGCAGCGAATCAAGCCCTCTCTCACCGTGCTAATCTAAAGAGAAAGCCTGAACGAAAGTTCAGGCTTTTTTGTTGTCTGCATTACAGGGAATTCTGACGGAGGATCCTCCGCCCATGCGGTTTGCCGCAGTTTTCAGCAAAGCGAACACAGGTTAAGCGGACGCACCGAATCGCAGAAATTCTGCTTGACCGGATCGCTCGCTCTCCCTATAGTACCGCCCCGTTGCAGCAGTGAGTACGCAACGACAAAATACGGTGAGGTGTCTGAGTGGCTGAAGGAGCACGCCTGGAAAGTGTGTATACGCGTAAGTGTATCGAGGGTTCGAACCCCTCCCTCACCGCCATATTTTAAAGAGAGAGCCTGGATTAACGTCCAGGCTTTTTTTTCGCATGTTATACGGACCGGGAGGGGCGAGAACCCTCGACCGGGTTCGACAAAACGCATGCGTTTTGGACCGCCAAAGGAGCGCAGTGAATTAAGCCCTCCCTCACCGCCATCTCTTAAAGAAAGAGCCTGGACGCAAGTTCAGGCTCTTTTTGCCTGCAATCCGCCTCAGTGCGTGCGGCTAGCCGCCATAGATGGCTGCATCACGGCACGGCGCCAGTCACCCGGTGTTTGCCCGTAGTGGCGTTTAAAACTGCGATTGAAAGATTGTTGCGAGTCGAAGCCGAGTGAAATCGCCACGCTGACGATCGGCTCCCCGCTGTTAGCCAGACGCTCTGCCGAGACCCTCAGCTTCTGCATACGGATATATTCCCCCAGCGCATAGCCGGTTTGGCGTTTGAACATTCGCTGCAAATGCCATTTGGAATACCCGGCGCGGCCCGCCACAGTATTGATATCCAGCTTCTCTTCCAGATTGTTATCAATCCACTCAATCAAATCCGTAATAAAACCCGTGCTGTTCATGCTGACGCTCCCATGACATTGGCAGGTAGATCCGCTGCCCGATATAGATACGTTGCAGCAGTTTCGCACTAAATGCAATTTTTATTATTGCATTTAACGAAGGGGCACTTCTATAATCCAGCCAATTAATGTACCCGATATTAATACATTAATGTGACAACAATGTGTTTCAAAACCTAACCGTTGTACCGAGGACGGGTGCAACTGCTCTGCCGCCGGTCTCAGGCCAGGACGTTACCCGGATAACAGGGCCGGGTGTGTGGCCTGATCGCACTTACTACTGGAAATAAAAATAATGCCAAGCCAGCCTGCTTCATCGCTCCATCCCCGTAGCCCCCAGCGCGGTTTCGGTTTCAGCGCACATCTATCAGCCGTTGCGCTGATGGCTGCACTGCTGGCCGGATGTGATAACAGCGTCGCTCACAATGCGGCTCCCCCACCACCGGCCGTCAGCACTGCAGACGTGGTAATAAAGCCCATCAGCCAGTGGGATGCTTTTAACGGCCGGATCGAGGCGGTGCAAAGTGTACAGCTGCGACCACGTGTCTCCGGCTACATCGACAAGGTCAATTACACCGAAGGCGATGAAGTGAAAAAAGGCCAGGTGCTATTCACCATTGACGATCGCACCTACCGCGCTGCACGTGAACAAGCCCAGGCCGAGCTTGTGCGAGCACGTAACCAAGCTGCGCTGGCACGCAGCGAATCCGGCCGCACCGAAAAACTGATTGGCAGCCAAGCGATTTCGACTGAAGTCTGGGAACAACGCAAAGCCTCCGCCGCTCAAGCACAAAGCAACGTATTAGCGGCACAGGCGCAGTTCGATATGGCACAGCTGAACCTCGACTTTACCCGAGTGATAGCGCCCATCGACGGCCGTGCCAGTCGCGCTATGATCACCGCAGGTAATCTGGTCACCGCAGGCGACAGTGCCAGCGTACTCACGACATTGGTGTCACTCGATAAGGTCTATGTCTATTTCGACGTGGATGAAGCGACGTTTCTGCGTTACCAGAATGATGGCCGACGCACGGAAAAACTGCCGGTGAAGGTCGGGTTGGTGGGCGAGGACGGCTATCCGCATCAAGGAACCGTTGATTTCACCGACAACCAGCTTAATGCCGGTACCGGCACCATCCGTATGCGCGCCCTGCTGGAAAACGCCGAACGCCGCTTTACCCCTGGGCTGTTTGCACGCGTACAGATGCCAGGCAGTGCCGAGTTCAACGCCATGCTGATTAACGACAAATCGGTGATGACCGACCAAGACCGCAAGTTTGTTTATATCGTCGATAAAGACGGTAAAGCACAGCGTCGCGATATTGAAATCGGTCGGGTCGCTGACGGACTGCGAATTGTGCAAAAGGGTCTGTCTGCAGGTGACCGGGTCATTGTCGACGGCATGCAAAAAGTGTTTATGCCGGGTATGCCGGTCGATGCAAAAACTGTGGCGATCAACGCCTCCGCGCTTAACTAAGCCCCAGCAGAGGATCCTGAGCCATGGACTTTTCCCGTTTTTTCATTGATAGACCGATTTTTGCGGCGGTGCTGTCGATCCTGATTTTTGTCGGCGGCGTTATCGCTATCCCTCTGCTGCCGATCAGTGAATACCCGGATGTCGTGCCCCCAAGCGTGCAGGTACGTGCCCAATACCCCGGCGCCAACCCGAAAGAGATCGCCGAAACCGTCGCCACCCCACTGGAAGAGGCGATCAACGGCGTCGAAAACATGATGTACATGAAGTCAGTGGCAGGGTCAGACGGCGTTCTGGTCACCACCGTGACTTTCCGCCCAGGAACCGATCCGGACCAGGCGCAGGTACAGGTACAAAACCGTGTGGCGCAGGCCGAAGCGCGCTTGCCGGAAGACGTGCGTCGCCAAGGGGTAACCACCCAGAAACAGTCACCGGCTCTGACGCTCGTGGTGCATCTGGTCTCCCCTTCCGGCAAATACGATTCGCTCTACCTGCGCAACTACGCCACGTTGAAGGTCAAGGATGAACTGGCCCGTTTACCGGGGATCGGGCAGGTGCAGATTTTCGGCGCGGGTGAATACGCCATGCGCATCTGGTTGGATCCAAACAAAGTCGCTTCACGCGGGCTGACAGCGTCTGACGTGGTCACCGCCATGCAAGAGCAAAACGTGCAGGTTTCCGCGGGTCAACTGGGTGCAGAACCTATGCCGACTCGCAGCGACTATTTGCTCTCGATCAATGCGCAAGGCCGCCTGCAGACCGAAGAAGAGTTCGGCAATATTATACTCAAGAACGGCGATAACGGCGAAGTGGTTCGTCTTCGCGACGTGGCGCGCATTGAGATGGGTTCAGGCAGCTACGCGCTACGTGCTCAGTTGAATAATAAAGACGCAGTCGGGATCGGCATCTTCCAGGCTCCGGGAGCTAATGCCATCGAATTGTCCAATGCGGTGCGAGCCAAAATGGCCGAACTGTCGACCCGTTTCCCTGAAGGGATGAGCTGGCAATCACCGTATGACCCCACCGTGTTCGTGCGTGATTCAATAAGCTCAGTGATAGATACCCTGCTCGAAGCGGTGTTGCTGGTGGTGCTGGTGGTGATTCTCTTCCTGCAAACCTGGCGAGCATCCATTATTCCACTGCTGGCGGTACCCATTTCTATCGTCGGTACCTTCGCCGCGCTTTATCTGTTGGGCTTCTCGCTCAACACCCTGAGCCTGTTCGGGCTGGTCCTGGCTATCGGCATCGTGGTCGATGACGCCATCGTGGTCGTGGAAAACGTCGAACGTAATATCGAAGAAGGCTTATCGCCGCTTGCAGCAGCGCATCAGGCAATGCGTGAAGTATCCGGCCCGATTATTGCGATTGCCGTCGTTCTGTGCGCCGTATTCGTGCCGATGGCATTCTTGTCTGGCGTCACCGGGCAGTTCTATAAACAGTTCGCTGTCACTATCGCCATTTCAACCGTGATCTCGGCGATCAACTCGCTGACCCTGTCGCCGGCTTTGGCAGCGCTGCTGCTGAAGCCGCACGGCGCGCCGAAAGACATGCCGTCGCGCCTGATTGATCGGCTGTTTGGTTGGCTGTTCCGTCCTTTTAACCGCTTCTTTGCCAATAGTTCACAGCGGTATCAACGTGGCGTTTCACGTGCGCTGGGCAAACGTGGCGCGGTATTTGTGGTGTATGTGCTGTTGTTGTGTGCTGCTGGGGTCATGTTTAAAACTGTGCCCGGCGGCTTTATTCCGACTCAGGATAAGCTTTATCTGATTGGCGGGGTGAAAATGCCGGAGGGAGCGTCACTGGAACGTACTGATGCCGTGATTCGCAAAATGAGCGCCATTGGTCTGAGTGTTGACGGAGTAACCGACGCGGTGTCATTCCCAGGGCTCAATGCGTTGCAGTTTACCAATACGCCTAACACCGGTACCGTATTCTTTGCATTGGAGTCATTAAGCACCCGAACGCGCAGTGCTGCGCAGATTAATGCCGAGATTAACGCCAAGATCTCGCAGATCCAGGAAGGGTTTGCGTTCTCCATTATGCCGCCGCCGATCCTCGGTATTGGTCAGGGTTCGGGTTACTCGCTGTATATTCAGGACCGTGCCGGTCTGGGGTATGGGGCTTTGCAAACCGCGGTTAACACGATGTCAGGCGCGATCATGCAAACACCGGGCATGGGGTTCCCGATCTCGTCTTATCAGGCCAACGTTCCACAGCTGGATGCGAAAATTGACCGTGATAAAGCCAAAGCCCAAGGGGTTCCACTCAACGCCTTGTTCAGCACATTGCAAACCTATCTCGGCTCGTCTTATATCAATGACTTCAACCGTTACGGCCGTACCTGGAAAGTTATGGCGCAGGCTGACGGTCAGTTCCGCGACAGCGTGGAAGACATTGCCAACCTCCGCACCCGTAACGACAAGGGTGAAATGGTGCCCATCGGCAGTATGGTCAGCATCAGCACCACTTACGGCCCTGATCCGGTGATCCGTTACAACGGCTTCCCGGCGGCAGATCTGATTGGTGACGCCGATCCGCGCGTGCTGTCTTCTTCACAGGCGATGAGTGAATTAACCGTGATGGCTAACAAACTCCTGCCGAACGGCATGAATATTCAGTGGACCGATCTGAGCTATCAGCAGTCTACTCAGGGTAATTCGGCGATTATTGTCTTCCCGGTGGCCGTGCTGTTGGCTTTCCTGGCGCTGGCGGCGCTGTATGAAAGCTGGACGTTGCCATTGGCGGTGATCCTGATCGTCCCCATGACCATGCTGTCGGCGCTGTTCGGCGTCTGGCTTACCGGCGGCGACAATAACGTTTTCGTCCAGGTGGGGTTAGTCGTATTGATGGGGCTGGCCTGTAAAAACGCCATTTTGATCGTCGAGTTCGCCCGCGAGCTGGAGCTGCAAGGCAAAAGCATTATGGAGGCGGCGCTGGAAGCCTGCCGCCTGCGACTGCGGCCGATCGTCATGACCTCCATCGCCTTTATCGCCGGGACTATCCCGCTGATCATGGGACACGGAGCCGGTGCTGAAGTCCGTGGCGTCACCGGTATCACGGTATTTTCCGGCATGCTGGGCGTCACGTTGTTCGGGCTGTTCCTGACCCCGGTGTTCTACGTTACGTTGCGCCGTATGGTGACGCGTAAAACGCGGCAACAAGCGGCAGGCTAATTCTCCAGCCGCTACCATAAAAAAAGCCCGGTTTAAAAAACCGGGCTTTTTTTGTCTTATTTTTTATACCGCGTATACCGCAGACTATTTTTCCGCTGTCTCTGCGTCTTTCAGGTCTTCTATTGCATAGGCCGCGCAGGCTCGCTTATCGCCCCGCTCCAGCTCGGCCAAGGCATCTGCCACCGTGTGGCGTGCCAGTACGTCCAGCGATGCCTCTTCCGCCTCGTTCA
This sequence comes from Serratia sp. CoH_122_TC_1, assembly GCF_058191755.1. Lineage (NCBI taxonomy): Bacteria > Pseudomonadati > Pseudomonadota > Gammaproteobacteria > Enterobacterales > Yersiniaceae > Serratia > Serratia sp. CoH_122_TC_1. The sequence goes on from NZ_JBXWLA010000002.1 coordinate 192,149, forward strand.
CCACCGACTTGAAATACCAGCAGGCGTTGGCACTGACCAGGCAACGCGCCGGCCCTTCCGGTCGGGCGGCCCAGATGCGTTTATCATCGATAACTGACAGATAGATATCCCGCAGGGTGATCTGCTCCGCCGGGCGGCCCAAGTGAATCGAGCCGTTACGCCCCAGGGTCGAAACAATGATGCCATTTTTGGTCAAGGGCACCATCAGCTTGCGGATAAAGCTAGGGTTGGCTTCCAGACTGGCGGCAAGCACCGCGCTGGTCGCACGCACGCCCAGCTTCTCAGCCACGGCTACGCTAAGTACCATTTGCATTGCAGTCGGAAAGCGAAAATCTAACATGTTTTTATCTCTGTCTCCGGGAGACTAAATGCTTGGACTGGGTCAGTGTGAGATGACGCCACCACACCCACTCAACTGCACAATAATATAACAAACACTGTTGCACTATTGAAGGTATGCCCGGATAAATCGCACGGATACATTAGTGCTGAGAATAGCGTCGGCATTGGCCTGATGGCAAAACGGCGGGCAATAAATAGCAGAAACCCGCGTCAATATTAATGCCGCTCGCTTAACTGCGTTAAACGATCAGAACTAACACTGCCCGCGGGCTTAATTCGTAAACTGTGATCAGGCTTTATTCAGCACCAGCTGGCCGCTTTTATCCAGCGGAATCTGGGTGCCCGGATCGTGATCCATACGGATCTTGCCCTGCTGAGTACCGATCTTGTAGGTCACATCGTAACCCAGCATTTTCTGTGATTTGTCGTAGACCGTTTTGCAACGCTGTTGCGTACTGGTGGTGGTGTCGTTATTTTGCATCGCCCCCTGTACCTGATTACCGGCGTAGCCGCCGCCCAGCGCGCCGACGACCGTCGCAACATCACGTCCACGACCACCACCGAACTGATGACCAATTACGCCACCCGCTACCGCACCCAACACGGAACCGGCAAGGCGGTTTTCATCCTGCACTGGCGCACGGTGAGTCACGGTCACATTACGGCATTCCTGACGCGGAGTTTTGATGGTTTCTTTGATCGGCGTTGCTGCAATGACTTGCGCGTATTGCGGACCGGAAGAGAAAACATCAAGACTGGCTACCGCAGCAATACCCAGAGCCGCAGCGATACCAATACCCACACCAGCTAACATTGACTTGTTCACAGGAAATCCTCCTGAAAGTGTTACCACGCATTTGTACCGGGGACTTTACCGACATTGCACCGCGCTTATTATTTTGCGCATTGGCGGCACGTGGTATTCCGGTTTACGGCGTGCGCGACGCGCCGTCTGTAAACGAGATAAAGTCTGCACAATGTTCCAGACCCTCGCAATAAGACAATATGACCAAAAATGCCGGAAATCACGGTTACCCCCGGTGTTTAGGAGGATTCTTAAGAATTTTACCTATTGATGCAGGACATTGTTCTGAACAATCAGTCCATAACGGCCCTATTTCGCGGAAAGAGACCATAAAAAAGCCCACGCGGGCGAACCGGCGTGGGCGAGAGTCGATAACGAAAGCTGTTAGTGCATTTTCAAACGCGGGCGGATCACCCGGTTAATACCACCGACCAGCATCATCAGACCGGTTTTGATGTAGCCGTGCAAAGCGACCTGGTGCATACGGTACAGTGAGATGTAGACGAAACGCGCGATGCGGCCTTCCACCATCATTGAACCACGCATCAGGTTGCCCATCAGGCTGCCAACGGTACTGAAGCGGGACAGAGACACTAAGGATCCGTGGTCTTTGTACACGTACGGCTTCAGCGTCTGGCCATTCATCAGCGCCAGAATGTTGGTAAAGCAACGTGATGCCATCTGATGTGCCGATTGCGCACGTGGCGGGACGAAACCGCCGCCCTCTTTCGGACAGGAAGCACAGTCACCGATGGCGAAAATGTTCGGATCACGCGTGGTCTGCAGCGTTGGCTCTACCACCAGCTGGTTAATACGGTTGGTTTCCAACCCGGCGATGTCTTTCATAAAGTCTGGCGCCTTGATACCGGCAGCCCACACCATCAGATCGGCGTCGATGAATTCGCCACCTTTGGTGTTCAGACCCTTGGCGTCCGCGCTGGTGACCATGGTGTTGGTCAGTACGCGTACACCCAGCTTGTTCAATTCCTGATGCGCCGCAGCAGAAATACGTGGCGGCAATGCAGGCAGAATACGTTCCCCCGCCTCGACCAAGGTCACGTTAAGCGCGCTATTGTCCAGGCCTTCAAAACCATAGCTGTGCAATTGCTTCACCGCATTATGCAGTTCGGCTGACAGCTCAACACCGGTGGCGCCGCCACCGACAATAGCGATATTCACCCGCTCTTTTTGCCCCGGCTGCGCCGAGAACTTAAGGAACAGGTTAAGCATCTCGTTGTGGAAGCGTCGCGCCTGGTGAGGGTTATCCAGGAAGATACAGTGATCTTTTACGCCAGCCGTGCCGAAATCGTTCGAGGTACTGCCCAGCGCCATGACCAGGATGTCGTAAGACAACTCGCGTTCCGGCACCAGTTCACCGCCCTGTTCATCGCAGATTTGCGCCAGGTGGATCGTTTTCGTCTCACGGTTAATATTGGTCAGCGAACCCAGTTGGAAGCTGAAAGCATGATTACGTGCGTGCGCCAGGTAGCTCAGCGCATCGACGCCGTCATCAAGGGAACCGGTGGCGACTTCATGCAGTAAAGGTTTCCACAGATGGCTGTGGTTACGATCCACCAGCGTGATTTCTGCTTTGTGCTTACGACCGAGTTTATGGCCCAGGCTGGTCGCCAGTTCCAGACCACCGGCACCACCGCCCACAATGACGATTTTTTTCTTTGGCGTTGTCAAAATAACCCCCTAAATGTGAACCAATTGTTATCCAAGGGTAAATAAATAATATCCTTAGAATACATAGGGTTCGCTTAAAATAAACCTGCTATCTGAAGCCAGAATAGCATGTGAGGTTATTTGGTCATACCAAAATTGATGTACATCAAATTTTTTTGGTTAAAGGCTGGACGAAGGGGAATTTTGAGGATTGTGATTCAAATAGTTAGCGCTGAGTCACAGTTTTAAATTTTGTCGCCTATGGGGCAAAAACCGACATTTTGGCAAAGAGATGCCGCAATTTTTGCCGGTAAAAAGCAATCATTGCGGCATCTTCGGGCGTTATGAAACTGTTACGCCAGCGTCTTGAATGCTTTGATTCGTTGCAAATGTGGCGAGATATTTTTGAACTTGTGGGTCTGTTGTTCATCCCAGACAATTTCATAATACTTGTGCAGCAATTGAGCACTACGCTGGCTGTCGAGCACTTCGTCGTGGCGAGACAGCACTGCCAGGCAGCGATCGCGGTTTTTCTCCCGAAAATCGTCCACGCACTTGGTGGCAATATCGCGATACTCTTCCGGCCGGTCGATTTTGCCTTGCATATGCTCTTCAGGGTACAAATTGGGGTTGAAGATCACCTGGCGGATACCACACAGAAAGCCAATGCGCTCGGCCCAAAATCCGCCCAAACCGACACCGCAGATCAGCGGATGTTTGTCGCCTTCCTGTTGAACTGCCTTGTCCACTTCTTTCAATAGATGCTGCATGTCATGGCGTGGATGCAAGGTGCTGTAGCTAATAAAGCGTACGTCCGGATCGATAAACTGCAGCTGTAACACCTTTTCATGATTGCCGGGACTGGTGGAATCGAAACCATGCAAATAGATAATCATGTGGATCCTCGCAACAAGCTGAGGGCCGCGCCGCAGCCCTCATCATTTACGCCGTATTACGACGCCCTGGGTTCACCCCGCATTACGCTGTTTGTACTCCTCCCAGCGTTCGCTGAGCGCATTCAGCTCTTTATGCGCCAGCTGCCAGCGCGCAGAATCGCGCAGCTCCTGACGGGTGAACTGACCGCGATGATATAACCGCTTCACTCTCTCTGCTTTGACCGGGGACAGGTTATCCAGCACGCTAACCGCCCCTGCGCGGTTATTGCATACCAGGATCATGTCGCAGCCAGCATCTAATGCTGCCTGACCACGTTCGGCATAGCTGCCCATAATCGCCGCGCCTTCCATCGACAAATCATCCGAGAAGATAACACCGTCGAAGCCCAATTCCTGGCGCAAAATCTGTTTTAGCCAGTAAGGCGATCCGCTGGCTGGGCGCGGGTCTGCTTCAGTATAGATGACGTGCGCCGGCATCACGGCGTCCAACAGTTGACGGTTAATCAACTCCCGGAAGATCGACATATCATGTTCACGGATCTGTGCCAACGGGCGCGGATCGCGGGGGGTTTCCTTGTGCGAATCCGCACTCACCGCACCATGACCTGGGAAATGCTTACCGGTGGTTTTCATTCCGGCGCTGTGCATGCCCAAAATGAAACGTTCGGCCATCACCAGCGCCTGCTGCGGATCGCTGTGGAACGAACGTTCGCCAATCGCTGCACTGACATGGCCAATATCAAGCACCGGCGCAAAGCTGATATCGATATCCTGCGCGATCATTTCCGCCGCCATCAGCCAGCCGGCCTCCTGCGCCAACCGACCACCTTCATGGGCTGAGTTTAGTGCCGCGAACGACTGCGCCGCCGGTAACCGGGTGAAACCTTCGCGGAAACGCTGAACGCGCCCACCTTCCTGATCCACTGCCACCACCAGTCGATCGTGGGAAGCGTCACGGATTTGGCGTACCAATTCACGCAGCTGTTCGGCATCATGGAAATTACGGGTGAACAAGATCAGACCGCCCACCAGCGGATGTTTTAGGATCTCACGTTCTTCTGCATCCAGCTCATAGCTGGCGACATCTAACATTACTGGGCCCACGGCCACCTCACTTCATTATTCATTTATACCTATCATACTTGAACCTGCACCTTTGTTGGCTGCGCCTGTGCGCCCCCGTCGCCGAGTTATCTGTGCTCCTGGGGTGTTACAGACCGGCCGCCTCAACGCAACGCCAATTATTCTAGGTATAGAACATGGGATGTTAAACAAAAACGCCGGTGCAGCACGGTACCCCAGCGCAAAAATTCAGGATCGCCGGTCTGTTGCCAGCGCACTTCAAACCATAACAGCATCAGATAATCTACCCACGGCAGCCAGCGTTGCACCTGCGCGCTCAGCACCTGTAAATTGAGATAACCGATTTGCGCATAACGCTGTAAAAAACGCTGTTGGCTGGCTGACGACCAGGCGTTACCGCGGAACAGCGCAGCGATGTCCAGCGCGATGTCTCCATCAGCGGCATATTCCCAGTCAATCAATCGCAGGCCTGCGGCCTGTGTTATCAGATTGCCCGGATGAATATCCATATGCAACGGTGCCAATTTCAAGGGTGTCGGCGGGCAGCGATGAAGAAAGCGCTGATGCAGCCGCAACCAAGCGGGCGTTAAGCGTCGGCGATCCAACTGTTGCCAATAACGGGCAAACTGTCGCTGCAGATTCAGCGTGTAGCCACTGAGCGGCTGACGATGCAAATCTGCCATCAATTCCGCCAGGTTTCCACGCTCATTTAACTGACTGAAAGCGGCACTTGTGACAACGTCACCATCAAGCCATTGCAGGATAATCCACTGATTGTTTTGCACTAAAACCTGCGGACCGATCCCTCTTCCACTACGGCGAAGCATACGTGCCTCACGCCGGCGACTCACGCCAAGCGCACTTTTCTCTGCGCTTTGTTGACGCGCCAGAAGCTGTACACCTTCACCTTCAATGCGCCAACTTTCGCCCGTCAGCCCCTGCACTGGGCTAAAACGACAACCGGCGGTTTTCACCGCCGGCAGCTCGCTTTCAATCAGTTTCCGTAGTGCGGCTTCAGTGTGTGACTGCGCCATTACCTGACCAGACGATTTCACCGGTTTGTACCAACATCAGTTGCATGTCCAGAGTCGGAGACTTCACATCACCGCTGACGTCGCTATACAGGACATATTGCGCACTGACGATACGCGCCAGGCCAATGGCCTTGCTGCGTGAGCCCAGGCTATCATCCGCCGACAAGCCCAGCGTCTGTTTGGCGGTCGCCAACTGCGCTTCTGGCACGATGGAGAACGTTTGATTCGACGCCAACGCTTTATGCAAAGCAGATGTGGCTTTCGCGGTCTGTAATGCACCGTTGGTATTGTTCTTTACGCTGTCCAGCAGCAACACGCTACCTGGGTTGACACCGTCGGCTTTCAGCATCTGATTTACCAGCGGCTGCACACTGCTCAGCCAATCGAGCTGCTGAATTTTCGGCGGTTGAGGCACAGGTTCTGTGACGGGGGGTTGCGGCTCAACAACGGGCGGCGTCACCGGCTCAACCGTTACCGGCGGTTGAGGTTGTTCGGGTTCCGGCGGGCGCGACAGACAGCCGGTTAACATCAACGCGGCCAGTGCCACAAATAGATACTTTTTCATTTATCTCTCCACTGAACCAAGAGTTTATAAGAATAGATACAGACGCACGCGTTTAGCATCGAGATTGCCGTTGAGTGAGTAAATGGTGGCGTCTGAATTTGGTGCAATAGTGATGGTGCGCTGCGCTTCAAAAGGCCGGATATCCAGCCCCTGATCGTCATACCAGTAGAAGCGATAATGCACCGTCACTGGCGTAGGTTGGCTGTTGCTGAGCTCCGACGTGGCCATCACGCGCCCGGAGGCATTCGAAATCGACGGGTTGTCGGCCAGAATGCCTGCGGTAAGCACCGGCGAATCCATGACTACCGTCTGCCGATCGTTAACCGCGATGCCGCGTGGGCTGCTACAACCCATCAAAATGACAGCGGGCAACGCCAGCGCCATCAGACGCAGGGATTTGCTATAGCGCATGACTTTCCTCGATTAGCGAGACAACAAAGGCCCTAACGAACGGCCACCGACCAAATGCATATGAATATGATAGACCTCTTGGCCTGCATGGCGATTGCAGTTAACAATCAGGCGGTAGCCGTCATCGGCAATGCCCTCTTGTTCTGCAATTTTCGCCGCGGCGGTAATCATACGACCCAGCGCAGCCTCATGTTCAACGGTGACATCGTTGATGGTGGGGATCAATACATTGGGTACAATCAGAATATGCGTCGGAGCCTGAGGTGAAATATCGCGGAAAGCGGTGACCAGTTCGTCCTGGTAGACCACATCAGCGGGGATTTCGCGGCGGATAATTTTACTGAAAATCGTTTCTTCGGCCATCTGGCGTTCCTTGTAGAGGAAAATAAGCTGTACGCAGTATGAGTGACAAATTCTACTGCTTTCAACCTGATTGCGCACTTTCCGCGTTGAGTGATGCAGAATCAGACAACCTTTCGGGATAATCCTCCCTCTCTCGCTACCGTCCGGCGGCAATCATTTGATTTTTTTCACTTTCGATATTCACTATTGTTGCTTTACTTGCCTGCCATCGGCGCGAATAGTAACTCTATGATTAAAAAAGGATAGAGGACAACATGCGATTCAAAACCCTGGCACTGAGCGCATTGCTGATATGCGGTCATTCTGCGGCTGAGACCAAAAGCATTATTGATCTACAAGCCAACCAGCAACATTTGCGTGCGGAGAAAAACCCGGCCGCCGTCGCGCTGATCCCAGCCAATTATCATTTTGCCGTACCGGGCAAACTAACCATAGCAGTGGCGTCTGAAAATTCCCCCCCACTGGCGCTGTTTGCTGAAGACAATAAAACGTTGATTGGCAGCGATCCGGACATCGCGCAACTGGTGGCAGACAGCCTGGGGCTAGAGTTGAACCTAGTACCGACCTCCTGGGAAGATTGGCCGCTCGGCATCAGCTCAGGTAAATATGACGCTGCAATTTTTAATATTGCCGTGACCAAGCAGCGGAAAACCAAGTTTGATTTCGCCACCTATCGCGTAGATACGCTGGGCTTTTACGTAAAGTCCACCAGCAAAATCAGGGCCATTAACCAACCTGCGGACGTTGCCGGGCTACGGATTATTGTCGGCTCAGGGACCAATCAGGAAAATATCTTGCTGGGTTGGGATAAGCAGAATCAGGCTAATGGCCTGGCACCGGTACAGCCCATTTATGTCACCGATGACGCCGCCGCCAATCTGAGCATTCAGTCCGGGCGCGCCGACGCGTTCTTTGGCCCCCACTCCACCGGAGCCTACAAAGCAGCACTGACTGGCAGGACGAAAATGGTGGGCATCGGCCCGAACGTCGCCTATGTGGCAGTGACCACTAAAAAAGATAATGGCCTGGTTACCGCAATCAACGCAGCCATCAATGGTGTGATCGTCAGCGGTGAATATGCCCAGGTTTTGGATCGCTGGGGTGAACATGATGAGAAAGTTCCACGCTCTGCCATCAATCCGCCGGGGATTGGTGACTAGCCGTCAATCAGCTGTGGTGCGTGGGTGCGCATCCAGTTGGCCAGAGAGTCGAGTGTCGGACGCAACGTTTTACCCAGTGGCGTAATTTGATATTCAACCCGTGGCGGAACCTCCGGGAACACCTGCCGGGTGACCAAACCACGTTGCTCAAACTGCCGCAGTTGACGCGTCAACTCTTTCTGGGCGATGGGTGCGACTGCGCGCTGCAGTTCGCTAAAACGTATTGGGGTATCAATCAGTATCAGCCGGTAGAGGATCGGAATAGCCCATTTCCCCGCGACCAGATTCACGAAGCCGACCATTGGGCAAGGTTCACCCGCTGTAGGCAATGCCGTTATATTTTTTTCCGCCGTCGACGGCTCTGCGTTGGTCATTTCATCCCACCTTGTCCTTTAGTATCTAAAAGGTGCCTACTATGCAAAAGATACTATAACGCAAATAATGCCTGTGCCGACAATAAACAGGAGTACGTTATGTCACGACTTAAAGGCAAGTACGCATTGATCACCGGGGGTACCAGCGGCATTGGTTTGGAAACTGCGCGTCAGTTTATCGCTGAAGGCGCCACCGTAGCGATTACCGGACGCAACCAGAACAGCCTAGAGGCAGCAGGAAAAGCGCTGGGCAAGGTACTGCTGTTGCGTAGTGATGCAGGAGATATTGAGCAGCAGCGGGTTTTAGCGCAGCAATTGGCCAGCCACTGGCCACGCCTCGATGTGCTGTACATCAATGCAGGCGACGTCACCCACCATCCTCTGCAAGAATGGGATGAACAGAGTTATCAACGGGTGATGGACATCAACCTTAAAGGGCCCTTCTTTCTGATCCAGTCGTTGTTGCCGCAGTTGGCTAACCCCGCGTCAATTATTCTGTGCGGCTCGGTCAGTGCGCATATCGGCCTGCCGTTAAGTAACGTCTATGCCGCCAGCAAGGCTGGTCTGCTGTCGCTGGCCAGAACCCTCTCCGGTGAACTGCACCCACGCGGCATTCGGGTCAATGGCCTCAGCCCCGGCCCAACAGAAACGCCGGCACTGGGTAAGCTCGGCCTGAAGGATGCCGATGAACAGGCATTACGTGACGAGATCCGCCAATTGGTACCCATCGGTCGTATGGGCACGTCGCTGGAATTGGCAAAGGCGGCAGTGTTCCTCGCATCCGATGAGTCCGCCTTTATGGTCGGCAGTGAATTGTTGATCGACGGTGGCGTGGGAAATTTGTAATTACGTCATGCGAGCATTCGGGGGGGTGATCGCCCATTAACACAAATGCTTTCTTGCTAATTATTTCACTTGAAACAACCAAACATACCCCGAAAGCAATTACGGATCCTGCTTACACTCGCGCTGTCACCCTGGCTGGCGGCGCTGCCTACACTGATTAAACAGGGCGTATTGTGGATCCCTTTCGCCAGCCAAAAACCGACTGACCCTAGCTATCCCTCACCCTCTTACTTTTGTTCCTGATAGTGCCATGCATCCGCCAGTCAGGTGCAGAGCACAAAGTGGAGACTGAGACGATGAGAGTAAAATACCTGATTAATGCCATGCTACTGCTGATGCCCCTGGCGCTGGGCGGCATCGCTCAAGCCAATGATCAGACCATTCCCTGGGGGGAAAACACCGGCGGTGTTGAATCCAATCACATTGCCGCCGTAGGTCAGAACCTGAATGCAGCACATCAGAAGGTCACCAAAACCCAGGAAGGCGTATGGGCCGCAAATAGCGGCAGTATTTCTAACGACGAGAAAGCACTGACCAATGGCCAAAACCCAACGTCCAAATAACGCCACACTGGGAGATAGCGTGATAAAGAAAGGCGGCAAGCCGTGACAGCATAAGCTGCACGGCTTATCGATCACCCCAGACCGGGGATGGCGACACCAAACGTCTGCAACAACAGAACCAGGTTGAGCAGGAGAATAATCACTGTACCTATGACCGACACCAGGCTGGTCAGGCGGCTATTAACAAACTCGCCCATAATGTCGCGGCGACGGGTAAACATCACCAACGCAATCATCGGTGCCGGCAACGCCAGGCTCAGCACCACCTGGCTGTAAACCAGCGCGTCTGTCGCATTCACGCCTAATGCCACCACAATGAAGGCCGGGATCATGGTTACCATACGGCGTACCCAGACAGGGATCCTAAAGCCCACAAACCCCTGCATGATCATTTGACCCGCCATGGTACCCACCACCGAGCTGGAAATGCCGGAGGCAATCAACGACATCAGGAAGATGCCAGCCGCGGCAGCGCCAAACAATGGGGTCAATGTATGGTAAGCCGTTCCTATCTCTGCCACGTCGCTATTACCGGCATGGAAAGCGCTGGAGGCCATAATGACCATAGCGATATTCACCAGCCCCGCGATCGACAGTGCAATCACCACTTCAATATTCGAAAAACGCAGCAATTTGCGCCGTTCGCCACTGTCGCTGGCCGGCGCACGGTGCTGGGTTAAGCCCGAGTGCAGAAAAATAGCGTGCGGCATCACCGTGGCACCGATAATACCGACGGCAATAGTCAATGCCTGCGCATCCGGCAACTGCGGCGTTACCATACCAATACCGGCAGCCGCCCAGTCCACCGGCACAATAAACATTTCAACCAAGTAACACAGTGCAATCACCGCGACCAGACCGCCAATCATCAGTTCTACCGGGCGAAAACCTTTTTTCTCGACCATCAGCAATGCATAGGTGATAACCGCTGTCACCGCCATTCCCGGCAACAACGGCATATGAAACAGCAAGGCAAGCGCGATAGCCCCGCCGAGGAACTCCGCCAGATCGGTGGCCATCGCGGCCACTTCACTGAGCAGCCACATACCGATCACCACCGGACGTGAGAATTGATCGCGGCACATCTCTGCCAGATTACGGTTGGTGACAATACCCAGCTTGGCCGAGAGCGCCTGAAACAGCATGGCAATCAGGTTAGCCATCACCACCACCCATAACAGGCTATAGCCGTATTTCGAACCCGCCTGAATATTGGTGGCAAAATTACCGGGATCCATATAGGCAATAGAGGCAATCACAGCAGGCCCAGCGAACAGTAGCGGCGTGAATGCTCCACGCTTGCGCCCGGCAAGTGCGTTACCAATCGCCGTATTGGTTCGTTCGGTTAACGATGTGGTGGTTGCCGCATCACGCATGGTTTACCCTCAATCTTTTTCTGGTTATTTTTCACCCAACACTCCCTGCAATGTAGCATCGGCTACACTTTATGCAAAATGGAAGATTCACTGCCTTTGTGTACAAATATTTCTTATTATCAGCGAATACGCCCGCCGAATTGATAATGCGTCGCCTTTGGACTAACGTATGGCGGAACTGCAGTAACCTGCAACTTACTGGTTTAACGTTTAAAGGACGTCTCAGAATATGGCTACAAGCGCACCAGATGACGCCGAACGCCCCGTGGTGGCTGAAATGCCGGACGAGGCTGAACATGCCCTGCGCTTCACCCGCGCTCGTGAGGCGCAATCCAATGCGCTGATAGAGGATTATGTCGAGCTGATTGCCGACTTGTTGATGACCACCCGCGAAGCCAGAACCACCGACATCGCCAAACGCTTCGGCGTTTCGCACCCGACGGCGATCAAGAACATCGCCCGGCTCAAAAGCGCTGGATTAGTCGAGTCACGCCCTTATCGGGGGGTTTTTCTGACGGAAGAAGGCGAGCAGCTGGCACAGAAGGTACGCCGTCGCCACCGGATTGTCGTCGACCTGCTGGTATGTCTTGGTGTACCGAATGAAACCGCCGAGCTGGACAGCGAAGGGATTGAGCATCACATTTCTAGCGACACCCTGGCGGTGTTTGAACAGTTTTTGCAAAAGCACGCAGCAAAGTAAATCCGCACCCATAAAAAAGGGAGGCTTTCGCCGCCATACCTTCGCCAAAAAAAACAAGCAGTTACAATAATATCAGTGAGTTAGATACTTGTAACTGCCTGCTAAAAACGGGTATAGCGTGGGCGTTTGGGGCAGAATGTGGACACAGTTCCCATATGCCGATACCAGATAAAATTCTCATTTGTAGAGTTGTAACATTATATTTTATGCAATACCATCAATTGATAGCATCATTAGTAGTTTAAAAATTTATTCCTATTAACTATTTTTATTTTTAATCCATCACCAAATATATGAAAACCTTCATCATCAATATAAATTTCACTGCGCTCCTTACTATCTAAGATCACTTTAGAAAAGTTACTAAGATCATCGCTTTTTAAAGCAGATTGCAATCGGTCAGTGAGTTTAACAGATACGCCGTAACGGTCTAAAATAAAACTAATAAAATCCGGATCAGCCAAAGATCTTAAATGATAATAGTATGCGTTAAAAAACTCAGCATCTGAAAACTCGATATCTAAACCATCCAACTCCGGCTCTGGGTCTTGAAATTTAGCACTCATCGATGTATCAAAATATAATTGAGAGGCAATATATAATATTGGGGTGACGCGATTAACCGTCTTAATAACATTGAGTTGGTTTAACGCTTTTTTTTGTGTTGCATCATTATATTTCCCCGAAGTACCTTTTGCCTCCACAATAATATAATCACCTTTAGAATTCCGCCCAATCAAATCTGGGCGTGATTTTGTATTCCTTGAATATGACATATGGGTTTTTAACATATGTAAATGTGCTAACCAAGGAACATTAAGTAATTTCTGAGAAAGCAGTTTAGAAACAGCCATTCCTAACATGAAAGACATAAATGTTTTTTCTGTAGGGTCAGAGTTTTTATAAATCACAGATTTATATATTTCACGGTTACTTAAGTCAAGAATGGAACCAATTAGACTGATGCGATTTATTATTTCCATAATGGAAAAGTTTTCATTTATAAGCACTTGACGTTGGTAGCGCTTTCCTACAGTTATCATCGCCCATAATAGTTCCTCCTCAGTAATATCCACTCCAGATGAACTATTCAATCCTGCATAACTTCCAGAGAAATCAATGATATTGCAATTAATATGATGTAACATAATTATCTCCGTATATTTAATGAAATAGATTTAATATGAAAAAAATCAATAAATAAAGCCAATAAGGTATCTTATACTTTTATTTTTGGAAAGCGCCTTAATTATTCATCAAAATCCATTTGAAACCAGCGGATTAAAACGTACTGCATCCTCTAAATAGTCTGGCGCAAAATGCGCATAAACCATTGTTTGTAGGATGCTTGAGTGCCCTAAAATCCGCTGCAATGCCAAAATGTTGCCACCGTTCATCATGAAATGGCTGGCAAAGGTATGGCGCAGAACGTGAACGGCCTGCCCTGCTGGCAAGCCTGGGGCAACCTCTTTGATACACGTCCTCACATACGAGTAATTGAGCTCGGCGAATAATGACCCAGACTTGATCCCAGAAGTGATTTCTTTGCAGAGTTCCGTTGAGATCGGGACAGTTCTATTTTTGCTGTTCTTGGTGTTGAGGTAAGTCACCTTATTGCCGATCACCTCTTCCCGCCGAAGTTTGACCACCTCACCCCAGCGTGCCCCTGTTGCCAGGCACAACTTAACCGCCTTCAGATGATCACCTTCCAGCCGGTCGAGCAACTGCCAGATTTCGTCATGAGTTAAGAAACCCATTTCCTGATCCGGCAGCTTAATTTTTTTCATCTCTTTGAGCGGATGTTCACCGTGATAAAGCCCCAAATCGATGAGAACGGAATACACCCCGCCCAGCTTTTCCTGATCGAGATTGACGGTCTTTGCCTTTCTGCCTTCGGCGAGGCGAAGCACTCGATAATCAGAAAAGAAAGATCGGGTGATCTGGCAGGCCTTAGGGTTACCCATTTTGGCCGCCATTACCTGCAATTTATGCTCTATCTTCACACCATCTTTCAGATTCTGGCCATGATGTTTAAACCAAAGCTCTATCAATTCCGTTAATGGTCGTTGGTCGGCTAGTTTATCTACCCAGTCTTTATTATTCTGTGTCGCGATAACCCAGCGCTCAAACTGCTGCGCCTCGGACTTAGTCTTAAATTTCTTGCGAACACGCTTACCCGTCCGCCCCTGGGGACGCACGTCCACCATATAGCCCTCAGCGCCGAGCGATTTAATACTCATAGGTCTGTTTTTGCTGGATCAGAACGTTGTTCACTGAGTTTCTCGAGCACTGATGCTATCTCCTCCGGCGAAGTGTTGGATGAATCAACCATTTTTATTTGGCCATTTTCGAAGTACTCAACCCGAAATTTTTTCCCTCGCTTGATAAAAGCAACCAGCACACCGATAACACCGGTTGCTAAGGGGAGAATTATTTCTACATACTCTGTGTGAATAGTAGAGAAATGTAATGAGCTACGTTCAACCTGCACCCCAGCTCCATCGAAATCGTTTTTCAATTCAGTTACACTATTGCTATCAGAAAAGCAACGGAGTATAGACATGAGACTGTTCATCCTCGCTGAAAATTTATCGTTCATTCAAAGAGTAAAGCTACTTGAACCGCTATTTTTTGGCGCTATAACGCTTCTCTTCGGGAAAAACCTAGTTATTAAGTTCAATCTGTCACCATCCGATCGTCATCCAAAGAATAAAATCTTAGATACCACTGAGTGGACACTGCCGGATAGTGGGGTAACATTCCTGACTAAAAGCGATCTAACCAAACCATCTTCTCCACTGTTTGAAGACGATAGGTAACAAAACCCAGTCAACGATCGATACACAAGTTATGCCGAAAACTCACTCTAGTTAACGCCTTCACCCTGATTAATTTTAATACCCATCCCAAAGATTCCTTTCGAAACAAATTCCGCCTTTACCCCAAGAATTCTTTATACGCCAGGCAATTATCCAACCTTCTGGTCTTTTTGGGGACTGGATGTGCTTCCTAGCCCATCAGGGGAGAGAGCAGGTGAAATCTGTCCGATTTCCGGCGCGACATCCCCTGTCATTAGCCACATCGTATATTTCTTAAACCGCGGGTTGCTTGTAATCTTCATGAGAGTCACACCGCCTGGCTCAATCAACCCCGTTTCGTACTTCTTCACAGTACTAATTGATATGCCTGTTATGTCGCAAAATTCGCTCTGGCTTACCCCTTCACTCTTCCGGATCGCCTTCACTTTCTCGCTTAGAATGCTTGACATGGTTCATTCCTATGAACTATCGTTACCTTGGTTCATAGATATGAACCTCCAATAACTTAAATCTGCGTGATCTTAAAGGGTATCACTATGAACAAAAACCGACAAAAAAAGGTGATTGGGGTAAGGGAAAACCAACTGCCGGCTGATTATCCATTTGGTGATCTGTTGGAAGAGTCGATCTCTGACTACGCCCTGCGCATCGGGAAAAACAAGCAAACCATTCGTACACAGGCCGATACCGGTGCCTTGCCTATATTGCAAGCACGGCCAGGCGCAAAACGTCGAGTAAACCTGTACGCCATCTATCTGAATGCCAAGCGTCACGCGGAAAAGTTTGTTGCACAAATGAGTTGAGGTGGGAAATGCGAACAGGCGAACACGCAATCACCAAAATTAGCCGTAATTCATCACGCTATCGCAGCTTTGTTATTGTTTACCGCCCATGCACCATCGCTAACCCGTTCGCCAGGTATGAAGTCAGCCAAGGCGATCAGTCTTACGGTTTGTTCGATGCACAGGCACTGGCAACGGATTACATCGACCAACTTTACGCACAACAACAGGTGGCAGCATGAAACAGGCTTACATCATTTTGGTTGATGATCTGCTGACGCAGTACCACGCCAAAGCCCAAAACATCAATGCAGCCAGCGCTATCGCCCCGGCAGTGCGAGCTGTTTCACTAAATGACCATGCATTCCGTTTAAGCGTTGGCCTCACTGGCTTATTTAGTGCCGCAGAAGCCGCAGGCGATGGTGTAGCTGCTGCGGTGATCGATAGCTTGGTGTCACGCTGCAACAATGGCGATATCCCATCCCCACGCGAAACAGCATGTTTCGCCTGAATGCCGAGTTGCCCGGCTCTATCTGAGAGCGCATCCCTTCCATTAACGTGTGGGCGATAGGCGTCGTGGGGTGCGCTCTCAGATAGGTAATAAGCATCCGATCGCGTCCTTATAAAAGAATGGGCTGCATATATCGGGTAATTACCTTCAGCATGAGCCGGCATGGATAAAAACCGGCATATATTAGTTGATTACTTAAATATATGAACCATTCGAAATAACAAATGCTGCCTTCTAGTGGCGGGCTTCCCACATCCTAAATTCAGGGGATTTTATGAATGATGTTGCGTTAATGGAATTACTAACAGAAGCCCGCCGTGCCTCGCGGCTACAACTCTTGGAGTTGTTGATCACACGGATTGAACGTTTGGAAGCCGACAATGCTTCTCGCGATCAAATTCTTTCCATGCTGAAAAGCTGGTTAAGCGCCCGTCAAAATGTTGGAGCCAATAAATCTCAGGGGGCCGCACTGTGATAACTCTTGCAGGCACTCCTGCCAAACCTGGCGTCTACCGCAAAGCCATTTCTTTATTAGCGCAATTTCGCCGAGGTAATCGAGTGTTTCGCCGTATTAAGCCACACGGCTACCTGAAAATAGATATCGGTTATCGCTGGCGCTTGCTGAGTAAAAACGGCGGTAAGGATTGGCGGTTAATGACTCACGAAACTTACAACGTGGAGTACCGAAAATGACGGGTTTAGGCCTGGCCATCACCAGCATCTGGGCTGTTATCGCCTTTAGTCTGGTTGGCTTATTTATCTACCGCTATTGCAAGTTCTGCCGGGTATTTAACCGCCAGTGTATGCAACCAGAAGAACGCAACTACGACTAAGGATGCCTGATGGCTGATCAAATCGACATGGCACAAGAACGGCATCAGCTAATTCTTGACGCTCAAATCAAAAACGCCCGCTCGCGGCCTTGCGGACCTTCCGCACTTCACTGCGAAGAATGCGGTTCATCTATTCCTGAACTGCGCAGACGTCTAATTCATGGCGTCACTACCTGCGTGCACTGCCAAGCAATACGCGAAGCCAAATCACGTCACACGAAGTTCCAGGGGAATCCCTCACCACGAAATGAGGATGTTAACGCTGGCTGGATGCAAAAAATCAAACCGAGTAATACCGAGTGACGCCCGTATGAAAACACACCCCTGTGCCGCGCCAACTGGCGTTTTTACATTCAGCTGTAATTCTCGCGATTTTGTTGTTCAACAAAAAGACGTCGCTTACTTCCACCCTTCAACAACTAATGAGCGGCAGTATTTCGTGATGATGCAAAACGGTAAGCAGTACCGAGCTGAAAACCTAGTGGAGATTACAAGGATGATCGGCCCAGGTGAAACAATCAGCGTGAGGAAGAAGCTTTGATCAAATTCACGTTGGTAATGCACCAGGCCACCATGCATGGCTAGAAATTCCGGTTGCCGTCACGCTCCCACCCCACCGCTGCCATACCCTGGTAGCGGCGCGCCTGCTTTTGAATGGGCATTCTCATGGAATGCACCGCTCCCGGTTATCGAGCCATCGCTGAACCGACCGCCCGAAATCGATAAACAGACCGAAGAGCAGAGCGCCGCCACCCTCAACGCTTATCTCCTGCTTGAACAGCAACCACAGCTGATCCAACGCGATGTGCGCTACCACATCAACAAACTGGAAGAATCCCAAGGTATCCGCCGGGGCAATGCGTACTTGACGAAAAACTTCGTTGAGCGTGTATTGCCACGGCTTGATCTCGTCAGTGACAAATACCGAGTTTCCGATAACAACAGTGACGCCGACCTATGCCGCCGCTTCAACCGTTTACCGGACGCGGGGCGGTCTGATATTGAACTGTTGGCGAAAGATATCGCCGCTGTCATCAAGCGGGAATTGAGCGTGATCGATGAAGAGGCTGTCCGTACGTCTGAATTATTGAGCGTGATGGCGCTATATAAAGGTGCCGCCGCGCTCACCCGCAGGTTTAAGCAAAAGCCGCCACTATGGAAAACCTACCAGGTGGCCAATTGGAAAATGACAGTGGAGAACACCACACCGGCAGTCATGCGCATGATGTCAGAGGATTGGTGGCTGCGCCGTTTGCGACGCCATGCTGACCGCTGGAAAGAGCACCTGCATATTGCCATCGGTCACGTCAGCAAAAAAGCGACACCCTACGCCAGTCGGCCAACCGTAAGCGACTGGCGGGAGCAGAAACGCCGCACCCGTGAATTCTTAAAATCGATGGAACTGGAAGACGACGAAGGCAACCGTATATCGCTGATCGACAAGTACGATCACAGTGTTGCAAATCCAGCTATTCGCCGATGCGAGCTAATGAACCGCATTCGTGGTTTTGAGAATATCTGCAACGAAATGGGGTTCGTGGGGGAGTTTTACACCCTGACAGCCCCTTCCCGCTTCCACGCCACCAACAGACATGGCCACCGCAATCGCAAGTGGTGTGGAGCCAGCCCGGACGAAACGCAACGCTATCTGCGTAATGTGTGGGAACGCGCACGCGCCAAGCTACATCGTAAAGGGTTCCGTATCTTCGGGATCCGTGTGGCTGAGCCGCACGGTGACGGCACGCCTCACTGGCATATGCTGCTATTCATGCGGCCCGAGGTAGTTGGCCAGGTGCGCGACATCCTGCGCGCTTATGCCTGCGCGGAAGACACTGACGAGCTTTACAGCGAACGCTCAAGAAAAGCACGTTTCCACGCCGAAGCTATAGACCCGAAAAAAGGCAGCGCTACCGGTTACATCGCCAAATACATCTCAAAGAATATCGACGGTTACGCGCTCGATGGCGAGCTGGACGACGACAGCGGCAAAGAGTTGAAAGAAGTTGCTCCAGCAGTATCCGCCTGGGCAGCACGCTGGCGTATCCGACAGTTTCAGTTTATAGGCGGTGCGCCGGTGACGGTCTACCGCGAATTGCGCCGCATGGCTGACCATGAAACCGCACTTGGCCTGAGTGTCGAATTTGCCGCTGTGCATGATGCAGCCGACGATGGCCGTTGGGCTGAATACGTCAACGCCCAGGGCGGCCCCTTTGTCCTACGTGATGATCTCATTGTCCGCACCTATTACGAGCAGGCAGAAGCCACCAACGACTATGGCGAAGACGTGATCCGGATCCGGGGTGTATTTTCTCCCCCGGTTGGTATCGATACCCCGATCATCACCCGCATAAAGGAATGGAAGTTTGTTCCTGCCCGTTCCGTTGGCCTGGCCGTTGACCTTAAGGGCGCGCCTGCGCCCTCTCGGAGTTCTGTCAATAACTGTACGGTGCAGCCGGAAAGGCTAAAAATCAAACAGGTTAAGGAGCCATCTCAACCGCCTGAAAACCTCGATTTTGAGCGACTAACCGACAAGGAACGGCGGTTGATGCTCCGGCGAATACGCAGCGCACCGCCAGAACCCGTGAAAAATCCATTTATGGCCGTCGCCGAGGGCTTCGCATTGCCTGACGAGAGGCTGGATCTGCCACCAATAAGGTCGGTACTACCAGATACGGCCAGCATTAAGCGGTGGCGGGAGCAAGTGCGCCACGAACAAGAGCAACGCGCCCTGGTTTATTTCAGTTTGGATGATGGACAGGAAGTTGAAAATCATCGGCCATCCACGGCCAGCGCTGGCATTAACACAATCAAGCGACCACTCAGCAAACTGGAACGCCAAATCGGCAGTTTCGCCGAGTCCATCGGTTTCAGCCTGGATGCCTACATTTTGAAGTCGGTGGCCGAGGGCGCAACTGTCGTGATTGACGGTCAGCGCTATCGAGCGAGGGCAGATGGTTGTCTGTATAAGCAATCAACGCCAGCAGCCACCACCGCGCTGACGCGGCTCACTGCGCTATGGCATCGGCAGATACCAGAGCAAACACGCCTTGTCGGCGATCACCTGAGAAAAGAAGCCATGAAGCAGCAATAGGAGAAATAGCATGACCACATCGACAGAACGTAAACGTGCCCAGCGCCAGCGTGACAAGGCGAACGGCATCACCACGATCACCCTGCGCGTAGACAGCCAGGAAATGGCGATGATTTTGGAAGGTTGCCAGCAACGCAGGATAGCCAGGGAACCTTACGAAGTGACGGAATATCTGATTGGCCTTATCCGGCAAGATAACAAGCTGTTGCATAAACAGATGGCTGGCCTGAGAAAAAGCAGTTGCGGAAAATGTGGTGATACTCTTCCAGGTGATCCGAAGGGTTGTTGTATGCAGGGTGATTCAACCTGTTGGCAAACAAGAGGCTATAAACGAATAATGTTACGTACACTTTAAAAGAACAACTATTGATAAATACACTCTATTCATATAAGTATACAGTATAGAAAGTTGCGATAATTTTTATCTTAACATAATTGATTGCAGTGCTAATTATTTACGGAATTTATTAATAACAGTGGAAATTATAACAAGAGATGTTTAAATGAGGAGTTGAGAATGTTTAAAAAAATACAATCAATTGATAATCTTGCTGTTTACAGTAATTACCGATGGAACGACTCAGTAAAAGATAAAGATGGCACAGTAGTTGATTTTAAAAAGGTCAACATTCTTTATGGAAGGAATTATTCCGGAAAAACCACTTTATCAAGAATATTCAGATCATTAGAGACAGGAGTAATCTCAGAAAAATATGTTAATCCTCAATTTCAAATGGTTAGACAAGACAACTCAATTCTTACGCAAAATGACATCTCAAATAATCAGATAAAAATCAGAGTTTTTAACGAAGATTTTATAAGGGAAAACTTAAAATTTATAACAAACCCCGATGAGGATATTAACTCCTTTGCAATACTAGGTGATAACAACAATAAAATCGAATCGGAAATACAGGCTCTTGAAGATACTTTAGGCTCAATAGAAGAAAAAAAAGGGGTCTTATGGGAAATTGAAGTTAAAAATAAAAAACATTTAGAAGACACAAAAAATCATAGTAAATCAGTCAACGACTTAAACGAAAAAATATCAGACAAAGCGCTTAATAGAAAATCAGGTATAAAGTATAGTGAAGTGTTCGGAGATCCTACTTATAACTCTGCAAAATTAACTTTAGATATTAAAACCGTACAATCCGAAACGTATAAGCCTATATCTGAGAATGATGCTCATCAACTTAAAACTCTTCTAAGGGAGGATGTAAAAACTAAGCTGGAAGAGATAACACTTCCTATTCTAGATTTTGAGTTACTCAATAATAAAACGGAATCGATTTTAAAAAAAGAAATAAAAGTAAGCAACCCTATTAATGAACTTCTAAACGATGCATTACTAGAAAAATGGGTTAACCAGGGAAGAGAGTTTCATAAACATACCCGAGAAAACTGTGCATTTTGCGGTTCAGTGTTACCAAATGACCTATGGGTTAAATTAGAGCAACACTTTAATAAAGAATCAGAAAGCCTAAGAGGTGAGATTGAAGCATTAATTATAGAAGTCAATCAAGCAAAGAGTGAAATAACAAATGGCTTTAATATTGACTTAACTCACTTCTATTCGACATACACTGGTGAAGTGTCAGTAATCGAAAGCTCTATTAATAAATTATTTAAAGAGCAATATAAAAACTTAGATACTCTCGTGTCTGATTTAAAGAAAAAAGAAGAGTCGATATTTACACCAATAGTGCCAAGCATTGTAATAGATTTTAGCTTGGACATCTCATCTGAAATATCAAAACTTAATGAAATAATTGAAAACTCAAACAACCTCACAAATAAATTAAGCAGCGAAAAATCAAAAGCTAAAATTATATTGCGATTAAATGAGGTATATAAATTCACGATAGATACAAAGTATTCTGATGAGATAGTAAAAATAGCTCAACTAAAGAGAATAGAAACAGAATCTAACACCCCGCTAAATGAATCCAATGAAAGAAAGAAAGAAATAAATAAAAAAATAAGCAGTTTGAAAGTGCAGTTGAAAGATGAAACCAAAGGGGCTGATGGTGTAAATAAATTACTGAATGACTTTTTTGGACACCAAACTTTATCGTTAAAATCTATAGACGATGGTGAAACGTATAAATTTGAAGTAATTAGAGATAATAAGAAGGCACATCATCTAAGCGAGGGTGAATGTAGCTTAATCGCATTCTGTTACTTTATGGCTAAACTTGAAGATATTGAGACAAAGGGATTATCTCCAATAATTTATATTGACGACCCTATATCTAGTCTTGATAGTAATCATATATTTTTCATTTATAGCATAATAAATAGCAAGGTAATTTTAGAAGGGAATTTCAAGCAAATATTTATTTCCACTCACAACTTGGATTTTTTAAAATACCTAAAGCGGATACCTAAAAAAGATAATCTAGGCAATAAATTACCTCAAGAATTTTTCATAATCGAAAGGGCTGAAGAAGAAAGCAAAATAAGATTAATGCCGAATTATTTAAGAAACTATGTAACAGAGTTCAATTACTTATTCCATCAAGTATTCAAGTGTGCAAATGCTGATTTACAGAACGTCGATAATAGTCATGATTGTTATTATAATTATGCTAATAATGCACGGAAGTTTTTGGAGGCATTTCTATACTTTAAGTATCCAAATGCTTTGGAAAATGACAATTCGAAATTATCTAAATTCTTCGGAGGTGATCCTCTTTCAGCTGCCTTAACAGACAGAATTAACAATGAATTCTCTCATCTTGCTGGTGTATTTGAGCGCAGCATGACTCCTATTGATGTTCCTGAAATGAAGAATTCGGCACAATTTATACTGAAAAAGATACGAGAAAAAGATCCTGAGCAATACGATTCCTTTATAACCAGCATAGGTAATCCAATACAAACATTTTGAGTTATTAACTATTAGGCTATTTCATGTGCAATAAGCGCCTCATAGATTCAGTGTGAGGCGCTTTTTTCTTTGCGTGTTCGCTCACATCGTAAAAGATATGACCTTACACCGCTAATGCCATGCAGCACCACTGCCATTTTCTGCACCCAGCAAAGATAAAAAAGACCCACATCGATCCCCCTATTCCGTGCCGTCCCCCCCGCCCCCGCGCTACATTCTTGGGAATTAACTTTTTATGCGGTAGGGACCCCATGTCAAAGCCTTGCTGGATGTGGCCTGAAAGAGTGATTAGGTATGCAAGAAAGTATGCGGATTGTTGCACTTAGGGTATGCAGTATTTTATTATTTAAAATCCGGGTCGATCCCGATAAAAAATACGCTTTAGAAAAGAGTACCAGCAAAGGGCATGCTAAGTATGCGAAACTATCCTGCCACGTCACAATTTCATTTTCAACAGTCGTGTGACGTGTCATTCTCATAAAAAAAATCGTCTGTGACATGTCACATGACGCTACATCTACGCATGAATAATCACGTATAAAGATGCAAAATAGTCGCCTTTAAACGGTTAAATTGAGAACAAACAAGTAACTTAATATATATTTACTCAGAGATTAATCAACGTCACTAGGTAATCTAAAAGATTATATTTAACAATTGGTTAAAATTAAAACTTGAATAAAATGCATCTAGCACATTAGGTCAAGCGCTAGGAATAATAATTATTATTTAAACTTACAATACTTTTTGATGAAGTCTTTAGGACTGCAAACCACGGTTCCAAATCCAACATACGCAAAGCATGCCATAGCTTTCTTGCAGAATTTTATATCATTAGAAATTAAAAAATCAGTACCTAAAGCGGCTATAACATGCATCATATCTTTGTTTGAAGCGTTAAACCGATCTTTCCCTTTCTTAAGCTTAGTAAAATCATCGGCGTAATATCCCGCCCAATTCATCAAACTATAAGCACGGGCCACATCTGATTGAGCATTTTTTCCAAAATACTGTTCAAAAATAAAACCACTATTTTCTTGCTTGAATGTCTCCTCAATTCTATTAACAACATGGTTAATATCGACACTTTGAATTTCCAGTGATTTTATTTCCGTCATATCTCGAAATGGTTGTGGACCTAATTGCTGTTCGTCACTAATCACTAAAGCATTTAAGCCGTTAACCCTTTCTCTAAGCTCATCTATTTGCCTTTTCATATCAATGAAAAGGCACTTTTTCTCCTCTCCAAGTAAGGAGATATCTATTGATGCCAAATGGTTTTCACCATTTGTGATTACAGCATTTAAACTATCTTTCAACTTTTCATTAATTTCATTAAAACTTTCCCCAACAGGTAGTCCAGAAAACTTACGTGACGTAAGTTGACTGACGGAAATCAATGTATCTATTCCCATTTCACTATTTAATTTGTTATTTTCTAAATACCCATTCCATATATCACCAGGGGATTTTTTATTCAGCTCACCAGTTAAAGGTTCAATATACTGAGCATTTAATTCCATCAAGAGCTCCACATGCTCCTGTTGATATTCTATATTTTTTATTTGTAAAATCTCATCAAGAGTTACATGAGAGTACACTAATATAACTTGCCCTTCCTTTATTAAATATTTTAATACTTTAAAATCATCATTATCTGTTTCTTCAATTTTACGCTGGCGTAAATCACTTAAAGTATTTTGATCTAAGTACATTAAAAAACACATAAATCCACCGTTTTTTTTTCAGATTAATAAATGTTATTTTGTAACCTTATCCTAAAAAACTAACATACCTGGTAGAATCTGCTTTTGTATTCTGGCTTTCGGTTTCCCATTAATTAAGACATTCAATTTAGCCTATTTCCTCCACTCTCTAGTACCACTAATGTTTGACATAACATCATAAAAATCGAATCTAGGATCTGCATTAGGGTTGAACTGCCCATTTTTACCATCATAAATGAAACGTTGACAATCACATCTATCATCACGTTCACCACAATCCATGCATTCAGCATTGCAATGATCAATCATCCTATCAATGGCTTCCCACGGTTCATAATCATAGTCGAAATGACCATATCCACTGCTCCCAAATATCCTTCCATTTATGAAGCCATCAATATCATCCCTACTTTCTAGTCTGCAATTAAAAATATTAGATATAGGTCTGAGAACAACTCTCGCATAGTCAAATTTATATGATGGCATTTCAAAAAAAACTTTCCCTTGTTCAGCACAAAGACTATGGAAAGATAGATCTCCATACTTAGCTATAAGGCTCTTATATCTATTTTTATCCAGTTCAACGTGTTTAAATGAATTATTGACTGCATCCAGAAGAGAAAACTTATTGTTAATATGCTCACACCCAGCGACTTCATATCGCTCATCGAAAGTTTTTATGAAGTCACTTCGAGTAATGCTCGTCTTTTTTTTTGCAATAAATAGCATGTAGTCAACGACATGGGCTAAAACCGCATTAAATGAAAAAACATGATGTAGCTTTAAATTATTTACATTCAACAATAAAAAAAACTCTTCAGATGCAGGGGTTAGTACATCGTCTAGATAAGAAAGAAGATAATGTGCGTCTTTTTCATCAGATTGATCAATATAAAGTCCCATAAACCCTCGTTAATAATTAAGTTTAATGCTGTACTCTTTGAGCAGTAGAATCTCTGCAAATTTTCAGTAAGCAAAGCTTATATCTATAAGCCAATACAGTAAAGAATGTTCGCTTCAACATAAAATCAAGTGCCCGATAAAACATGGATCAACGCACTTACTAATCCAACTGATTATGTGCCCTGCTTCAGCAGTTCATAGGACTTAAAGCTGATCACCTCTTCCCCTACCCATTCGTTAAGTTCACACAGCCGCTCTTGCAGCGGTGCCAGCTCATTAATCGCGAATACCCGCGCAGCTTTCTCAACGTCCCCAAAACCACCGGTGTTATTCGGCAAAATCCCCATCAGTTGCGGTGGCGTACGCTGGGCAGCAAGCTGATCATCACGCGTCACGTTTTTGATGTTCAAAAACTCGTCCTTTGCCGCGACTTCGGCCAGCGGGATCAGTTGCAACCCGTCCGGCTTACCGCCAGGTGCATACATAAACAGGTTGCGGAAGTTACCCGGCCCTTTTGACTCTTTCAGCGCTTTTCGCAGGTTATCGATATCTTCCTGCTTATGCGCCGCGTCGTTCATGTACAGGATAAACCCGGCATGACTGCCGTTAAGGTAGTATTTCCTGCGAAAAAGCGTCGCCGCCTCGTTAAGCCAGATGGAGTTAAGCGATGAAAGGTATTCGGGAACGCCGTAAATCTCCTGGTTAATGTCAGGATCCAACAGGTGGAAAATAGAACCCTCCGCAAACTGATGCGGCTCCATCCACGATTGTACGAACCAATAAGAATCAGTTTCAACACCACGGCGGGTGTACTTCGCCAGGCTGGGGGCCAGCTTCATCAAACCGCCTAGCCGGTTATAGCGCCCCTCAATAAAGCTGTTGCCGAACACCATAAAATCCTGCGCATAGCGGCTAAAATCCTGCTTTGACAGCAGCCGGTGAGGCTTGAACATGCTCACCAAAATATTGCGCTTCATGGTGATCGGTGAACTGTGATGCACCGCTGCGCGGAACGTCTTCGCCAGGCCACTGAAAGAGATCGGCGGCTCATACCAACGGTCAACAATACTGCATTCCAGATAATCCAGAATTTCACGCCGATCCAGCATCGGGATCGGGTCGCCGAAGGTGAACGCCTCCACATGCTGCGCCCCGCTTTGTTTCTGCGTGATCGGCTGGGTGTTTTTGCAGCCCCGGTTGTGTTTGCTCATCTAAAAAATCTCCATAAAACCTGTATTGCTACCAGTTGCCCCTTCGAGCGGTTCATTGAATAAGGCGTGCATGACCGCCCAGGCCACATCGCCGTGGCTCACGCCTTCGGCGCGGCTGGTGACATAGGTTGCCCGCCGGCCCGTTGCGGTCATCTGTTTACGGATGGACATAAACGCCTGGGCGATATCCAGCGCGCCGGCGTCAAACTCCAGACGGCCAGAACGGATCACATCGCGGGCTTTCAGTACCAGGTCGGTTTTCATTTCAAGGCTGTAGTTGATGGCGTTAACCGCCGGGAAGAACTGACGCACCAGTTGCGATACCGCACGACCAAGGCCAGTGTTATCGATGCCGATATAGGTCACGTTGTAGCGCTCAGTCAGCGCCTTAATATTTTTGGCCTGGGCGGCAAAATCCATGCCGCGCCATTGATGGCGCTCCAGCACGCGGAACTTGCCACCCGCAATCAGCGGCGGCAGGATAACCGCACAGCCGGCGCTGTCACCGTTTTCAGAACTGGCCGGGTCATAACCGATCCAGACTTCCCGCGCCGCCACCGGGCGCAATGCGAAGGGTTTAACGTCCGTCCAATGTTCCCAACTGTCGACCATGCAACGCTGCATTTCCCCTATCGGGAACACCGACGCGGTATCATCAATAAAGTTGCACATAAACAGGTTTTCAAAGTCTTCATCACTGTTCTCTTCGCGCAGCTCATCGAGATCAAACAGGTCGCAGCCACCGCGTAACGCATCCTCAATGGTGACAATCTGGCGAAACTGCTTATCTTCACAGAGCAAGCCGCTGGCCAGGCGTTTATAGCTAACATCAATTTCCCGGCGTCTGTCCTTCGACTTGCCCTTGTTAAACAGCGTGCCATTCCAGAAGGAATAGGCTTCATGGGTCATACTGGACGGGGTGGAAAAGTAGGTGGAACGGTAGCGTGTTTGCGACGCCATACCCGATGCGGCCCGGCGCAGTTTCTTAAAGCCCGGGATCCAGAAATATTCATCCAGATACAGGTTGCCCGGTCGCCCCTGGGCGGTGTTGGAGTTGGTGCCTAAGAAGTGCATTTCCGCCGCGTTGGGTAGGATAATCGTTTCACCGCGCAGCTCTACATCAACCTCCTGCGCAAACGCCATGATGTAGTTTTTGAACTGGTGCGCCTGTGCTTTCGAGGCAGAAACAAACATCTGATTGCGCCCCGTGTCCAGAGCGTCGATCAGGGCTTCACGGGCAAAGTAGTAGGTTGCGCCAATTTGGCGGCTTTTCAGAATGTTGCGGATGCGGAACCCTTTCGACAGCCCGGCCTGATACCAACTGCGTTGATACTCAAACATCTGTTCTAAAAAGATTTCTTTCAGCCGGGCGTGTTGCTCATCCGTAAAGGCATTTTTCTGCGTGCGCTTGCGCGGGCCGGCGTTACGGGCGGCAATGTTGGGGTTAAGATCCGTCTCATTCCCACCGCCGTTGTATTTACCTATGCGGGCGTGCCGCTCAGCCTGACGGGCCAATAGGTCAATTTCTTTAAGATCGCGCCCTTCCTTCTCCGGTTTCAGGATCAACTGACAGTAGCGGGCGGCGGTCGTGATTTGCATCTGGTCGAGTGGGCCGTAATCGTCCCACTTGTCGCGGCGTTTCCAACTGTGTACCGTGACGGACTTCTCCCCGATCATCTCGGCGATGCGGGCCACTCGCAGCCCCTGCCAGTAGAGATACATAGCTTGACGACGGGGATCCAAATCGGCACTGATAGTAATAGCGTTCATGTGCAATCAGCCTGAAATTCAACGTTTCAATGCCGAAAGGCTACCTACCCGCTACCGCCAACACCCTTAATGCACCTTGTGCCATTGACCACACAAGGCCGCTGCGTTGTCCCCATTCCAGCCCCCGGCCACCATAAGCCAAACACGGCCAACACCGGCCAAATTCGCTTACATGATCGGGGCTTATCCAATGCCAATTTCAAAATCTTTCCGTGTCGCCGTCGAGGGGGCAACCAGTGATGGCCGTCAGATCCAGCGCCAGCACATCAAAGAGATAGCCGAAACCTATAATCAGCAATTCAAACCGGCACGCGTCAACCTTGAGCATTACCTGAGCATTTTCCCTGACAGCACCTTCTGTGCTTATGGCGATGTGCTAGCCCTGAGTACCGATGAAATCAGCGATGGCCCGTTGAAAGGTAAGTTGGCGCTCTACGCCAAGGTTGATGCAACGGATGGCCTGGTGGAGTTGAACAATAAGCGTCAGAAGATTTTCACCAGCATTGAGTATTACGAAAAATTCGCAGATACCAACAAAGCCTATCTGACCGGCCTCGCGTTCACGGATAACCCTGCATCACTCGGCAGTGAAGCAATGAAATTCAGCTCAAATCACCTGGCGCAGCAAGGTCTGTTTTTCTCTGCAGCAGAAGAAACCACCCTCGAATTCGAAACACCGGAAACCGAAAAACCAAACCTGCTCGCCAGCATTAAAGCCATGTTCGGCAAACGACAGGCCTCTGATGATGCACGCTTTATCGACGTTCATCAGGCCGTGGAGTTGGTCGCCGAAAGGCAGCAGCAGGCCGAGGAAAAACTTTCCGGTCTGGATGGTATGAAAGACATCATTCAAAAGCTGACAGACCGACTGACCGCCAGCGAAACGGCATTTTCTGGGCTGGAAACCAAACTCAGCACCACCGACCGCAGCGACAAGCGCCGCGAACTGTCAACGGGTGGCGAAAGCGCCGAGCTAACCGACTGTTAAGCAAGCAATTACAGGCGGTGATAGCACCGTTCTAGCCGATTAAAGGAAAAGAGAAATGAGAAAGGTAACCCGTGAGCAGTACAAGAAGTATGTGAACCAGATTGCGAACATCAACGGCATTGATGCCCTGGATGTGGCGGCAAAGTTCACCGTTGAGCCATCCGTCAGCCAAACCCTGGAAGAAAAAATCCAGGAAAGCAGCGGTTTCCTGAAAACAATCAATATTGTACCGGTTGATGAACAAAGCGGTGACAAAATCGGCCTGGGGATTGATCGCCCGGTTGCCAGCACCACCAACACCGATGAAAAAGACCGTGAACCCATCGATCCAACCAGTCTGGATGAACAAGGCTACATGTGTACCCAGACCAACTTTGATACCGCATTGAAGTATTCAAAACTGGATTCATGGGCCAAATTCAAGGATTTTCAGGTAAAAATTCGCAACCAGATTGTGAAACGCCAGGCGCTGGATCGCATCATGATCGGCTGGAACGGTACTAAACGTGCAAGAACGTCCGATTTCACCGTCAACAAGCTGTTGCAGGACGTGAATATTGGCTGGCTGGAGAAAATCCGTAAAGGCGCGCCGGATCAGGTGATGTCAAAGATTTTGGATGAGGCTGGCGCTGTCGTTTCAGAGAAAATCCGCATCGGCAAAGCCGGCGATTATCACAACCTGGACGCCCTCGTTATGGATGCCGTCAACGAATTGATCGCCGCATGGTTCCAGGACGATACCGAGTTGGTCGCCATCGTAGGACGCTCTCTGCTGGCGGATAAATACTTCCCGATCGTCAACAAAGAGCAAGAAAACAGCGAAATGCTGGCGGCAGACGTCATTATCTCGCAAAAACGCATCGGTGGGTTGCAGGCGGTGCGCGTCCCTTCCTTCCCGGATAACACCATTCTGATCACCCGTCTGGATAACTTGTCGATCTACTGGCAAGACGGCACCCGCCGCCGCCACATCATCGACAACCCTAAGCGCGATCGCATTGAAAACTACGAATCGGTCAATGAGGCCTATGTGGTGGAAGATTACCAATGCGCCGCGTTGATCGAAAATATCGACATCCTTAAACCAGCCGCACCGGCACCAACAGAGGGTTAACCCATGACCAGCCCGGCACGCAGGCATAGGCAATATATCGCCGCGCAGCAATCCTCCTCACTCAGTGAAGCGGCCAGCCTGAGCCACCTGGGCAACTATGACCTGCTGCTGTTCAAGATGCAGCAGGACTTGGCTAGGCTGAGTGGTGTTGAGTCCCACGACACCAAGGCGGAACTGAAACGCCGCATGATCCCCACTTACATGCCGTGGGTCGCCGGTGTGCTGCAAAGCGATGCCGGCAGGCAGGACGCCATTCTGATGCGCGTGCTGGTTTGGTTGCTGGACGTGGGCGACATGGAAACCGCGCTGAATATCGGCGAATACGCCATCAAGCATGATTTGGTTGCCCCTGACGGTTTCGAGCGTTCTACCGGCTGCCTGATTGCCGAAGAACTGGCCGCCGCCGCACAACGCAGCATGACGGCCAGTAAACCGCTGGACACAGCACAGTTACTCCGCGCTCAGCAGTTGCTCACAGGGCAGGATATGCCGGACAAGGTCAAGGCCCGGCTGTATAAATTCGCAGGATATGCCCTGCGTCAAGACGGTAACACCGTGCTTGCCCTGGACACATTAAAAAAAGCCCTGCTGAAAGATGAGAATTCCGGTGTGAAATCTGACATTAAGCAACTGGAAAAACTCACTCAGGCAGGAAGTTAACGAATCGCCCCCGGCGAGGGCGGCACGGGAGCCGCGACAGGTTTTAACCGCATCAACGCTCCCGTCCACCGCCCGACTCACAGAGAAAAACCATGGTCAGCATAGCGATTGAACCCACACCGGGCGACCAGAAACCCGGTAACAATCTGGAAATTGATGTGACACCTCCCCCCGCGCCGCCGGTCAGCACGGTGATCAAAAATACGGTTTTTTGGCCGGATATCGACCTGAAACAGTACCGGGAGGATATGCGCCAGGACGGCACGATCACACAGCCGCGTCTGCTGGAAGCCGCCCGCAATGCCATCAATGAAGTTAACGATCGTCTGGCCAACTGGCGAAAACAGCAGCAAAGCGCGGGCAATAGCGCGCTGGATCAGGTTCCTGCCGATCGTCTGGATGATGAGAGCACCCGCGTACAGCTTTACCGCCGTGCGGTGTTTTGTCTGACGCAAGCCAGTCTTACCGAGCGTTTTCGCAGTTTTGACGCAACCAACTCAGGCAACAAGCGGGCCGAATCGCTGGAGCCAACCGTTGATGACCTGCGCCGCGATGCGGATTGGGCCATTAATGATTGCCAGTCGCTGCCGCGCATGACGGTTGAGTTGATCTGATGAAGGTCTACGCGCACCAGGGTGACACCGTTGATGCACTGTGCCAGCGCTATTACGGCAAAACACAGGGGGTCACCGAGCAGGTATTGCTGAGCAATCCGGGCCTGGCCAATCGGGGGCCAATTCTGCCCCACGGTTGCCCGGTAGACATGCCGGATATCATTCAGGCCGCATCGGTGCAAACCCTTCAATTATGGGATTAACCCCCTGCGGGCGGGAGGTGGAGAATGAAAATTATGACGGAAAAACTTGCCGCAGGTCTTAACTACTGCATTGCCGGCGGACTCTGCACCGGTGGTCTGGTCGACTGGTTCCGCCATGTGGACTGGAATCAGGTTGCGGTGATCGGCGGTTTTATCCTGGGCCTGATCACGTATCTAACGCAGACCTATTTCGACTGGCGGCGTACCAAAGCCTATGAAAAAGGGGTTAGCGCCGGGATCATCACCGAACCGCCGGTAAAGCGCCGCCTGTTCCGTAAAGAGGCCGAATAATGGCGATGTCATCCACCTTGCGTAAAAGCTTGCTTGGCGCTGCCGGTACTGGCGCAGTGGCGCTCGCCACATTAATGATCCCTGAGCTGGAAGGCGTCAGGCTTGAGCCTTATCGTGACGTTGCAGGCGTGTTGACGGTCTGCTACGGCCACACCGGGGCCGATATTATCCCCGGCAAGCGCTACAGCCTGGCGCAATGCAAAGCCATGCTGGATAAAGACCTGATCCCCTTTTCCCGTTCGGTTGAGCGGTCGGTAAAGATTCCGGCGACGGAATACCAGAAAGCCGCGCTGATCAGTTTCAGCTACAACGTGGGGGTTTACGCTTTTGAGCATTCTTCCCTGCTACGCAAGCTGAACGCAGGCGACGCAACCGGCGCTTGCGCTGGCCTTCGCCAGTGGATTTATGCCGGCGGCAAACCGTGGAAAGGCCTGATGAACCGCCGCGATATAGAGCATGAGGTGTGCACCTGGGGGCAAAAATGGCCCGTCTGATTGCCGTCATCGTCCTGATCCTACTCTGCCTGCTGGCCTTTCTGTTCTACAGCAATCAGGGGCTGCGCCAGGTGCGCGACACATTGCAGGATGCCAACGGCCAATTAACCCGCCAGATTGATTGGCAGAACAAGACGCAGCGCGCTGTTGCTGCCATTGACGAAAACCGAAGCCGGGAATTAACCGATGCGAAAAGTAAAATTGATGATTTGCAGCGTGATATTGCCGATGGTCGTCGCCGGCTGCGGCTCAGCGCCACGTGTCCAACCGCCACCGCCGCCAGCCTGGCTGATGCAGGCGGCCCCCGACTTACTGACGCCGCTCAACGGGATTATTTCACCCTCAGAAAGCGAATTGAAACCGCCAGCAACCAAATAGCCGGCCTGCAAGACTACATCCGCAACGTCTGCCTGGCGCAACCGTAGGAGCGATCATGTTAAAACCGGACTCACTTCGCGCAGCCCTTAGCGGTTCCGTAAAGTATGTGAAGCAAAACCCCGATTGCCTGCACATTTTTATTGATAAAGGGGTGATTTATTCCACCCTGGCCCCGTCGCTGTCCTTTGAATATCAGTACACGCTGAACCTTATCGTGACCAGTTATGCCAATGACGCCAATCTGTTGATCGTGCCTATCCTGCATTGGTTACGCACCCATCAGCCTGACATCATGGCCAACCCGGATAAACGCGGGGATGGCTTCACCTTTGAGGCCGACTTCCTGAACAATGCCGCAAGGGATATCAGCATTGACCTGAAACTGACCGAGCGCGTGATCGTCAGCGAGGACAACGGCAAGCTGAACGTCAGGCATGTGGATGAACCCACGCCACCGCCGAGCGCCCTCAGCAGTTATGAAATCTGGATGGAAGGCCGCAAGGTGGCAGCATGGGCAGCTTAAGCGACTTCCAGGCACTGGACGAAACGCTGTCCGTGTTGCTCCAGCAGCTTTCCCCGCAATCGCGCCAGGTATTCACCCGCCAGGTGGCCAAAGAGTTGCGCCAACGTCAACAAAAGCACATCCAGGAACAGAAGAACCCGGACGGTTCGCCGTACATACCGCGCAAAAACAAACGGCAGGACAAGCACGGGCGCATCCGCCGCAAAATGTTTACCCGGCTGCGCACCGCACGCTTTATGAAAACCGAGTCCAACACCGATGAAGCCACCGTGACGTTTGCCGCCGGTGTGACCAATTTATCCGCCGTCCACCATTACGGCCTGCGGGATAAAGTCAGTCCAGACGGCCCCACCGTGCGCTATGCGCGCCGTCAGTTACTGGGCTTCACCGATGCCGACCTTGAATGGATTAAGGATCTGGCGTTGGCGCACATCGCCAAATAATCACCCCGCCTTACTGACCACGCCACCGCCTTGTGCCATCGCTGGCACAAAGCACACAAAATGCCCCACGCGCCCGCACGCGGCACACTGGCAGCATGAAAGCATCCATCGCCGAACTAAAACGCCTCCTGGCCAACATTGTGCGCATTGGCACCGTCTCCGAAGTGGACACGGCCAAAGGGCTGTGCCGCGTGAAGATCGGGAAAAATGAAACCGACTGGCTGAACTGGTTGACGCTACGCGCCGGGCGCGTGCGCTTTTGGTCTGCCCCGTCAGTTGGCGAACAGGTAATTGTGCTGAGCATCTTCGGTGAACTGACCACGGGTTTTGTATTGCCGGGCGTATTTTCCGATCAGTATCCCGCCGCCTCGGCGTCACCCGATGCTGTCCGCCTTGATTTCCCGGACGGCGCAGTCATTGAGTATGAGCCTGAAAACGGCACGCTAACGGCAACAGGCATGAAATACGCCGATATTCAGGCATCTGAAAAAATTAGCGCCACCGCCAACGTCGTGATGGTGACGGCCAGCCAGATGATCACCCTGGATGCGCCCGTGGTGGAATGCACCCATAAATTGATTGCTGGCTCACTGTTGCTTAAGTACGGCGGCGAAATGTTCGGGAATATCACCCACACCGGTGGCAGCTTTAACTCCAACGGCGTGATCATCCACATCCATTATCACGGCAACGTGCAGAACGGCGGCGGTAACACCGGGGGGCCAGCATCATGATGTATCTCGGTATGAACCGTAACGATGGCCAGGCTATCAGCGAGATCGAACACATCCGCCAGTCCGTCAGCGATATTTTGATCACGCCTGTCGGTAGCCGTGTCATGCGCCGTGACTACGGTTCGCAGCTATCAACCCTGATTGACCAGCCACAAAATCCCGCGCTGAACCTCCAAATGATGGCCGCCATTTATGGCGCGGTTCTGCGCTGGGAAACCCGCATTTCACTCACTGCCATCAATCTTGCTTCCAGCGTTGACGGGGAAATGGTGGTTGATTTGGTTGGCAACCGGACGGACACCGCCGGTCGCATCCAGTTTTCCTTACGGTCAGGGGGCAATAATGGCCACTATTGATTTGAGCCAGCTACCCCGGCCCAATGTCATTGAAGCATTGGATTTTGAGACGCTATTTTCCGAACGAAAAGAGCGGCTAATCAGCCTGTACCCCGAAGAAGAACGGGAGGCGGTACGCCGAACCTTGGGTTTTGAATCAGAGCCGATCGTCAAAGTCCTGCAAGAATCTGCTTATCGGGAAGTATTGTTGCGCCAGCGCGTCAACGAAGCCGCACAGGCGGTGATGGTGGCCTACGCCATCGGCAATGACCTGGAACAGCTTGGCGCAAACAACAACACGCCAAGATTAACGATCGTCCCGGCAGATGCCGAGGCTATCCCACCGGTTGAGGAAGTGAAGGAGTCCGACGCCGATTATCGTCAGCGCATTCCGGCAGCCTTTGAAGGGATGAGCGTCGCAGGCCCAACCGGGGCGTATGAGTTTCATGCACAAAGTGCGGACGGCAAAGTCGCGGATGCTTCGGCCATCAGTCCCGCTCCGGCAGAAGTCACGATCAGCGTACTGTCCCGCGACGGTGACGGCACCGCATCCCCCGAACTGTTGGCCACCGTCAGCGCTGCGTTAAATGACGAGGCAGTCCGTCCGGTAGCCGACCGGCTGACCGTGCAATCCGCCCAGATCGTCAATTACCAGATCGACGCCACGCTGTACGTTTACCCCGGTCCGGCCATCGAACCCATTATGGCCGATGCTGAACTGCGCCTTAAAAGTTACATCAACGAGCAACGCCGGCTAGGCCGCGATATTCGCTTATCGGCCATCTATGCGGCGCTGCATACCCAGGGTGTACAACGCGTTGAACTGGCTGCGCCGCTGGCTGACGTGGTGCTAGACCGCACCCAGGCGGCCAACTGTACCGATTATCGCATCCGGATCGGCGGTTCGGATGAATAGCCTGTTGCCGTCTGGGTCATCCCCGCTTGAACGACGCGCGGCAGAAGCTTGCGCCGGCATCAGCGATCTGAATACCCCGCTGCGTGACCTGTGGAACCCTGACCGCTGCCCGGTTAAGTTCCTACCCTATCTGGCCTGGGCCTTTTCGGTCGATCGCTGGGATGAGAAATGGACGGCTGCGGAGAAGCGCAAAGCGGTCAAAGACGCCTTTTATATCCATCGCCGCAAGGGAACGATCGCGGCCATCCGGCGCGTGATTGAGGCAATGGGCTATTCAATGACCATTGAGGAATGGTGGCAGGTCGCCGATCCGCGCGGCACGTTCCGCCTTATGATAGACGTGAATGAAATAGGGATTACTGACGAGCTTGTTAACGAATTGGAAAGGCTGATAGGAGACGCCAAGCCGGTCAGTCGCCATATTAGCGGCATTGCCATAGCAACGAGAACCAGGGGGATTATCAATATTGGTGTAACGGCAACCAGCGGCGACATCATTACGATTTATCCGAAGCGTTTAGACGCGGATGACGCAATTATTTATGACGGCGAACAACGATACAACGGCAACGCCTATTTTTCCGGAGTTATGAAATGACAAAAATCACGGAGATCGAGCGCTGGGAAGACGAAGTCCACTTGATCGCACGCAACGAACGCGTGGCTGGCGGTCGGGATGGCGCAGTCAATAAACAGGCGGGGCAACTGGCTAACCGTACCCTACACCTAAAACGCGAGGTGTCCGCCGTCAGTGATTTGGCTCTAGCCGATATGGGTGTTTACGCCTCAGCAACTGACGCCCAAAACGCCATCAATACCGGCGTTGAAAAACGTCGATTTTTCCCCGTTAAGGGCAGCGGTAATATTTGGGCGTGGCGCTATGAAAATGTGGCTGGCGCAGCAACACGAACCAATGACTATCTGCGCAATGGCAAATCCATCCTAAATCTTGAGCAGTGGTTGGGTATCAGGTTGTACGACCAAACAGGCGAGACAAACAATTATTTTGTCAGGGCAACCGGGCCAGACACAGGCAAAATCCAAACCTCACCGGGTACGGCGGTCGCCTGCTTCTCGGTTTATGCCGGCCAGACCTATAATGTTACGGCCGCCGATTACCGGTCTGATTATTTTGCTATCGCGCTGAAAACGGATAGCTCACTGACCGGCGATACGTTGGGATTGGTTTCCATTACAGACAACGGCGATCACAAGTCGTTTTCAGTCCCCGCTGATAGTCCTGCGCAATTCGCCTTTATTAATACCGTCATCCCAAATGGCAAATTTGACATTCGGGATGATCTCGCCGTTGAAATAGACAACATCAATCAGGTTAACGGTATTCCCATTGTCGATGCCTGGGTGCGTGAATCGCTGATCGAAAGCAGTCTCGCATTTGTTGAAGAGGATGGCGGGCAGCTGTACGCACCGGAAAATGACCAGGTGAATTATTTTGTCAGGGCACTCGGCGCTGACGCGGGGAAAATACAGACGTCACAGGGAGCCATGCTGACGTATTTCCCCGTCACCCCCGGCAAAAAATACACGATCTATGCATTAGACTTTACCCAGGGTTTCTTTGTCGTCGCGCTGAAAACTGACAGCGAATTAACGGGGAGCACGCTGGGGCTGATTGAGCTGGAGAACGGCGGGAGTTACAGATCGTTCACCGTACCGGCAGACAGCCCGGCGCGATTTGCGTTTATGAACGTCGTGCTGCCACTGCAAAAATGGGATATTCGCACCGGATTGACAGTAACAGGCCCCGCGCTGAAAGCGAAAAGCATCAACGGCCACGAGGTGTACGACGCAAAAGCCCGCGATATGATCGCAAATTTGGGCGAATCGTCGATTTTAACCGGTAAAGAAGCAGTCTATTTTGGCGACAGCATTACAGCCAAAAATCCACGCACAAAGAAAAACTATCACGAATACATCGCCGAGGCTGTTGGCGAGATGCAGATCAGAAACTATGGGATCAGCGGCAGCGGATTTTATAACCGCTACGCAGATGCAGCCACCATTAAAGAAAACCCTGATTATGTCGTGATATTTTTGGGTACAAACGATTTCGGCGAAGTGGGCGGTAAAAAACCGCTGGGCGCTCTTTTCGATGAGGGGACTGCGACGGTATCGGGGTGCATAAATAGATTACTTCGGGACATAATCACCAAATTTTACGACAAAAAAATTGCAATCTTGACGCCCATCCCACGCCTGACCAATTACGGCAGCAATGCGGAC
The DNA here is from genome assembly GCF_058191755.1 of Serratia sp. CoH_122_TC_1. Classification (NCBI taxonomy): domain Bacteria; kingdom Pseudomonadati; phylum Pseudomonadota; class Gammaproteobacteria; order Enterobacterales; family Yersiniaceae; genus Serratia; species Serratia sp. CoH_122_TC_1. The sequence goes on from NZ_JBXWLA010000002.1 coordinate 230,812, forward strand.
AATAATTCGTCAGGATTTACGCTTGGACAGCTTGCGGAGTTAATTCAGCGCTATGCGGCGCATTACTCTATCCCCTGCCTCGATCTTTACCATGAAAGTAACTTGCCAGTGTATATCCCCGCAGGCAACGCGCACTATTTTACGCAGCCAGGCGGCACGCGGCCGGACGGATTGCACCCGAATGACGCCGGCCATCAGGTAATGGCTAGGAAAATACGCGTCTTTATGGAATCCCTTTAACAGCCAGGCGGATTGCACATGATGAAAAAATATTACTCTGTTATCACAAACATCGGCGCAGCCAGGCTAGCCGATGCGATCGCCACCGGCACCCTGTTGGATATTACCGAGATGGCAGTCGGCGACGGTGGCAGCGTGTTGCCACGGCCAAGCCCAGAACAAACGGCGCTGATCAATGAAGTCTTTCGCGAGCCATTAAATCGACTGTCCATTACCAATACTGCTGCAAATGTCGTTGAAGCTGAAATGATCATACCGGCACAGGCTGGCGGGTGGTGGCTTCGAGAGGTCGCACTGTTCGCGTCCGATGGCGTATGTATCGCCGTTGGCAACATGCCGGAAAGCTATAAGCCACTAACCACTGATGGCTCAAGCCGCACGCAGATCGTGCGCGTGCAGTTGGCTGTCAGCAGCACCGAACATGTGGTGCTGATTATCGATCCGACCGTTGTCATTGCGACACAACAGGACGTTAACGCCGCTAAAAACGAGGCCAAAGACTACACGGATGAAGCAACCGGAGAATTGAGCGAAAGCGTTAAGAATGAAATTGCCGAAGCGGTAAAAACAGCCATTCATGATGCCTGGGAACTGGATAACCCGGTCGGATCTTCTCGCCTTTTCAACCAGAACTTAAACCCCAATGAACGTTGGCCGTGGTCAACATGGGAGTATGCCGGCGAACACCTGACGATCAGAACGGCAAAAGCAGACGGTTCAGATGTTGGCGCTCTGGGTGGTAGCGACACCGTAACAATTGCGCGTGCCAACCTGCCAGTGGAAGAAATCAACGTATCAGGGACGGCGCAAGATACTGACCTTGGGACTAAGCGCACCAAACTCGGCGGTAAGCACGTTCATCATGGCGTACCTAAACGCAACAGTGATTATGAGCTGGGCGGTAACAATCGGGTATTCTTCGACCCTTATCAGGAAGGCGACACGGACGAAGCCGGCGAACACGATCACGAAATGGAATTAGGCCCACACGGCCACCCCGTTTCGGGGAAAACTGATGCACTCGGCCAAGGGCAGGCAGTCAGTATAGTTGAGCGCCACAAGCTGCAAATGCTGTGGCACCGTGTTGCATAAGCTGTATTAGCTCAGACTTGAGCTGATAGCATTCTCTGGCAGCACACAATCAAATCTGACAGTCCGCTCTGAGCTAGTAGCGGACATTCCCTTACAGGATTTCTGTAAGTCGTATAACGAATTATTGGATAGGAATTTGATTAATGAAATCCATGCACGGAACTATAGAGTCTCATAAGATGAGACTTTAGTGTAAATGCAAATAGTTGCATCAACATTAATTCTTATTGAATGTTTTATTACCATCGCTGCCAACCAAATTTTCACAGTGAATTTTTCCTCACCCAATAAAATTTGGCTACATTATATATTTTACTTCATAAAAAAATATAAACGATATAATTAAATCAACAAAAACACTTTTTAAGTTATTTTAAACAAGGAGATGAATGTGAATATTGAACACCTAAAGGAACTTATTATTAGAAAAAAATCATTGCATGAAAATGTGGGTGATTTGATAATGGATGAGATGCTATCTTTGCTTCAAGGATTAAAATACTGTGAATTAGATGAAATACGGCATTTTGTTTCTGACTTATCTCATGAATTGCATAAGCATGAATCACTTTCCATTCCAATTTTGGCCGTTTTTTCTCTAAAGCATATTAATAAAGTATTAGACACAGATGGTTATTTCCCTCCCCATAGTAAAGGAGAGGAGGTTGATGATGAAGTATATATGAAATATCTTGAAGAGTGTTACTTCGCATTCCCTCATAGGGAGATTAGAATATTTAGTGATAATATAAACTCAGTCAACATACCTAACGAATTAGGGTTTTATAACACCAATAAATATCTTTTGGATATGCATATCGCCACTCCTTTCGTAGAGGGTGAGATTAATGAAGATCTTAGCACTAGAATAATATCTTTAGCTATATCACATCATTATTCTTATAAGTATAATTTGCAGCATGAGTTTTACATTCAATTTGGTTCCATTCTTTCCAGACTAAGCATAGATGGCTACCCTCAGTTAGCAAGGGATTTTTCAGAGGAATCTCTATTTTGTTCTTTTGACAAAAAAGAATTATATTATGGATTTTATGTGAAGTTCATTATGTATACATCACAAAAAAACATATTGGACGCCCTATTAAGCTTATCGCTTTTTATTATTTCATTCGACAAGGCGACAATTAATCATGAACTGAAAAATAAAACGCTTATAGAACTATTCATCTTACTTAGGGATTCAAATCTATTCCCTTTAGCAAGGAAGTATTACACTGATGTTATAAGCACTCTGAATATAGAAGAGTATGAAAGCCAAAAATGTCAACTTGCTTATTTTAATCTAAGTATACTTGAAAAAGATGAAAAAGTAACAGTTGATATAAGAAAATATCTTGAAAAGAAAATAAATGATATTATTTCGTTTCATAGTGGGTCTATTATTCCATGGTTTGTACTGCTACATAACCTCATGAAAATCTTTCCTGAGAATAATGAACAGAAGTACTTTCATAGTGTCATTTTAAAATTTGAAGATTCTCTAGATAGAAAATTAGTCACACAATTAAAAGAATCATTATTAGGCATTAGTGGGAATTTAAAGAACAGTCTAATTAAAGGGATGGATAATTTATCTAAAACAAGAAATAAAAATGACTATGTATATGAGGTTAACTCTCTAATACCACTAGCAAATAACCTAATAGATGAATCGATTAAAAGCAAAGATATTGAAGGTTTTTTATTAGCGCATAAGTTAAAATCTGACGCGTCAATATTATTCAAGGGCGATATGATAATGCCTGTCAATGGGATGGTAAAAATAGAACCTAATAATTACAAATCAAATAGATTGAATTTAAATGAGTATTACAATTCCGTGGCATCACAACTTGAAGATGACACCTCTTATTTTTGGGTTGGATTTAATGACAATAAATTATACTCTCTCATTTTAAATGGTAAGAACTTAGAGTATATTGGCTATGTACAATCGGCAAATTTAAATGACTTTAATGAATGGATTGATGAATGGATTAGTGGAATGGGGTTTAATGATAATCCTTCAAATGATATTTTCATTGAAAATGAGGATGTGTGGAAGGTTGAAAAAAATAAAATAATTGAATCACTGCCCAACCTGGAAATTAAAGATATTAGTTTTAAAGAGAAAATTGTTATCTTTCCTGATGTTAAAATGATGGGCATGCCTTTTAACCTTATAAAAGTAAATGATGAAGTTTTTGGTGAAAAATATATATTGTCAGCACCATTTTCTATTGATAACTACATCTCTAAAAATATAAATGATGACTTCTACCTATGGGCACCAATGAATCAAAATGATTTTGCCATTGCTATAGCTTACTCAGAAGTAGAACGTGTTATAAACAAAGATGAAGTGCGTTGTGATATCTCTGACACTCCGACAGCAAACTCTGATGTAAATATATTTATATCGCATGGTGGCAAAGATAACACTGTCGGGTTTTATGGTGTTTACCCTGGAAAGGATAAAACATTCAACATTGATACATTATTTGGCACTGGCCGTGTTGCTATATTATTTATTTGTCATTCAGGGAGCATGGTTAAAAACACCTATACCAATAGCAATAACACATTAATAACAAGGTTAATAGAATCTGGTTATGATGCCGTAATATCACCGAGTTGGAGTTTACATATATCCATCCCTTCGATATGGCTACCAGAATTTATATCGGGATTAAAGAGCCATCTAAATATTGCCGAGGCAACTTTTAAAGCCAATGAAATAGTGGAAAAAAAATTCATCAGTCCTAAAGCCTCTATGGCTATGCATGTGTTTGGTAATGGTGCCTTACATTTTTAATCTTATACAATAACCTTTTCAATAATTAATACAAATAACATAAACCAATTTACCTTAACTGGTTTATGTTATAGTGAAAATTGAACGAGATTAACTCAAGAGTCATTAACTAATTTAATTAAACCTTCTGTGCTTTTGTAGGATAGAACAAACCCACAATGGAATGCTCTCAAATATCCAATACAATTAGATGTTTACAATATCTACTTCTGGCACAGAACTGCCCTGTTAGATTAGGTTAAGCTCTGTGCTGTGACAATGTCAGCTCAAGTCTGAGCTAATACACATAAGCCCCTTCTGGGGCTTTCATTTTTCTGTAAACGCGGTCATTGTTATATGTGCTGTCAAGACTATTGGCAAACTTCACCACGCACCTTGTGCCAGCCCTCACACAATGCCCACCATATGCATTAACCGCCTGCCGCAGACACCATAGGGGAACACCGTTATAGGAGATCCACCTAATGGCTCAAGACTACCACCACGGCGTGCGCGTCCAGGAAATCAACGAAGGCACTCGCACCATTACCACCATCAGCACGGCTATTATTGGGCTGGTCTGTACCGGTGATGACGCCGATGCGAAAACCTTCCCGTTAAACACGCCCGTATTGCTCACCGACGTATTGACCGCCAGCGGTAAAGCCGGCGAGTCAGGCACCCTGGCCCGTTCCCTGGACGCCATCGGCGACCAGACAAAACCGGTAACTGTCATAGTACGCGTAGCTCAGGGTGAAACCGAAGCAGAAACCACAACCAACATCATCGGCGGCGTGACCACCGAAGGCAAAAAAACCGGCATGAAAGCCCTGCTGGCAGCGCAAAGCCAACTTGGCGTAAAACCCCGTATTCTGGGTGTGCCCGGTCATGATAATGAGGCTGTTGCCTCTGAATTGTTAGCTATCGCGCAAAGCCTACGCGGCTTCGCGTACCTAAGCACCTATGGCTGTAAAACCGTGGCCGAAGCCATCGATTACCGTAAAAATTTCAGCCAGCGTGAAGCTATGTTGATCTGGCCAGACTTCCTGAGCTGGGACAGCGTGACCAACGCATCGGCAACCGCCTACGCAACGGCCCGTGCATTAGGTCTGCGCGCCAAGATTGATGAGCAAACCGGTTGGCACAAAACCCTGTCAAACGTCGGTGTCAATGGCGTGACCGGCATCAGTGCTGACGTGTATTGGGATTTGCAGGATACGGCCACCGATGCCAATCTGCTGAACCAAAACGACGTCACCACGTTGATCCGCAAAGATGGATTCCGTTTCTGGGGTTCCCGCACCTGCTCTGATGATCCGCTGTTCCAGTTTGAGAACTACACCCGCACCGCGCAGGTGTTGGCGGACACCATGGCCGAAGCGCAAATGTGGGCCGTTGACCAGCCTATGCACCCTTCTCTTGCCAAAGACATTATCGAAGGCATCAAGGCCAAATTCCGTGAGCTGAAATCCGGCGGCTACATTATCGACGGCGACTGCCGGATGGATGATGCCGCCAACGATAAAGACACGTTGAAAGCAGGCAAGCTGATCCTGGACTACAACTACACGCCTGTGCCGCCGCTTGAAAATCTGCTGCTGCGTCAGCGCATCACCGACCAATATCTGATGAATTTTACTCAGAACGTGAACAGCTAAGGGGGACGCGATGGCCTTACCACGCAAACTGAAATTCCTGAACTTGTTCAACGACGCCAACAACTATCAGGGCGTCGTTGAAGAAATCACCCTGCCGAAGCTGACGCGAAAGCTTGAACAGTATCGCGGCGGTGGCATGAACGGCAGCGCCGGTGTTGATCTGGGGATCGATGATGGCGCACTGGATGCTGAAATCACCCTCGGCGGCATTGAGGCCCAGCTTTATAAACAGTGGGGGATCGCCAAGGTTGATGGCGTACTGCTGCGTTTTGTAGGCTCTTTCCAGCGCGATGACACCGGCGAGATTGTCGCCGTGGAAGTGGTCATGCGCGGTCGTTTTTCTGAGTTTGACTTCGGCAACTACAAACAGGGCGACAACACCCAAACCAAACTCAGCGCCAAAAATACCTATTACAAGCTGACGATGGACGGCGCTGTCCTGCTTGAAATCGACGTGGTGAACATGATCGAAATCGTGGATGGCGTCGACCGCCTGGCAGAACACCGCCGCGCTATCGGCTTGTAACTGGCCAGCCCACTTGCACAGGTGTTCCCGTGGCCCCGGTCTGGGGCCGGTAAACCAGACAAAATGAAGGTTAAACAATGAAAAACGATAAATCTGTAAACGTTGAAATCAATGATGGCCAGGGCGATACCGTTACTGATTTGCTGAACAAACCGGTGATCCTGGACGTCCCTGTCCTGCGCGGCACCGTGCAGATCACCGAAGTGACCGTGAACAAACCAAATGCCGGTGCGTTGCGTGGCACCCGGTTGCAGGAGCTGATTGAAACTGACGTCAATTCACTGATTACCGTCCTGCCGCGTATCACCTCCCCAGCCCTGACGGCTAACGAAGTCGCCAGCCTGGATCCGGCAGACCTGTATCAGTTGTCCCAAGCGCTGGCACTTTTTTTCTTACCGAGTTCGGTCAGATCCGATTTCCTAAACAGCTAACCGTTGAAGACCTGACGGCGGACATTGCCGCCGTCGTCCATTGGCCGCCAACCGTGACCGACCTGATGCCGCTGGCCGAACTGTTGGAATGGCGGCACAGAGCTATTATCCGCAGCGGGGCAAGTGATGAGTGACAAAAACCTCCGATTGCAGGTTTTACTGAGTGCGGTCGATAAAATCACCCGCCCGTTCAAATCCATGCAGGCCAGCAACAAAACGCTGGCCGCGTCTGTTAAAGCCACAAAAGACCAGTTAAAACAGCTTGATACTCAGGCTGGAAAAATTGACGGTTTCCGCAAGACAAAGACCCAGGTTGCCGCCGCCGCGCAAGCGCTGAACGCCGCCCGTGAAAAAGCGCGCGATCTGGCTGTAGCATTGAAATCAACGGACGGCCCAACAGCCAAACAAGCCCGCCAATTTCAGAAAGCCAGGGAAGAAGCAGTTAAGCTTCAACAGAAATTCGCAGATTTACGGGCTTCACTGCAAAACCAGCGTACCGCCCTGCAAAACAGCGGCGTGGCAACAAATCGATTGGGTGAGGCTCAGCGTTCTCTGCGGTCAAACATCACCGGGGTAACTGGCGCATTAGCCGCACAGCAGAAACGGCTAGACCAGCAGGCCCAGCAGCAAAAGCGGCTGAATGCCGCCCGCCACCAGTTTGATGAAAGCAATCAGCGCAAAGTGATGGCCGCCGGGGTGGGCTATACGTCAATGGCCACCGGGCGCGCTATGGGCCGTGGACTGGTTGACGCCCTGCATGTGGGCTATGACTTCGATGCGATGATGAGTAAAACCCAGGCAGTGACGCGCATCCCAACCAAAGCCGATCCGCAAATGCAGTCATTGCGGCACCAGGCGCGAACCTTGCCGCTATCGTCGAAATTCACCGATCTCCAGGTGGCCGAGGGGCAATATTTTCTTGGCAGAACCGGCTATTCACCCCAGCAAGTTTTAAAGGCGATGCCAGGGATGTTGAATCTGGCCGCTGCCGGTGACATTGACCTTGGCACCACGGCAGATATTGCGTCAAACATCCAAACGGCCATGGGGATCCCTGCGGAAAAAATGGACAGGGTGGCCGACGTGCTCACCGCCCTGTTTACCCGTAACAACGTTGATATCCCCATGCTGGGCGAATCGCTGAAATATTCCGCCGGTGTGGGGCGAGAGTACGGGCAAAGCCTGGAAACCGTGTCCGCTGCTACGGCGATCATGGGTAATGCCGGTATTCAGGGGAGCCAGGCAGGTACAGCGATGCGTGCCATTCTGAGCCGTATCGGTAACAGTGCCACGGTTAAAAAGCTGGGCGTAACAACCAAAGACAAAGACGGCAATATGCGTGATTTGGTCGATATTTTAAAAGATATCAATCAGAAAACGTCAAAAATGGGGAACGTCGATCGCGGCAAGATTTTTAAAGACATTGCCGGCATGTATGCCGTCACCGGATTTGGTGAGCTAATGCGGGCAGTGTCAGACGGCAAGCTGCAACAGATGCGCGGCGCGCCAGGTGAGTACGACGGGGAGGCCCGGCGGGTTTCCAATACCATGCTGGATAACATGAAAGGCGACATGACGATGTTACATGCCGCTCTGGAAAATATCAGCGTTGAATTATTTGAAAAAAATGACGCCTGGCTGCGCAAAACAGCAAAAGGCATCAGCAACTTTTTACATGGCGTTGCTGAGTTCCTGAAAGCACATCCAAAAGTCAGTGCCGCCCTCGTCAAAATTGGTGCGGCAGCGGCCATTTCAACCACCGTTTTTGGCACGCTGGCCATCGCCGTTGTCGGTCTGTTGGGGCCGTTCGCCCTGCTCCGATTTAGCACACGCATGTTGGGGATCCACCTGCTGCCCAACCTGTCACTCAGCATGCTGAAATTTGCCAGCACCACCCCGATCACTACAAAACAGCTTGGTAGTTTCAGCCGTTCACTGCTGGAAGCGGGAAAGAATGCACTGACATTTTCTAAACAGCACCTTGGCAGCGCCGGGCGCGCCGTCGCGTCTTTCGCATCATCACCGCTACAGACGGCAACCAAAGGGATTAAGGGCATTGGCCGCGTGTTTACCTGGCTGGCTACGTCCCCGTTGCGCTTTTTGCGTTTTGCCCTGGGCGGCTTGGGAAGCATGTTCGGTATTTTGGTTAGCCCGCTTGGGTTGATTGCTGCTGCCGTCGTCGGCGCGGGCCTACTGATTTATAAATATTGGAAACCCATCAAAGCATTCCTGGGCGGCGTGGTTGACGGTTTCAAAGCTGCGGCGGCCCCCATCAAAGACGCCTTTGCGCCGCTAATGCCGGTATTCACCTGGATTGGTGACAAAGTTAAAACGTTGTGGGGCTGGTTTACCGACCTGCTCACGCCGATAAAGTCGACAAAAGAAGATTTGGATGGCGCGGCATCAGCGGGGAAAAAGTTCGGTGAGTTTCTGGCCGCCGGCATTGAATTAGCGCTTACCCCGCTGAAACTGCTCATAGAATCAATCAAGTGGGTGCTGGGCAAACTGGATGAAGTTAAGGACAAATCGGAAAAAACGCGCATCTTAGCGCAGACAAACCCCGGCGTTGCCGATGCGGCCCGCCGGGCCGGAGTGGTTATGAAGCCAGGCCCGCAAGGCAATTCAGCGGCAGCAATACGCAATAGGTATACCGGCGAACACGACAGCGGCGGCAGGATCCCACTGGGGAAATTTGGCGTCGTGGGTGAGTATGGCCCGGAAATTGTCAACGGGCCGGCGAATGTCACAAGTCGCAAGAATACCGCCGCCATGGCGGCAGTTGCCGCGTTATTTATGGGTGGCCCTGCCACCGCTGCGGACGCCCCCTTGCATCCCTACAGCCTACCGGGGAGCCAATACCCGCGCGGGGCTACTTCATCGCATCACCAAGGCGGTGATACCTACATTGACATTCACGCCCCTATTCAGATTGTCGCTCAGGCTCACCACAACCCTCAGGACATTGCGCGGGAAGTTGCTCGGCAACTGGATGCACGGGAACGGCAGGCAAGATCCAAGGCGAACAGCAGTTTTAACGATATCGAGTGAGGACGATCATTATGATGATGGCATTAGGCATGTTCGTGTTCATGCTGCAAACCGTTCCATACCAGGAGTTTCAACACCAGATGGCCTGGCGGCATCCGACCAATAGCCGCGTCGGACTTCGCCCGCAAAGCCAATTCCTGGGGCCGGATGATGAAACCATCACACTGAGCGGCGTTTTGCTGTCGGCATTAACCGGGGGCCGGGTTTCCCTGATGGCTATCCAATTAATGGCGGAAACCGGCAAGGCCTGGTCATTGATTGAGGGGAGCGGCGCAATACATGGCATGTTCGTGATCGAAAGCCTGAGCCGCACCAAAACTGTATTCTTTTCGGATGGCTCCGCCCGTCGTATTGAGTTCACCATCACGCTCAAGCGCACGGATGAAGGACTAAAAGACATGTTCGGCGATTTAGCTCAGCAATTTGAAGACCTGGCCGAACAGGTTTCCGATACCGTCGGCGGGTTCCTGTCATGAGCCTTATCGATACGTTAGACAAACTCGGCGGCGACAATACCCCGGCGTACTCACTTAGCATTGATGGCGTTGATATCACCGGGAAGGTGAAAGAAAAATTAATCAACCTGACGCTAACGGATAACCGGGGCTTTGAGGCCGACCAGATCAATATTGAGCTTGACGATAGCGAAGGCAATTTGAAGCTGCCCCGCCGTGGCGTCAGCCTGGCTGTTGCACTTGGCTGGAAATATACCGGGGTGATCGATAAAGGGACGTTTGTCGTTGATGAAATTGGCCATGCCGGCGCACCTGACATATTGACCATAACAGCCCGCAGTGCCGATTTTCGGCAAACATTGAACGTGCAACGCGATGCCTCCTACCATAAAAAAACCATAGGGGATATTGTCAGAACCATTGCCGGCCGCAATAAGCTGGCGGCGGTTATCAATAAGAATGTGGCAGACATTCAGATCGGGCATATCGACCAAACTACCGAGTCAGACGGGAGTTTTATCACCCGACTGGCAAAAGAGAATGGCGCAGTGGCCGCAATAAAAAATGGCAATCTGCTGTTTTTTAAACAGGGACAAAATATGACCGCCGGGGGAAAACCGATCCCGGCAATCCTCATTAACCGCCAGTCAGGTGATAGCCATCAATTCACGTTAACCGATCGGGGAGCTTATACCGGCGTTGTGGCCAATTGGCTGAATACCCACACGGCAAAAAGCGAACAGGTTAAGGTTAAACGCCGCCGGGTTAAGAAACCCGCACCAGTCGATGAAAAACAGGGAGAATACCTGATCGGCAGTGATGAAAATGTGTTGGTACTGCGCCATACCTACGCGTCGAAATATAACGCACAACGAGCGGCAAAGGCCAATTGGGAACGTATTCAGCGTGGTGTTGCAACCTTCTCTATTCAGCTTGCCCACGGGCGCGCAGATATTTACCCGGAAGCACCGGTCACTGTTTCAGGTTTCAAAAAAGAGATTGATGAGGCCAACTGGACGTTGGTTAAAGTGACTCACTCACTGAACAACAGCGGTTTTACTACCGCCCTCGATTTGGAGGTCAAGATTGATGATCTGGAAATGGAGTGATGCAAAATAGCAATAATTGTGCATAATTATTAGCAATACTGACCATAGTCAGGGCATCTCGGAGAATCCCGCCATGATGCATTGCCCGCTTTGCGGCCAGGCCGCACACACCCGATCATCAAGCTATATCACCTCAACCACCAAAGAACGTTACAACCAATGCACGAACATCAATTGTGGGGGCACATTCGTGAGTCATGAAACCTTTACCCGCATGATTTCCCAACCGCAAACCGTGGATCCTGTACAACCTCACCCCAAAAGCAGCGGACAAACCTCATTAATCTTTGGCTAATCAGGGTGCCCGCAGAGGTGGGCATTTGTCTCATAGTGTTTAGCTGCGGTCTTAATGTGGACATTAAAAATAAAAAATACTTATAAATCAACATTAAAATCAATAAAAAAGGGAGGCTTACGCCTCCCTTAAAACTCCCCTGCCTGAATTAATGGTTACGGATGTATTCGTCCATATCCGTTTTCAGGTTATCAGATTTGGTACCAAAGATAGCCTGAACGCCAGAGCCTGCGACAACAACGCCGGCAGCCCCCAGTTTTTTCAGGCCAGCCTGGTCAACCTTGCTCACGTCTGCCACGCTAACGCGCAGACGAGTGATACAGGCATCCAGGTTGGTGATGTTTTCTTTACCGCCGAAGGCCTGAACCAGCGCCGCAGACATTTCAGAACCGCCCTGAGTAACCTGCTCAGAAGCCGTATCTTCACGACCTGGGGTTTTCAGATCCAGCTTGGCAATCAACACGCGGAAGATGGTGTAGTACACCAGACCGTAGATGATACCCACAATTGGGAACAGCCAGATTTTGCTGCTGTTGCCACTCAGTACGATAAAGTCGATCAGACCGTGCGAGAAGCTGGTACCGTCACGCATACCCAACAGGATACAGATCGGGAACGCAAGACCCGCCAGAATGGCGTGGATTACGTACAGAATCGGCGCAACGAACATGAAGGAGAACTCGATCGGTTCGGTGATACCGGTCAGGAACGAGGTCAACGCAGCGGAGATCATGATACCGCCGACTTTAGCACGGTTTTCCGGCTTGGCTGAGTGCCAGATGGCAATCGCAGCAGCAGGCAGACCGTACATTTTGAACAGGAAGCCACCAGACAGTTTACCCGCAGTCGGGTCACCCGCCATATAACGTGGGATATCGCCGTGGAACACCTGACCTGCTGCGTTGGTGTATTCACCGATCTGCATTTGGAACGGTACGTTCCAGATGTGGTGCAGACCGAATGGCACCAGCGCACGTTCAACCACGCCGTAGATACCAAACGCCACTACCGGGTTCTGATACGCCGCCCATTGGGAGAAGGTCTGGATAGCCGTACCGATTGGAGGCCAGATGAAGGACAATACTACGCCCAGAACGATTGCCGCGAGGCCGGAGATAATCGGCACAAAGCGCTTACCGGCAAAGAAGCCCAGATATTCCGGTAATTGAATGCGGAAGAAGCGGTTAAACATATAGGCCGCGATGGAGCCGGAGATAATCCCCCCGAGTACACCGGTATCTGCCAGGTGTTTGGCCGCGATTTCTTCAGCCGGCAAGTGCAGCACCAAAGGTGCAACCACCGCCATGGTTTTCACCATGATGCCGTAAGCCACCACTGCAGCCAGTGCGGATACACCATCGTTATTGGTGAAGCCAAGGGCAACACCGATGGCGAAAATTAACGGCATGTTGGCGAAAACGGAACCGCCGGCTTCCGCCATCACGTGGGAGACTACCGCAGGTAGCCAGCTAAAGTTGGCGGAACCGACGCCCAGCAGGATACCTGCGATAGGCAATACGGACACCGGCAGCATTAGCGACTTACCTACTTTTTGCAGGTTTGCAAATGCGTTCTTGAACATAGTTGAGTGTGCTCCTGAGTAATAGTGCTTTGCTACTTTCCGCGATTCTTCGCGTTGCAAGGGGGGGAGAAAAAACCCCTGCAATTCAGGGTGTCTGAGCACCCCTTGAATTTTTACGCAGAGTAAAATAAATAGGCTGCGCAATGTTTGATGACAGTCACGTTTCGATGAACAAAACCGGGTGTTTTTCTTAAATTGCCTATTTTTTGGCAAAAAAGAGGAAAAAACGCCCGCACCTCGTCCTAAAACGGGTGGGAACATTACCCGTTTCGATGATTAATTACGAGCTTAAAAAAAATTCCGGATTCGATGACTACAGCTATAGCCTAGGCCAAAGTTCAGAGGTCGATGTGAAATAAGCGTGAAAAATTGGCGGTGGTAGCTTCGGCCAGCGTCTCCAGGCTCACGCCCTTCAATACCGCCATGTATTCAGCCACATCGCGCACATAGGCAGGTTGGTTCTCTTTGCCACGATGCGGCACAGGAGCCAGATACGGGGAGTCGGTTTCCACCAGAATGCGGTCCAGCGGTACGTAACGCGCCACATCACGCAACTGTTCGGCGTTGCGGAAGGTCAGGATGCCAGAAAATGAAATGTAGAACCCCAGATCCAACAAGGCTTCTGCGGTAGCGCAATCTTCGGTGAAACAATGCAGCACACCACCACAGTTCTGGGCATTCTCTTCCCGCAGGATCGCCAGCGTGTCTTCACGCGCATCACGGGTATGCACAATGACCGGTTTATTCAGATCGCAACCGATACGAATATGTTCGCGGAACGACGCTTGCTGCAGTTCTAGATTGTCCTTCTGATAGAAGTAATCCAGCCCAGTCTCACCCAGTGCTACGACCTGCTCTGCCGCCGCCAGACGACGCAGTTCAGCGTAATCATAACCGCCTTCAAGATTAAGCGGGTGTACACCGCAGGAGAACGCCACGTCGTCGCGTGCGCCGATCAACTGCGTCATCGCTTGATAGCCGGGTAGCGTAGTCGCGACAGCCAGCACATAGCCAACGTCGCGCGCCTTGGCCTTTGCCAGCGCGTCATCTACGTTTTGGTGCAGTGTTTGGTAATCCAGGCCGTCAAGGTGACAATGAGAATCTACTAACAACATAATATTTTTAGCTCTTTACAGCGAATGAGGATGAGAATAGCCGGTCACGTCAAGCATTTGCTCCCAGCTGAGTAACTGTTCGGTCAGCAGCAGCTCGCGATTAACGCCAACCACGCTGAGCAACTGATGACGGCAATTAAGCCACTGTTGCACCACTTGCTGCAGCGAGGTGCTGCTCAAGCAACTGGCCAGTTGGTGCACCAGCGGTTGTTGATCCTGGTTAAGTGCGAAACTTGCCGCACCTTGCTGCCATTTCATGGCATCCACGAGCAACGCGCATAACCAGTGTAGCCGCTCTGCGACGTCTTCGTGGTTCAACACCGGCAACAACGACAACATGTCACGCTGTGGCAGTGCTGTACGCAGAGCGGCACACAATGCTCCACGTTGCTGCCAACGTTCCGGCTGCAACAATTGTTCAGCAGCCAGCGGCGCGCCATCGTGCAAACGTAAGGCAGTCAGGAGATCAACCTGATTACCCGGTGTTTGGCGGTTGAGCCATTGCAGGCTGAGTTGCTCATCTGGGCTAGCCAGGTGCCAGTACAAACAACGGCTGCGCAACGTCGCGAGCAAACGTGATGGCTCACGGCAACTCAACAGGAAATAGGTTTTTTCCGGCGGTTCTTCCAGCGTTTTCAACAAGGCATTAGCGGCAGCTTCCGTCAGTAACTCCGCCTGCGGTAACCAGATAACCTTGGCTCCGCCCTGCTGCGCATGGGAATAAAGAATCTCAATCACCTGACGGATGGGTTCCACCCCCAGGCTGCTTTTGCCTTTTTCTGGCGTCAACACGTGATAGTCCGGGTGATTCCCTGCAAGCATGAGCCGGCAGCTATGGCATTCACCGCAGCTTTTCTCACCGTTACGGCGCTGACAGATCAACCAGCGGCTCAGGCCATAGGCCAATGCGTCTTCACCGTTACCTACCGCAGCATGTAACAGCAATGCGTGATGACCGCGCCCGGCAGCATATTGCCCGACCAACTGCCGGTAAGGCGTATTCAGCCACGGGTACCAGTTCATTACGCGCCTTCCTGCTGCTGTAGCCATTGGCTGACACAACCCCGAATCGCCGCGGTTACCTGCTCTAACGATTGAGAAGCATCAACAGTGACAATGGACTCGTCCTGCGCAGCCAACGCAAGGTAACGTGCGCGGGTACGCTCAAAGAACGGCAGTGCTTCTTGCTCGATACGATCCAGCTCACCGCGCGCGCGCGCGCGTTGCAAGCCCACTAATGGCGGTAAATCCAGGTAAAGCGTCAAGTCTGGGCGGAAATCCCCCAACACCGTCTCGCGCAGCGAGGCCATCAATTGTTGGTCAACCCCACGTCCGCCGCCCTGGTAGGCTTGCGAAGACAAATCGTGTCGATCGCCAACGACCCACGCGCCACGCGCCATCGCCGGTTTGATTACCGTTTCCACCAACTGTACGCGGGCCGCATACAGCATCAGCACTTCGGCCTTGATCGTTGGCAGTTCACCGTCCACACCACGTTTAAACAGGTCGCGTAGCTTCTCTGCCAACGGTGTGCCGCCAGGTTCACGGGTAAAGACAATCTCGTTGACACCATGTTCGCGCAATACGCTAACGACTGTGTCGCGCGCGGTCGTTTTACCCGCGCCCTCAAGGCCTTCGATAACCACGAATTTACTTTTCATTCTTTTCCTTTAACGCCTGGCGATAGGCTTTCACTGCCTGATTATGACTGGCCAGGTTAGTGGTAAATTGATGGCCGCCCTTGCCGTCGGCAACAAAGTACAGATACGGTGTCTTCGCCGGGTTGGCCGCGGCCTCCAGCGAGGCTTGGCCCGGCATGGCAATCGGCGTTGGCGGCAATCCGTTGATCACGTAAGTGTTATAGGGTGTCGCCGTTTCTAAATCTTTGCGAGTAATGTTGCCATTATAACCATCGCCCATGCCGTAGATCACCGTTGGATCTGTCTGCAAACGCATGCCAATGCGCAGGCGGTTGATAAACACCGAGGCCACCTTGGTGCGCTCTTCCGGCACAGCCGTCTCTTTCTCAATGATTGAGGCCATGGTTAGCAGGTCTTCAGGCGTTTTGTACGGCAGAGTGGTATCGCGCCCCTGCCAGGCTTCGTCCAATGCCTTGGTCATTCGCAGGTGGGCACGTTTCAACAAGGCCAAATCACTCATGCCGGCGGTGTACGAGTAGGTATCGGGGTACAGGCGCCCTTCTGGGTTGCTGCCTTCCGGCATCCCCAAAGCCACGGCGATCTCCGCCTCACTTTTCCCTGCCAGCGTATGTTTGAGGTATTTTGACTGTTGCAGCACCGTCAGCCAGTCACGCAGGCGAGAACCTTCAATAAAGCGAGCACTAAACTGGGCTTCTTTACCGCTGGCCAGCAATTTAAGCATCTGGCGCACGGTCATCCCCGGCGTAAAACGGTAGGTTCCGGCTTTAAACTCCGCCAACTGTGGCTCCAGACGTAGCAACCACGGGAACCACGTACCATTGCGGATCAGCTTATCGCGCACCAGCAGCCCTTCCAATGCAACCCGTCCGGTGCCCGCCGGCAATTTAAAAATGGCTTCCTGCTGGATGGCCAGCGGGGTATCAGCAAAACGTTCAACCTTCTGATACCCCCAAAACAGCAGGCCTAACACCAGAACAAGCGTAATAGAAACGAACTTCAGCTTTCTTTTCTTCATCAATCAGCCATCGTTAACAATGTGGGCGCAAAAAATCATAGAGTTCGCGTGACGGATAACGCCATGATTGCGCGATATTTACCGGCAACAATGGCATCAATGCATTGCTCACCAGCACTTCATCCGCGTCGGCCAGCGTTTCGAGCGGCTCGCTGACGCAATGCAACCTGTAGCCACTGTCCGCCAACAACTCAATGACCCGGCGACGCATCAGCCCGGCCACGCCGGCCTGACTCAAATCTGGCGTAAACACCGCTTTTCCCTTACGCCAGAACAAATTAGCCGCACAGCATTCCACCAGCATACCCGCAGTGTCAAGCACCAGCGCCTCGTCGGCAGCCGTCTGGTCAAGATGCGTGCGGATCAACACTTGCTCCAAACGATTTAGGTGTTTCAGCCCTGCCAGCAGCGGGTTGCGCGCCAGTGCGACCGGACTCAGCGCCAGGCTGATACCCTGTTCACGCCATTGCAGATAGTGCAAAGGGAAAGTGCTGCGGGAGACGATACGCGTGGGATTTTCACACCCTTGTGGACTGTAACCTCGCCCACCGCTGCCTCGCGTCAGTATCGCTTTGACCACACCCAGAGAAATAGATTCTGCGGCGTGCACCATTTCACGTTCTAATGCATCCCAGTCGCAAACAGGCAACATTAGCCGTTGCGCCGCCAGCTGTAGGCGTTCGATATGCCAAGGCAATAAGTCGATTTTGCCGTCCGTCACCCGAGCGGTAGTGAAACAGCCATCACCAAACTGCAAACCGCGATCGCTTGGCGCGAGCGCATCGTGCTGATGTCCATTAATCCAGTACATAGTCTCCCCCTGGCCACTGTAGCTTTCTGTACAGAATAACAGGCACCGATGTCGTTAGCAGCAGCTTGCTATTGAGCAAAGGTACCGGCAAGCAGAGTTTTCCGAGTCGCGTTTCTGCGCCATAAAAAAAGCCCGGTTTAAAAAACCGGGCTTTTTGTCGACTGCCAGCAGAGGTATTACACCTTGCGGAAGATCAATGAACCGTTGGTGCCGCCGAAGCCAAAGGAGTTACACAGCGTATACTGCATATCACTCACCTGACGCGCTTCATGTGCAACGAAGTCCAGATCGCAACCCTCATCTGGATTATCCAGGTTGATGGTTGGTGGTACGGCCTGATCACGCAATGCCAGTACGGTGAAGATTGACTCAATCGCACCCGCAGCACCTAACAGGTGGCCGGTCATCGATTTGGTCGAGCTGACCAACACGCGCTGTGCATCACTGCCAAATACCGATTTCACTGCTTGCGTTTCGGCTTTATCGCCAGCCGGCGTTGAAGTACCGTGCGCATTGATATAACCGATTTGTGACGTGGTCACACCGGCATCAAGCAACGCATTTTCCATTGCCAGCGCAGCGCCCGCACCGTTCTCAGGTGGTGACGTCATGTGATAAGCATCACTGCTCATCCCAAAGCCAACAACTTCAGCATAAATCTTGGCGCCGCGTTTTTTAGCATGCTCGTACTCTTCCAGCACCATCATGCCAGCGCCATCACCCAGAACAAAACCGTCACGGTCTTTGTCCCAAGGGCGGCTAGCGGCTTGAGGATCTTCGTTACGAGTCGACAGCGCGCGTGCTGCGCCAAAGCCGCCGACACCTAATGGGGTACTGGCTTTCTCTGCCCCACCGGCCAGCATCACGTCGGCATCATTGTAAGCAATGATACGCGCAGCGTGGCCAATGTTGTGCACACCTGAAGTACAGGCGGTGGCGATCGAAATGCTCGGGCCACGCATGCCGTACATGATAGTCAGATGGCCTGCAATCATGTTAACGATGGTTGACGGCACAAAGAACGGACTGATTTTCCGTGGGCCACCGTTAACCAGTGAACTGTGATTCTCTTCAATCAAACCCAGGCCGCCGATACCGGAGCCGATAGCGGCACCAATGCGGGTGGCGTTAGCCTCGGTGATATCTAGCTCAGCATCCTGCATAGCTTGCATGCCGGCAGCGATACCGTACTGGATGAAGGCGTCCATCTTGCGCGCATCTTTGCGGGAGATGAAATCTTCAACGTTAAAATTCTTTACCAAGCCAGCAAAACGCGTTGCATAGGCAGTAGTATCGAAATGGTCGATCAGGCTGATGCCACTCTGACCGGCAAGAAGAGCGTTCCATGTGGACTCTACCGTATTGCCGACAGGAGACAACATGCCCAGTCCGGTCACAACTACTCGACGCTTAGACACGTTTGTCCTCCAAGGAGGGAAAAAATAACACTAGGGATAGAAAAAACTTAGGCGGTCGAGTGACCGCCTAGATATGTTCTCTTACTGCTGGCTAGCGTTGATGAAATCAATAGCTGCCTGAACAGTAGTGATTTTCTCAGCTTCTTCGTCTGGAATCTCAGTGTCGAATTCTTCTTCCAGTGCCATTACCAGCTCAACAGTGTCAAGAGAATCAGCACCCAGATCTTCAACGAAAGAAGCGTTATTTAAAACTTCTTCCTGTTTAACACCCAATTGCTCAACAATGATTTTCTTAACGCGTTCTTCGATAGTGCTCATACTCTTAAATTTCCTATCAAAACTCGCTTTCGCGATGGTTTTCGTAGTGTATAAAATGTTGAAAAAGATGCAACTAAATCCCGGCTGGTCAAACCACGATTTTACGCTATTCTGCGGTTTTTACCCCAAATAACGCAAATAGTTTTCGCATTTTTTAAATCATGTACATGCCGCCATTGACATGTAACGTTTCACCGGTGATGTAGCCAGCCTCGTCAGAGGCTAAAAATGCAACAGCGCTGGCGATTTCTTTAGCATCCCCCAGCCGATTGGCTGGAACTGATGACAAAATGCCTGCACGTTGATCATCTGTCAACGCCCGTGTCATGTCCGTCTCAATAAAGCCAGGTGCCACGACGTTGACTGTAATGCCACGTGAAGCAACTTCACGTGCCAAAGACTTACTAAAGCCAATCAAACCGGCTTTAGCCGCCGCGTAATTAGCCTGCCCTGCGTTCCCCATGGTACCAACTACGGAACCGATGGTGATGATCCGGCCAAACCGCTTTTTCATCATAGCTCGCATTACCGCTTTTGACAGACGGAATACGGAAGTCAAATTGGTGTTCAGGATATCCTGCCACTCATCGTCCTTCATACGCATCAGCAGGTTATCACGCGTAATGCCGGCATTATTCACTAAAATGTCGATTTCGCCAAATTCAGCACGAATAGATGCCAGAACGCTGTCGATAGATTGAGCATCAACCACGTTCAACGCAAACCCTTTGCCGTTTGCACCCAGGTAGCTGCTGATAGCCTCAGCGCCGCTTTCACTGGTGGCGGTGCCGATCACTTTAGCGCCGCGTGCCACAAACGTTTCTGCAATAGCCCGGCCAATACCCCGGCTAGCGCCGGTGACCAGAACAACTTTACCTTCGAAGCTCATTGTTTTCCTCTTTATTGCTCAAGCGCCGCTGACAGGCTGGCGGTGTCATTAACGGCCGCTGCTGTCAGGGTGTCAACAATACGTTTAGTCAGGCCGGTCAGAACCTTACCCGGGCCAACCTCTAGCAGCAACGTAACGCCCTCTGCTGCCATAAACTCTACGCTCTCGGTCCAACGTACCGGGCTGTACAACTGGCGTACCAGCGCACTGCGGATCGCTTCAGGATCGGTTTCGGTGCGCACATCGACGTTATTCACCACTGCAACCTGCGGCGCGCTGAACGTGATTTCTTGCAACGCAACGGCCAGTTTGTCCGCCGCCGGTTTCATCAGTGCACAGTGCGAAGGTACGCTCACCGGCAACGGCAATGCACGTTTGGCGCCAGCGGCTTTACAAGCAGCCCCTGCACGCTCAACCGCCTCTTTATTGCCGGCAATAACGACCTGGCCCGGAGAGTTAAAGTTCACCGGGGACACAACCTGCCCTTGGGCAGACTCTTCACAGGCTTTGGCGATCGCGGCGTTGTCCAGACCGATAATGGCGGACATCGCCCCCGTGCCTTCCGGTACCGCTTCCTGCATCAGTTTGCCGCGCAGCTCAACCAGACGGATTGCCGCCTGGAAATCCAACACGCCCGCACACACCAGCGCCGAGTACTCACCCAGGCTGTGGCCGGCCATGATTGCAGGCATTTTACCGCCCTGTTGCTGCCAGACGCGGAAAATCGCTACGGAGGCGGCCAGCAATGCCGGCTGCGTCTGCCAGGTTTTGTTCAGCTCTTCCGCTGGCCCTTGCTGCACCAGTTGCCACAGGTCATAACCCAGGACGGAAGAGGCTTCGTTGAAGGTCGCTTCAACAATCGGATATTCAGCGGCCAAATCGGCCAGCATGCCAAGAGTCTGTGACCCCTGACCTGGAAAAACAAAAGCAAATTGCGTCATTTTTTCTTCCTGTTAATCAGAAACGAACCAGCGCCGAGCCCCAGGTAAAGCCGCCGCCAAAGGCTTCCAACAGCACCAGTTGGCCGCGCTGGATCCGCCCATCACGCACCGCTTCGTCGAGCGCTGCAGGGACAGAGGCGGCAGAAGTGTTACCGTGACGATCGAGCGTCACTACCACTTTATCCAGCCCCATACCCAGTTTTTTCGCCGTTGCGCTGATAATGCGCAAATTGGCCTGGTGTGGTACCAACCAATCCAGCGCGCTGCGATCCAGATTATTAGCCTGCAACGTTTCATCAACGATGTGCGCCAACTCGGTAACCGCAACTTTGAATACTTCATTACCGGCCATAGTGACGTAAGCCGGTTTGTCCTGCTCTTGACGATCCTTGAACGGTAACGTCAGCAGACCACCGTAACTGCCGTCGGCATGCAGGTGGGTCG
The DNA here is from genome assembly GCF_058191755.1 of Serratia sp. CoH_122_TC_1. Classification (NCBI taxonomy): domain Bacteria; kingdom Pseudomonadati; phylum Pseudomonadota; class Gammaproteobacteria; order Enterobacterales; family Yersiniaceae; genus Serratia; species Serratia sp. CoH_122_TC_1. The sequence goes on from NZ_JBXWLA010000002.1 coordinate 252,654, forward strand.
AAAGAATGCCAGGCTCTTCTGAGGCCCCCAGCAAAACTGCACCTGCACCATCACCAAACAGGATGATAGTGCCACGATCTTGCGGATCCAAGGTGCGCGACAGCACATCCGCGCCGATCACCAATGCGTGTTTAACCGCGCCATTCTTAACGTACTGATCGGCGACACTCAACGCATAGGTAAAACCGGCACAAGCTGCGGCCAGATCGAAGGCGGCACAGTCTTTAATGCCAAGCATCTGCTGCACCTGGCAGGCAGAACTTGGGAATGCGTGGCTCGAGGTAGTGGTAGCCACTACGATCAACCCGATATCTTCTTTAGCCACACCAGCCATTTCCAGCGCTTTTTCAGCCGCATGGAAGCCCATCGTCGCAACGGTTTCGTCAGCAGCGGCGATACGGCGTTCACGGATACCCGTACGTGAGACGATCCACTCGTCAGAGGTATCCACCATTTTTTCTAGGTCAGCGTTGGTGCGCACTTGTACGGGTAAATAACTCCCCGTACCGAGAATCTTTGTATACATGTACGATCAGTCACTCTTAGGTAATACAGCTTCAAGGCGCGCAGCAATCCTGTCAGGGACTTGCCGCTGCACCGCCTGCACAGCCTGTTCGATTGCAACTGCAAACGCGTGTGGGTTCGCAGCGCCGTGGCTCTTGATTACGGTGCTGCGCAATCCTAACAGACATGCGCCATTATACTGGTCGGGGTTCAGGTGGCCGAACCGCTTTACCACCCGCTTTTGCAACCAACGGCCTAACAATTTTAACCACCACGCCTGTTTGCCACCGTCTCCGGATGACTTCAGTAGCGATAAAAAGACTCTTACCACCCCTTCCATGGTTTTCAGGGTGACGTTACCCACAAAGCCGTCGCAAACCATCACATCGGTTTTACCGGTGAGAAGATCGTTGCCTTCCAGGTAACCAATATAGTTGATTGCCGGCGTATTTTTTAGCACGGCGGCCGCTTCGCGGATATTATCCAGGCCTTTGGTTTCTTCTTCACCAATATTCAGCAGCGCCACGCGTGGTTGCGCAATCCCCACGACCTCTTCGGCCATCACCGCGCCCATCACCGCAAACTGGACTAACATGGTGCTGTCGCATTCGACATTGGCACCGAGATCCAACACGACGGTTTTACCGCCTAACTGATTCGGGATCACCGTCATCAGTGCAGGGCGCTCAATACCGTCCAGCGGCTTAATCAGCATTTTCGCCAACCCCATCAACGCACCTGTATTACCCGCGCTGACACAGCCTTGCGCATCACCATTTTTGGTCAATTCAAGCGCAACGCGCATAGAAGTACCACGGCTGGCGCGTATCGCTTGTGAGGGTTTGGCGTCGCCGGCAATCACTGATTCAGCGGGCACGACTTGCAAACGTTCCAGAAGAACTGGATCGGCTTTGGCAAGTAAAGGAGAGAGGGTGTCGGGATTGCCGACCAGCAGAAGATGAAGCTGTAAATTAGAGGCCAGTGCCTGCAATGAAGCAGGCACTGTGACGCAGGGACCGAAGTCCCCGCCCATTGCATCTAACGCCAGGGTTAGACGAGTCAAGGTACCGCTACTTAGCCGATAACCTTGCGACCGCGGTAGAAACCGTCGGCAGTGATGTGGTGACGACGATGAGTTTCACCGGAAGTCGCATCAACAGACAAAGTGGTGGTGGTCAGGGCATCGTGTGAACGACGCATGCCACGCTTGGAACGGGTTGGTTTATTTTGTTGTACGGCCATGGACCTTACTCCTTAATTACTTACGCTTTAAACTGGCTAATACGGCAAATGGGTTTGGTTTCTCCGCCTCTGCAGGCAGTTTGCCAAAGACCATGTCCGCTTCGGACACTTCACAGTGTTCAGATTCATGTACCGGGACGACAGGCAGTGAAAGAATAATTTCATCTTCAATCATTGCCAACAGATCGACTTCGCCAAACTCATCGACTTCGATCGGCTCGTACGCTCCCGGTAATGCCTCAGCCTGCTCATCATTGACGACCGGGCTAAAACAATATGTTGTGTGTACATGATGCTCGAACGGAACTCCACAGCGTTGGCACATCAGCATTACCTGGACGTCCGCATGCCCTGTTATCACCGCGAGGCGCTGGTTATCGATATTAAAAGATAACGAGACCTCAACATCACTGTCCACACTGACCACAGAGGCGGCGACACGTGTAACCTGCTCAGGCGAATAGGAACCAACATAGTCCAATCGTTTCTGAGCGGTACGTACCGCATCAATGGTCAAGGGTAATTTTACCTTTTGCATAGGGCGCGCATATTAACTTTGTAACGACATAGAGTCAAAGAAAAAGGCCTTAAAACGGCACCTTTCACCAATATTCGCTTCCTCAGCGGCGGACAGTTTAAAATGCCCACTCTATTTACGCTACGGTTTACGAAAAAAATTATGCAGAGACTACTCCTTGCCTCCACCTCGAGCTACCGCAAGATGCTGCTGGAAAAGCTGCATCTTCCTTTTATCTGTGCCGCACCGCACGTCGATGAAGCCCCGCAGGCCGGAGAAACCGCAGAGGCGCTGGTGCTACGATTGGCGGCCGCGAAGGCTCAAGCATTGGCCCTCGCCTACCCTGACACTCTGATTATCGGTTCCGATCAGGTCTGCGTGCTCGATGGAAAAATCACCGGAAAACCACACACCGAGGACAACGCCCGCACACAGTTGCGTCAGGCCAGTGGCAAAACGGTCACCTTTTATACCGGCCTGGCGTTATACAACAGCCGCAATAACCACCTGCAAGCAATATGCGAACCTTTCCATGTGCATTTTCGTACATTGAGCGACCTTGAAATCACCACCTATGTGCGCCTTGAACAACCGCTCAACTGTGCAGGCAGTTTTAAAAGCGAAGGTTTGGGGATTGCATTGTTCGACAAACTGGAAGGACGGGATCCGAATGCGTTGATTGGTCTGCCACTGATCTCACTGTTAGAGATGCTGCGGGCTGAAGGTATCAACCCGCTGGCATAAAACACGGTTTACTGGGCTTTTGACTGCTTGCGCAATACCTGCAGGCAGTGGCGTAACTCTTGGTCCATTGGCGCTTCGATACGCATCGTCTCGCCGGTGCCCGGGTGTTCGAAACGTAGCGCAGCCGCGTGCAGGAACAGACGCTTAAGCCCGGTACCTGCCAATTGGCGATCGAACTCACGATCGCCATAGCGATCGTCAAAGGCTATCGGATGCCCGGCATGCAGGGCATGAACACGAATCTGATGGGTACGCCCAGTGATTGGGCTAGCCTTGACCAGCGTTGCATGCTCAAAACGTTCCTCCACCTTGAAGCGCGTTTCCGACGGTTTGCCTTCGCTGTTGACACGCACAATGCGCTCGCCACTTTGCAAAATGTTTTTCAACAGGGGTGCCTGAACAGCTTTGCAATGCGACTGCCATTGACCGCGTACCAAGGCCAGATAATCTTTCTGCATCCCTTTCAGCCGCAACTGTTCGTGCAGTGAACGTAATGCAGAACGTTTTTTCGCCACCAGCAATACACCCGAGGTGTCACGGTCCAATCGGTGCACCAGTTCCAGGAAGCGCGCTTCAGGACGCAACGCGCGCAACGCTTCGATCACGCCAAAACTCAGGCCGCTTCCACCGTGTACGGCAGTACCTGAGGGTTTGTTCAGCAACAACAGATGATCATCTTCATACAGAATGCAATCTGCCAATGCGGCGACTTTGTCCAGCTTGGCGGAAACGGGGGTATCTTCACGCTCGGCTACCCGCACTGGCGGTATACGTACGATGTCGCCAGGCGCCAGTTTATATTCAACCTTAATGCGCCCCTTATTGACCCGTACTTCGCCTTTGCGCACGATGCGGTAAATCATGCTCTTCGGCACGCCTTTGAGGCGAGCAAGCAGAAAGTTGTCGATTCGTTGACCAGCTTCGTCATCGGAAATCGTGATTAATTGTACTGCAGGAATGTTCGTTTTCATGGAGCAGGATTCTAAATAGAGCGCGTAAATAGCGCCACTTCTTTTTATGTGCTTAACTGTCTCTCTGACTGTGGGGGAAACCTTGGCGGACAATAAGGCAGCAAGCCGGTTTGAACGTTTGCGATTTCTTCCGCAGTTAAGGAAAAGTCACCTTGCTATAACCGTATCAGCAGTGGAATAATGTGTTTACTTTCCACGTTGATTCTCGTTAAACAGGGAAAACTGTGGAATTATAAAATTTGTCTGATGGCACAAAAACGCAGCAATGGCGTAAGACGTAATGTGAAATCAAACAATTAGCGGGCTGCGGGTTGCAGCTTGGCCGGCAAACGGAATCAGATCTGTCGACGTAAATCAGAGGCTATTCCCCTAGTAAAAGTGCTGTTTTTCACAAAGAAATACAGGCTTACCGAGATAATGCGCCCCTATGCAGGCGACAACCGTGAGGTTGACGACTTTGCGAGAAGACACGGGGTTTTCGGTTTTAATCCGGCCATGAGGTTATTTTGCCCGCAGCTTTGTCGATAATGTAAAAATAACGAGTAAGTTAAGATGAAAAGAATGTTGATTAACGCAACTCAGCAGGAAGAGTTGCGTGTTGCCCTCGTAGATGGACAGCGGCTGTATGATTTGGATATTGAAAGTCCGGGTCATGAACAGAAAAAAGCGAATATTTACAAAGGTAAAATCACTCGTATAGAACCAAGTCTTGAAGCAGCGTTCGTTGATTACGGCGCCGAACGACATGGTTTCCTCCCTCTTAAAGAAATCGCCCGCGAATACTTCCCAAGTAACTACTCTTCTCATGGTCGCCCTAACATCAAAGATGTGCTGCGCGAAGGCCAGGAAGTGATCGTTCAGGTTGATAAAGAAGAACGTGGCAACAAAGGCGCAGCCTTAACCACCTTCATCAGCCTGGCGGGCAGTTATTTGGTACTGATGCCGAACAACCCTCGTGCCGGTGGTATTTCACGCCGCATCGAAGGTGACGACCGTACCGAGTTGAAAGAAGCGCTTTCGTCCCTGCAACTGCCTGATGGCATGGGTCTGATTGTTCGTACCGCAGGCGTTGGTAAATCTGCCGATGCGCTGCAGTGGGATCTGTCTTTCCGCCTGAAGCACTGGGAAGCCATCAAAAAAGCCGCTGAAGGCCGCTCTGCCCCCTTCCTGATCCATCAGGAAAGCAACGTCATCGTGCGTGCATTCCGCGACTATCTGCGCCCAGACATCGGCGAAATCCTGATCGACAATCCCAAAATTCTCGATCTGGCCAAAGAGCACATTGCTGCCTTGGGTCGCCCGGATTTCAGCAGCAAAATCAAACTGTACAGCGGTGAGATCCCACTGTTCAGCCACTACCAAATCGAATCTCAAATCGAATCCGCTTTCCAGCGTGAAGTGCGCCTGCCTTCCGGCGGCTCGATTGTTATCGACTCCACGGAAGCACTGACCGCTATCGATATTAACTCCGCGCGTGCAACTCGTGGCGGCGATATCGAAGAAACGGCGTTCAACACTAACCTGGAAGCCGCGGACGAGATCGCTCGCCAGTTACGCTTGCGTGACCTCGGCGGCCTGATCGTTATCGACTTTATCGATATGACCCCGGTTCGTCATCAACGTGAAGTGGAAAACCGCCTGCGTGATGCCGTTCGTCAAGACCGCGCGCGTATCCAAATCGGTCGCATTTCCCGTTTCGGCCTGCTTGAGATGTCGCGTCAGCGCCTCAGCCCGTCGTTAGGCGAATCCAGCCATCACGTCTGCCCACGCTGTAACGGCACCGGCACCATCCGTGATAACGAATCACTGGCTCTGTCCATTCTTCGTCTGATCGAAGAAGAAGCGCTGAAAGAAAACACCAAAGAAGTTCACGCTATCGTGCCAGTTCAGGTTGCTTCTTACCTGCTGAACGAAAAGCGTGAATCGGTGAGCGCGATCGAGAAACGTCAGGGTGGCGTGAAAGCGATCATCGTGCCGAACGATCAAATGCAAACCCCGCATTACTCTGTGCTGCGCGTGCGTAAGGGTGAAGAGACACCAACCCTGAGCTACCTGTTGCCGAAACTGCACGAAGAAGAAATGGCTCAGCCGCTGGAAGATGCTCCGATGGAGCGTAAACGCCCAGAGCAGCCAGCGCTGGCTTCGTTCTCTCTGGCTGCTGACGCACCACCACCGGCTGAAGAACCGGCAGTGGCGAAGTCTACCGCCACCGTTACTGCAACCAAACAAGCCGCGCCAGTTGCTGCAAAACCGGGCCTGTTAGGCCGTCTGTTCGGTGGCCTGAAAGCGCTGTTTGCTGGTGAAGAACAGCCTGTTGTCGAAGCCAAACCCGTTGTTGAAGCACCGAAGCAAGAAGGTAACGGTGAAAACCGCCGCCAGGATCGTCGCGGTCAACGCCGTCAAGGTACTGGTCGTAAAGAACGCGGTGAGCGTGGCGATCGTCCAGAACGTGGCGAGCGTAAAGAACGTGGTGACAACCGTGATCGCGATAACCGTGAACCGCGTGAAAATCGCGAACCACGTGACAACCGCGAAGGCCGCGAAACACGTGAAGTACGTGATGAACAGCGCCGCAACCGCCGCAATGCGCCACAAGCCACTGCACCGGTCGATGAGCCACAGTCTGAAGAGGCCGCAAAAGCACAGCGTGAAGAGCAGCAACAACGCCGTGATCAACGTGCCGAGCGTCAGCGTCGTCGTCAGGAAGAAAAACGTCAGGCTCAGCAGGAAGTGGCCGCGCTTGAAAGCGTAGAGACCACCACGGCCAGCACCAGCAATGACGAAGATCTCGAAGAACGTCAGATGCAGAACATGCAGCGCCGTCAGCGTCGTAATCTGCCACAGAAAGTTCGTGTATTGTCTGCGGAAGAAGAACTGCATCGCGCAGCGGAAGAATTATTGGCACCCAAAGCGCCAGTAGCAAAAGCTCAGGACGTGAAGCCTGCCCAGGTTGAAGACAGCGTTAAACTGCTGCCTGAAACCCTCGAGGCGCAGGCCGAAGATGATGCTCAAGGTGATAACCGCGCTAACGGCGAAAACGGCATGCCACGCCGCTCACGCCGTTCTCCGCGCCACCTGCGCGTCAGTGGTCAACGTCGTCGCCGTTACCGTGATGAGCGTTACCCTACTCAGTCGCCAATGCCATTGGCTGGGGCTTTCGCCTCTCCGGAAATGGCCTCAGGCAAGGTCTGGGTAAGTTACCCTGTCACACAGACTGCGCAAGTGATTGAAGAAGCTGAAGTTCAGGCGGAAGCTATCGAGATCGCTACTGACAATGTCATGGCACCGGAAGCCGTCAGCGTAACCGCACCAGCGGTCGTTGAAACCGCCGTACAAGCCGTTAGTGCGCCAGACGTTGCAGTTGAAGCACTTGAAGCAGAAACCCAACCGGTTGTTGAAACCGTTAAGCCGATTATCACGGCTCAGGCTGAGGAAATCACCGCAGCACCTGTGGTTGAGGCACCGGCCGTAGAAGAAACGGCTGCAGCTGAAGTCGCGCCAGTGGTTGAGGCCGCTCCAGTGGTTGAAGAAGCGCCAACAGTTGAAACTGCCCCAGAGGTGGAAGAAACGCCCGTTGTGGACACCGCAGTGACTACCGTTACTGAAGACACGTTTGTTGCCGAGCAGGCATCCGTGGTCGCAGAACCGGAAGCCGCTGTCGAGCCTGTGCAGGCCGTTGTTGCTCCAACCGTTGTTGAAGAAAAAGTGTCTGTTGTACAGCAGCAACCCGCACCGCTGTACAAGCATATCGCAACGGCACCAATGACCAAGGCCCCTGCACCGGATTATGTGCCGGAACAGCAGCAACACAGTGATTGGCAGCGCCCTACCTTCAACTTCGAAGGTAAAGGTTCCGCCGGTGGCCATGCGGCGGCGAACCAAGCCACCGCACCGGCAACCAAACCGCAGCCGGTTAACGATTAACGTAATCTGCTCCGATCAAAAAACCCGCCATAAGGCGGGTTTTTTATTGCAACAAAATCGGCTCAGGCAATTTTCTTCAGGCGTTTGATATCCAGCGAATCAAGTTTGCCATCAAGCTGGCTGACGAATTGCTTAAAATGTTCGGTGGCATTGTGCTTTTCCAATGCCTCTTCGCTTGCCCAGCGTTCAAAAAATACGAAGGTGCCTGGCTGTTCCAATTCGCGGTGCAAATCATATTGCAGGTTACCCAACTCCCGACGGCTTGGTTCGATAATCTCATGTACCGTATCGCTCACTGCAGATACAAATTCAGGTTTCGCCTGTAGGGTCGCAATTACTCGCACTTCCATTTTTTTCTCCCATTCCACATGAATAACCTTGATTACCCGGCAGTTGCACCCGGGAACCATTAAAATCCTTCTCACTATGCGCCTGATAGCCAATTGATTTCAACTTGCTGTGAACAAACAGATGCATCGCAAGCGCTTTCAGCTTATCCTTACACCCCGGCGTGAATAACCCCCATTATTCGCTTTTATGTAGACCCGTTTCTAACCGCCGGAGCCTTGCAACATGACCGCACAACCTCAAGCCCTGAAAATCCGCCGCCCTGACGACTGGCACATCCATCTGCGTGATGATGACATGCTGAAAACGGTTTTGCCCTATACCAGTCAGGTCTTTGGCCGGGCGATTGTGATGCCGAACCTGGCTCCACCAATTACGACCGTCGATGCCGCCCGCGCTTATCGCGACCGCATTCTGGCAGCAGTCCCTCAGGGGCATAGCTTCACCCCGCTGATGACCTGCTACCTGACGAATTCGCTGGCCGCCACCGAACTGGTCACGGGGTTCGAACAAGGTGTTTTCACTGCCGCCAAGCTGTATCCGGCTAATGCCACCACCAACTCCAGCCACGGTGTCAGCGATGTGAAAGCTATCTACCCGCTGTTCGAAAAAATGCAGAAAATCGGCATGCCGCTGTTGATTCATGGTGAAGTGACCGATGCCGCCGTTGATATTTTCGATCGCGAGGCTCGTTTTATTGAGCAGGTTATGGAGCCAATTCGTCAACAGTTCCCAGAACTGAAAATCGTCTTCGAGCACATCACCACCAAAGAAGCGGCCCAATATGTGCAGGAAGGCAATCGATTCCTTGGCGCCACTATCACTCCACAGCACCTCATGTTTAACCGTAACCACATGCTGGTTGGTGGCATCCGCCCGCACCTGTTCTGCCTGCCTATCCTTAAGCGCAACATTCATCAGGATGCATTGCGCAAAGCGGTTGCCAGCGGCTCAGATCGCTTCTTCCTCGGCACCGACTCTGCCCCGCATGCCAAACACCGTAAGGAATCAAGCTGTGGCTGTGCAGGTGTATTCAATGCCCCTAACGCCATCCCGGCCTACGCCAGCGTATTTGAACAACTGGGCGCACTAGAGCATCTGGAAGCATTCTGCTCACTGAATGGCCCGCGTTTTTATGGTTTGCCGGTCAATACCGATTTTATCGAGCTGCAACGCGTCCCGACCACCCAGCCGGAAGAGATCCTCATGGGTGACGAAACGGTAGTGCCCTTCCTGGCAGGAGAGAGCCTGAACTGGTCAGTGAAGGCGTAAGCATCTTTTTTTAACGTAGCCTCTTGCCCCCGGCCGCGGTTAACTGTATAAATATCCAGTAAATCGCTTCGGGGGCAATTATGCGTGTTGAAGTCACTATAGATAAAACCAAACCACTACCGTCAGGGGCCATAGAGGCTCTGACCGGCGAACTGAGCAAGCGAGTCAATCGCCAATTTCCAGACACCGTGGTTCAGGTACGTTATGCCGGCTCAAACGGGCTCTCGGTACTTGGCGGTCTCAAAACAGATAAAGACCTGATCGCAGACATCCTCCAGGAAACCTGGGAAAGTGCTGACGATTGGTTTAGCGCAGAATAATACTGCAATGTAGTTTTTGCCGGGGGTCGCTCTCCGGCTTTTTTGTATTTGAAGCCTGGCGAAGGGGGTTTAATTTTTTGCTGGAAGAAACCCTTTATCTGGTCTGTACTGAATGCTTTAACAGGAGGTATTTGACATGGCCCCAGACAAAGTGAGAAACGAAGAAGCGATGACGTTTGGCGAGTTGCTGGCACTGATCGCCGATCAAAAACGACGTTTAAGCGTGTTGGAAGTGGCATTCTCCTATCTGGCCTTTGGTCTTGATGACAAAGCCAACCAATTGTTAATCCACAGCCTAAAGCTGGAATCGCAAAATCAGAATCGCGATGCCGAAACACAGCAGCACTTTGCCCATCTGGCCTCCGAGTTAGAAAAACGGCTACACGGAAACGCCCCCCCACCTGATCTTACATAGCACCTGGTCTTCCCTCTTTCGCGAGCGAACCTGTAGAATAATCACTCAAATAAATATTTATTTTGCAAAAGAAGGTGGGAAAAGCTCCACCACCGAAACCAGATGCGTATACTGTAATTGCTCACATGATGATGGGCCGCATTGATCCTCGTTAGTCACTCACGGTAGTCACTACTCAATAAGGGGTCTTTATGGACAGAAATGATGAAGTAATTCAGACACACCCGCTTGTTGGTTGGGATATCAGTACTGTCGACGTTTATGACGCCATGATGATACGCCTTCATTACCTGTCTTCACTAGACCAGACACCCGAAGACGCCCAAGTAGACAGAACGCTTTGGCTAACCACAGATGTCGCACGTCAATTAATCAATATCTTAGAAGCTGGCATCGCCAAGATTGAAGCAACGGATTACCAGGACCTTGATCGTAAAAAACACTAGTTCACTCTACCCAAAAACCTAAGGCGCCAGTATTTATCCCTGGCGCCTTTTTATTTGCCTGTAACTCGTGCAACAAGTGCATTGCGACGCCCAACCTTTTATCATGACGGCATAAGAGAGATGTCACAGAGAGGTTATGGCACGTGGAATATGACTTAATTGTTGTGGGCAGCGGTTCGGTAGGTGCAGCGGCGGGTTACTATGCGACACGGGCCGGCCTTAAAGTATTAATGATAGACAGTGCGATGCCCCCACACCGTAACGGCAGCCACCACGGCGATACGCGCATCATCCGTCATGCCTACGGCGAAGGCGAAAAATATGTTCCGTTGATTCTGCGTGCCCAAGCCTTATGGAACGCACTGATTAAACAAACGGGTGAAGAGTTGTTCCAGGATTGCGGTGTGCTGAACATGGGGCCGGAGCAATCAGAATTTATTCGTAATGCCCAGCACAGCGCGCAAAAATTCCGACTCAATACGCAAAACTTGAGTGCGGAAGAGATAAACCAGCGCTGGCCGGAATTCAATGCACCTGAGGGCTACGTCGGCGTATTTGAGCCGGATGCAGGGTTCCTGCGCTCGGAAAAAGCCATCACCAGCCTGATCAAGCTCGCGAAAGACGCCGGTTGCAGTCAGTTGTTCAATTGCCCAGTCAGTGCAGTGCATCCTATCGACGGTGGTGTTGAAGTCATTACCGCTGAAGGCCACTTTCAGGGGCGCAAGGCCGTAGTCACTGCCGGTACCTGGGTAAACGCGCTACTACCCCGACTCCCAGTTACCCCGCTGCGTAAAGTGTTTTCCTGGCATCAGGCCGATGGCCGTTACAGTATCAATAACCGGTTCCCAGCCTTTACTGTCGAAGCGCAAGACGGCAACCATTACTATGGTTTCCCTGCCGATAACGACGGGTTGAAGGTGGGTAAACACGATGGTGGCCAACCTATAGATAAGCCTGAAGAGCGTAAACCTTTTGGCAGTTTTGCCAGTGACGGTACCGAAGTTTTCCATTTCCTGCGCCAATTCTTGCCAGGTGTAGGAGTATGTTTACACGGTGAAGCATGCAGTTATGACATGAGCCCAGATGAGGACTTTATTATCGATACGCTGCCAGGCTGCGATCGCTTAATGGTTATCACTGGCCTGAGCGGCCATGGTTTCAAGTTTGCCAGTGTATTGGGTGAAATTGCTGCACTGTTTGCCGAAGATAAAACGCCCCCGGTGGACATCCTGCCCTTCTCATTAAAACGCTTTGATTAAGCCCTTCGCTTCACTCAATCGCGCCCGCCACCCGCTGCGGGCGGCGGTTGAGTGCCTAAGTTACAACCAAGAATTATCATAACAATCTGAAATTTAATGTAAAAAATATTTCAACGGAAATTTCTGTCGTAAGTATCCGGATTTCCGAATTGATCCGCTGTGGTGTAAGTTCTATTTTACAGCTGATATGCCATAGTAATTCTTCGATCAACAAGGACGTCACCATGAAACTGCTTGTCGTGGACGAATGCTGCTTCACTCGGGTCGGAATAGATAACTATTTTACTGACAATGTTTTCGCCCAGGTAAAATGTTGCCACAGCCTTGAACAGGCGACCCCCCTGCTGGATCACTACCGGCCAAGCCACATTCTGGTGAACCTGACCAAACAGTGCCGCCATAGCGAAGATGACGCCCAACTTCAGGCCTTTATTGATGCTACATCATCGGCACTGTTGTTTATTTATCTGGATACCCCCTACCCTTATAGCGAAACGCCAATGCGTATCGCCGACCACGCATTTCTGTTCAATAAAGCCACTCTGCCGGTGACCTTGCGCATGATGCGCGAAAAGCCGGTGTCACTGATGGACTGCAGCGTTGAACATTCGCTGTTCAGCCCACAGGAGCTGACGGTAATGAAGCATTGGATGGCTGAAATGCCCAATTACCGCATCGCGAAAAAACTGCAAATCAGTTCGCATACGGTCTACGTTCACAAACGTCATATCACAGAGAAAATCAACGCCCGCAACCGGCTGGAATTTTATTCACTGTATAACGTGCTGCGCTACTTCTATCCGCCAAGCGTGCCTTCGAGCGCTATGCCACTGTCTTTGATGGCGGTGTAACCAAAGCCTGCGATAGCAGGCTGCTGTTAATCTTGAGGTATGCCTCTGTCCCACGTTTTGTTCTCGCGACAGTATGAACGCCGGCCGCAAAAATACTATAATCTGCCCGTCCTTACCTTGTGGCCTCTAAGAATGTTAAACAAAATACTGTCGGCGATCGTCAACAACGTGCGCGAACATCTGGTGCTGTATCTCTGTCTATGGCTGGTGTTATTGGTGCTGGACGTCTATTTCTTCTTTATCGCTTAAACGCATGCCATCTCCCCTTCCGCGCCTGTGCTTTAGCCGTTTTGGCAACCCTGAGCAAGTCATTGATTTGGAACACACTCGTCTTCCTGCGCACCAGCCCAACCACCTGCGTTTACGGATGCATTATGCACCGATCAACCCCTCTGATCTGATCCCAATCCACGGCCAGTATGCACACCGTACCGCCTTGCCTCAGGTACCCGGCTACGAAGGCATGGGCGTTGCTATCGATTCTCATGGTCACTCTACCGATAGGCGGGCGCTGGCGATCATGGGTGATGGCAGTTGGCAAACCTGTGTCACGATTGAACAAGCCAGGGTCGTCTGGGTGCCGGATGATATTGATGATGCCAGTGCAGCACAAATCTATATCAACCCACTCACCTGTTGGGTATTGCTGACACAGTGGCTGTCACTGAATGCTGGCGACATCCTGTTGCTAAACGCTGGGGGATCGGCAATAAGCTTTCTGTTTTGCCAATTGGCCGCGCTGCGTGGTATCAAATTGATTGTGGTCGTACGCAATACGGCACATCGACAGGCGTTACTGAATGCCGGTGCATGGCGAGTCTACGAAAAGAGTTTGTTGCAGCAATATGAGTTACAGCTACTGACCGGCCATACCGCGAAGGCAGCGATCGACTGTGTTGGTGGTGAGGAGGGTTTACAGCTGGCACGTTCGGTGGGCCCTTCCGGTGATTTTGTCGCCTTGGGGTTACTCAGTGGCCAACAGGTTGACTGGCAACGTATTGCTCAGCAATTGCGGCTGCGTACCTCACTGTTTCATCTGCGCAAGTGGAATGCACAAGCCACACTGACTCAGTGGCAAGCTGCATTCCAGCAGCTTTTTCATTTGGTCCGTAGCGGCCAACTGACCCTGCAGCCCCCAGCAGCAGTCTATCCCCTACGGCACTATAAACTGGCGCTGCAGCATGCCGCCGACAGCAAAACGCAGGGGAAAATCTTCTTTACTCCGGAGTAACCTGTTTTACTGGCTGCCCATCACCGAGAATTACAGCCAATTTGTGCCCGCCTTCGGTGGTCTCCAGTGCGATACGCGTAATAATGGTCAGTGGCACCGACAACAACATCCCCACTGGCCCCATCAGCCACCCCCAGAAAATCAGAGACAAGAAGACCACCAGCGTCGACAGCCCCAACCCCCGCCCCATAACGCGCGGTTCCAACATATTACCAATCACCAGGTTGATGGCGATAAAACCCGCAGCCACCACCAGTGCATCGCCAAAACCATTAAACAGCAAAGCCTGGACCAAAGGAGGAACAGCGGCAATCACCGAGCCGATATTGGGAATATAATTTAGCAGGAACGCCAGCAGTCCCCAGATAAACGCAAAACGCACGTCGACCGTAGCCAGGAACCCCCAGACAATAACGCCCGTTGCCAAACTGATTACCGTTTTGATCACCAAATAACGGGTAACGCCATCCAGTGCACGCTGAATATTGGCAATACCTTCACTCGGCTTGTCGAGCGCTTGCTGTAATTTGTAAGGCAAGAGTTGTACTTCAAACAGCATAAATACCACTGTCATCAACAGCAGAAATATATTGGTCATTGCCCCTGAAAAACGGCTCAACAGGCGGGTAACCATATTCATGGCCGCACTGGGATCGACATACTGCAACATTGCCTCGGTAGAAATAGTGATATTGGCGCGGTCTGCGTAATGCTGCAGCTCTCCCAGCTTTTCCATCATCATGCCGCGGTACTGCGGTAACGAGCGGGCAAATTCGTTTAGCGAGGCACCCAATATTCCGATGAACAACATCAATATGATGACAACGGCGACCACCAACAAGGTCACGCCCAACACACGCGGTATCCGCCAACGTTCAAGCTGCGTCACGAGCGGATTCAGTACCATAGCGAGGAATACCGCCAGTAAGAATGGCACCACGACATCCGCTGCGGCTTTGACACCCGCGAGAATAATCACCACCATCGCCAGCATAATGGCCAGGCGCAGGCTGCGATCGGTCGACTCTGTTCGGCCCATGACATTTCCTTGCGTTAATAGCGCTGGCCCGACGGACCACCAGATACCCGTTATGTTAGCAAACTCTGCCTCAGCGCAGCACGGGTATTGCAGGTTGGATAGAAAATACCCTTTTTCAAAACATCACCTGGAAATAGTTGGCAATCTTGACTAGGGTTTATTTGTCAAAACCTCTCAGCATATTTACGCAAAATGACAAAAGCTGACAATAATAAATAAATTCGTTATTTTTCAAACCATAACAAAAAATTAATTTACCACAGCATCTATTAACTCCAACTATTTCACTGATTGACTTATCGCTATCTTAACCAAATCCACTGATTGATATTAATAAGAAGTAACATAGTTAAATTTATTATTGATTTTATGTTTCTTAAAGTTTAATTATTGCAGCCAGAAAATGAGGAATGTAAGGAAACGCGATGCTCTGGAAAAATACCGCGAACCGGTTTGGCCATATTTCAGTGCTGATCCACTGGTTGGTTGCGCTGGCGGTGTACGGCATGTTTGCCCTTGGTCTATGGATGGTCACGCTTGGCTATTATGATGTCTGGTATCACCAGGCACCGGAAATCCATAAAAGCATCGGCACGCTGCTGTTTGTCATCATGGTGATCAGAGTGATTTGGCGCTTTGTTTCACCGCCCCCTAAACCGTTGGCCAGTTACAGTCGCTTCACGCGTGTTAGTGCAATCTTGGCGCATTTGGCACTCTACGTGGTGCTGTTCAGCATCCTGATTAGCGGCTACCTGATTTCTACCGCCGATGGCCAGCCTATCAGCGTTTTCGGCTGGTTCGACGTCCCTGCCACCGTCACTGGCATGGCGGAACAGGCCGATACCGCCGGCACTGTTCATCTTTACCTGGCCTGGGCCGTGGTAGTGCTTTCAGTGCTGCACGGTTTGGCTGCGCTTAAACATCACTTCGTTGATCGTGATGTTACTTTGAAACGGATGCTGGGTAGCAGCGCCGATTAACCTTTGGATTTATGGAGATTGCTATGTTAAAGAAAACCGTACTGGGCCTGGCGACAGGCGCACTGCTGCTGAGCGCCGGTTCCGCACTGGCTGCTGACTACAAAATTGACAAACAAGGTCAGCACGCCTTTATCGAATTCCGCATCCAGCACCTGGGTTACAGCTGGTTGTACGGCTCTTTCAAGGATTTTGACGGTGGTTTCACTTTCGACGATAAAGATCCGTCCAAAGACAAGGTGAACGTCACTATCAACACTGCCAGCGTCGATACCAACCACGCTGAGCGTGACAAACACCTGCGCAGTGCAGAATTCCTGAATGTGGAAAAGAACAAACAGGCCAAATTTGAATCCACTGAAGTGAAAAAGAACGGCGAAGGCTATGCGATTGTCGGCAACTTGACACTGAACGGCGTGACCAAACCGGTTACGTTGGACGCCAAGCTGATCGGTCAGGGTAACGACCCATGGGGTGGATACCGCGCAGGCTTCGAAGCCAACGGTAAGATCAAACTGAAAGACTTTGGCATCACTACCGATCTTGGCCCGGCGTCTCAGGACGTAGAGCTGATTATTTCCGTGGAAGGCGTTCGCGCGAAGTAATGCAAAAGCGCGGCAAGACTGCCGCGCTTGTTAGGGCTCAGCTGGCTGAGCCTTTATCTTCTTCCGGTGCAGGAATATGCATCGTGGTCTGCAATAACCCTTTCGACTTATTGAAAATCTTGATGCCGTTCTCACGGCCGGCACGGCGTGCACGCTGCTCTTCACGCGGCAACTTCAGCTCTTCGCGGCAGATCTCGCTGCAACAACCTTCAAATTTAGCGGCACAACTCGGGCACTGAATAAACAGTAAATGGCAGCCATCATTCTTGCAGTTGGTGTGAGTATCACAGGCAGCACCGCACTGGTGGCAGTTGGCAATCACATCATCAGAAATCCGCTCGCCCATACGCTCGTCAAACACAAAGTTCTTGCCGACAAACTTCAGCGGCAGCCCCTGCTCTTTTGCTTTGCGTGCGTACTCGATAATACCGCCTTCTACGTGATAGACGTTTTTAAAGCCGTTATGCAACATATAGGCACTGGCTTTTTCACAACGGATACCGCCGGTGCAGTACATGACAATATTTTTGTCTTTATTGTCCTGCAGCATTTCAACGGCCATTGGCAATTGATCACGGAAAGTGTCTGAAGGCACTTCGATGGCATTCTCAAAGTGGCCGACTTCGTATTCGTAGTGGTTACGCATATCCACAAACAGCGTATCCGGGTCGTCAATCATTTGGTTAACGCGATCGGCCTGCAAATACTCACCGACGTTAGCCGGGTTAAAGCTTTCGTCATCAATACCATCAGCGACAATGCGATCACGCACCTTCAGGCGCAATACCCAGAAGGATTTACCGTCGTCTTCTAGGGCAATATTCAGCCGAACCTGGTCCAGTGCCGGATGCGAAGCAAACAACGCGGCCTTAAACGCCTCAAACTTATTTTGCGGCACGCTGATCTGCGCATTGATGCCTTCTTTAGCCACATAAATGCGGCCGAAGACCTTTAGCTTGTCGAATTGGACATACAGGCTGTCACGAAACGCCTTAGGATCGTCGATGGTGAAATATTTATAAAAAGAAACTGTAGTGCGCGGCTCGGTTTCCGCCAGCATGCGCGCCTTCAGTTCCTCATTAGAAATTCGGTTATGTAACACTGGCATGGTGTACTTTCCTGTCTTTCGGGAGGTGACTGATTTGAACGCGCGCAGGCCGCTGGCCCACGCGCGGCGCACATAATACCCGAAAAATCGGCTCAACACAGCATTAACCCGCTGGCGCTGTTGAGTGCGAAAACTTGACGTTGTTCACGAATCCCGATAAGCCTAAGGAGATCTTACCCACCCTATTTACCACGGACCTGGAGGACATTATGAGTCAGTTATTTACCCCGATTGCGCTGGGGAAACTGAATTTGCCCAACCGTATTATTATCGCGCCAATGTGCCAATATTCAGCCGACAACGGCAAAGCAACACAATGGCATACCATGCATCTGGGTAGCCTGTCATTATCCGGCGCCGGCCTGCTGATTGTGGAAGCCACATCGATAGCTCCCGAAGGCCGTATCACGCCCAGCGATCTCGGTTTATGGGATGACGCCACCGAACTCGCACTGGCTGAGGTGGTGAACGCGGTAAAAAAACACGCCACCATGCCGTTAGGCATTCAACTTGCCCATGCAGGGCGCAAAGCCTCCTGTGCCGTACCTTGGGCTGGCGGTGGACAACTCAGCGCCGCAAACGGAGGCTGGCAAACATTGTCTGCCTCGACCCTGCCCTTTGCCCCACAGGATGAAAAACCGGTGGCAATGAGTCTGGAAGAGATTGAACAGCTCAAAGCGCAGTTCGTTGCGTCGGCAAAACGTGCGGACCGACTCGGTTTTGAACTGATTGAGCTGCATGGCGCGCACGGCTATCTGCTGCATCAGTTTCTTTCACCGCTGTCCAATCAGCGCAACGATCAGTATGGTGGCTCATTGCAAAATCGCATGCGCCTGTTGCTGGAGATTTTCAACGACGTGCGTGCAGTCTTTCCGGCGCACAAGGCGCTCGGTGTACGTATTTCTGCCAGTGACTGGGTTGACGGAGGGTGGGATGAGCAGCAGTCGGTGCTGCTGGCAAAAGCGCTAAAAGAGCTGGGCTGTGACTACATTCATGTGTCCAGCGGGGGGACGTCACCGCTGCAAAAAATCCCGGTTGGACCTAATTATCAAGTCCCTTTCGCCGAAACCATCAAGCGGGAAACCGGTTTGCCGACGATTGCGGTAGGGCTAATCACCGAGCCAGAACAGGCGGAAGCGATTGTCGCTACCGGGCAGGCAGATATGATCGCACTGGCGCGTGGCATCCTTTACAACCCACGCTGGCCATGGCATGCCGCGGCGAAACTGGGTGAGAAAGTCAGCGCACCACCGCAATACTGGCGTTCAGAACCACATGTGTTGAAAGGTCTGTTTAAAAACGCCTGATAAATCCGGGGTGGATGCTCAGTGGCCACCCCGGCATTCAGTAAACCCGGAAGTCACTATTCCCGCCAACAGGACGATTCCTGCCGTGACCAGCAAAGGGTTAAACTGGAGGTGTGCGCCAAGGCTGCCCAACAGCGTTCCCGTGACCAGCAGCCCTACACTTATCCATGATGCCAACATAATACCCCCTAAATAATTGCGCGGGATGATACGCATCTGTCGCTGACAGGCTTTGTCCTTTCGAGCGGTATCGTCGGATTATTCATCAATTGATATCGATTCATCACCGAAAATGATGTTTTAATGCGGTGCCTTTTCACGTTGCGTGAGAAAAATGTCACAATAGTTGGTTATAAACGGCAGAAAAAGAATGCCTGGCAAAATTGCCTTTGGGTGATGGCCCCTGGTATTACTCTGTTATTATTGTCAAATGACTGCTTCTAAGCTGAGAACACATGACTCAAGTTCCTTCTTTTAATCGCTCTTTATTGCACCCACGCTACTGGCTTACCTGGTTCGGCATCGGTTTGCTCTATTTGCTGGTCCTGCTGCCTTACCCCGTCATCTATCGCCTTGGCACCTCGCTGGGTCGTTTCTCCATGCGCTTTCTTAAGCGCCGAGTGGCGATTGCTCAGCGTAACCTGGTGCTGTGTTTCCCAGACATGCCGCAGGCAGAGCGCGATGCATTGGTTGTGCAGAATTTTGAATCTGTCGGTATGGGGCTATTTGAAACCGGTATGGCGTGGTTTTGGCCAAACTGGCGAATCGAGCGCTGGTTCCAGGTCAGTGGACTGGAACATATTCAGAAGGCGAAAGATAACCATCAGGGGGTTTTGCTGATCGGTCTGCATTTTCTGACGCTGGAACTGGGTGCCCGTATATTTGGTATTCACAATCCGGGCATCGGGGTTTACCGGCCGCATGACAACAAACTGATGGACTGGCTACAGACCTGGGGGCGTATGCGTTCCAACAAGTCCATGTTGGACCGTAAAGACGTCAAAGGTATGATCCGGGCGCTGAAACAAGGTGACATCATCTGGTACGCCCCAGATCACGACTACGGCCCACGCAGCAGCGTGTTTGCTCCCCTGTTCGCCGTGGAAAAAGCCGCCACCACCACGGGTAGCTACGTGTTGGTACGGATGGGTAAACCTGCCATTATTCCCTTTACTCCACGCCGCTTACCCGATGCAAAAGGGTATGAGTTGATTATGCAGCCGGCGGTGGAAAACTTCCCGCTGGATAATGAGCTCGAAGCTGCCGCTTTTATGAATAAAGTGGTAGAGAAGGAAATCCTGATGGCGCCGGATCAATACATGTGGCTACACCGCCGCTTCAAAACCCGGCCGGAAGGCGAGCCTTCTCTCTATTGACCCCTAACCCGCCGTTTGGCGGGTTTTTTATACCGCAGATCTTGAGAAACGTCGGCAACGGTGGGATGGTAAGCCTTTGTCGCTCATCCTGGAGTTGTTATGTACATCGTTAACCTCACCTACCACCGCCCGATAGCAGAAGTGGACGGTCACCTTGAAGGGCATGTCGCCTGGCTGAAGAAATATTTCGAGGACGGCACCTTTATCGCCTCCGGCCGCAAGAACCCACGTACCGGCGGTGTAATCCTGGTGAAAGGCATCGAACGTTCGCAATTGGATGCCATTGTGGCGCAAGATCCCTTCAATGCCGTTGCCCACTATGAGATTACCGATGTCGCCCTCTCGACCACGTCCAAGGGTTTCGAACAGCTCGCTGGGCTTTAAATAGGCTTTTTCCGCGCGCACAGCGCGGAATATTGCCAATACGCTATTTTTAAAACTTTATTTCATTTTCCTCGCATCCCCCACCACATCAATTGATGCCGTCTATAATTAAGCGCATACTTACCAGGCTAACTTTTTTGCTTTGCTCCTTGCCTCCACACAAAAGCAAAGCGTCCTCCTCAGCAGCAGGCACTTATGGCTTCGGCACCAGACCCCATCAACTGGAAACGCAATCTTTTTGTCACCTGGCTAGGGTGTTTCCTCACCGGCGCCGCATTCAGCCTGATCATGCCTTTCCTTCCGCTTTATGTAGAAACCCTTGGTGTAACCGGTCACGAAGCGCTGAATATGTGGTCTGGATTGGTATTCAGTATTACCTTCCTATTTTCTGCAATTGCCTCCCCATTCTGGGGGGGATTGGCTGACCGCCGTGGGCGTAAGCTCATGCTGCTACGTTCGGCGTTGGGGATGTCGATTGTGATGCTGTTGATGGGAATGGCGCAAAATATATGGCAGTTTTTGGCGCTACGAGCAGTTCTGGGTCTCCTCGGCGGCTTTATTCCCAATGCTAACGCGCTAATTGCCACGCAGGTGCCAAGAAATCGCAGCGGGTGGGCCTTGGGCACGCTATCGACAGGCGGCGTCAGCGGTGCATTGATTGGGCCACTGATCGGCGGTCTGTTAGCCGATCAGTACGGATTGCGGCCTGTGTTCTATATCACTGCTGCCGTGCTGTTGGTCTGCTTTATCCTGACGCTGCTGTGCGTAAAAGAACAATTCACCCCAGTGCAGAAAAAGGACATGCTGCACGCCCGGCAGGTGTTCGCTGCGCTGAAAAGCCCCAAGCTGATCCTCAGTCTGTTTGTCACAACCATGATTATTCAAATTGCCACCGGGTCCATTGCACCTATTCTGACGCTGTATGTCCGCGATTTAGCTGGCAATATTCATAACCTGGCCTTTGTCAGCGGTTTGATCGCCTCGGTACCGGGCGTCGCCGCGCTGATGAGTGCCCCCCGTCTGGGCAAACTGGGTGACAGGATCGGTCCAGAACGCATTCTGGTCGTTATGCTGATCGTCTCGGTGTTGTTGCTGATCCCCATGGCCTTTGTGCAAACGCCATGGCAGTTGGGTGTATTACGCTTCCTGCTTGGCGCTGCCGACGGCGCGCTATTACCGGCTGTGCAAACACTGCTGATCTACAACTGTACCAACCAGGTCGCCGGACGGATATTTAGCTATAACCAGTCTTTCCGCGACATCGGCAACGTCAGCGGTCCGCTGTTAGGGGCAGCAGTATCTGCCAGTTATGGCTTCCGTACGGTATTTTGCGTCACTGCTTTGGTGGTGCTATTCAACGCCATTTATTCCTGGTGGTGTTTACAACGGCGTCCGGCACGAATGAGAGAAGATACCCTGCAGGAAGAGCAATAGCTGTATTTATCACCAACTCCCTCACCTAAATGGGTCGATGGCCCGTTTACCCTACTTTTAGTATTGATACCCCATGCAGTCTCTTCTGCAACGACAACAAACACAATCACGTTTTAATTATTTGTTTTTAAACAAATAATAAACTTTTAGCGCAATAAACCGCCTGTCAATAACATTCCTTTCCCAACCAACATAAAAACCAGAAAAGTAGATGTTTGTCGACTTTTCATCTAAAAAATGGGATACAGGGACTAGACAAAACCATCATCCAGTTATCAAATGGTTAAATAATATCACGCCCAATGTAAACCATTGGCCAAGTGAAAAAAGACCAACGCGCTTTCCACGGTTAACGGGCGCTGCGGCCGCGGTTTTGTCGGGTAATCCGCACTGGGTGGGTCACCTTCCTTAAATACACATACATACCACAGTATAAGCTGCATCAATGCAGCGCATTTTATTGGGAAGACGTTATGCAATCCTCTGTTAATAAACAAGAAAGTCGGACATTCTTCGGCCATCCCTATCCGCTGGGATCCCTATTTTTTACAGAAATGTGGGAGCGGTTCTCGTTTTACGGTATTCGCCCATTACTGATCCTGTTTATGGCCGCGACGGTCTATGACGGGGGTATGGGTCTCGCACGTGAAAATGCCTCGGCAATTGTGGGTATTTTCGCCGGCAGTATGTACCTTGCCGCCCTGCCGGGCGGCTGGTTAGCAGATAACTGGCTTGGCCAGCAAAAAGCCGTCTGGTACGGCTCGATTATGATCGCCCTTGGTCATCTGTCGATCGCCCTGTCCGCCATCATGGGCAATAACCTGTTCTTCATTGGTCTGATGTTTATCGTGCTGGGTTCCGGTTTATTTAAAACCTGTATCTCGGTGATGGTGGGCACCCTGTATAAAAAAGGCGACAATCGCCGTGACGGTGGCTTCTCGCTGTTCTATATGGGCATCAACATGGGCTCATTTATCGCCCCGTTGATCTCTGGCTGGTTGATTCGTTCGCACGGCTGGCATTGGGGCTTCGGCATCGGGGGTATCGGTATGCTGGTGGCACTGGTGATCTTCCGCGTCTTTGCGGTACCGGCGATGAAACGCTATGACAGCGAAGTTGGCCTGGACTCAACCTGGAATAGCCCTGTAACCAAGAAAAATGGCGTTGGTGCCTGGTTGATTGCATTGGCCATCGGCGTCGCCGTGGTTGTTACCCTGATTGCCCAAGGCATCATCGTGATTAACCCTGTCGCCGTAGCCAGCATGCTGGTATACGTCATCGCGGCCTCGGTAACCCTGTACTTTATTTACCTGTTCGTGTTTGCCGGCCTTAGTCGCAAAGAACGCGCGCGCCTGCTGGTGTGCTTTATTCTGCTGGTATCTGCGGCGTTCTTCTGGTCCGCTTTCGAACAGA
Source organism: Serratia sp. CoH_122_TC_1 (assembly GCF_058191755.1). NCBI lineage: Bacteria > Pseudomonadati > Pseudomonadota > Gammaproteobacteria > Enterobacterales > Yersiniaceae > Serratia > Serratia sp. CoH_122_TC_1. The sequence continues at coordinate 276,341 of NZ_JBXWLA010000002.1, forward strand.
AACCAACATCGTTCAACTTGTTCGCCAACGACTACACCAACCGTATGATTGGCGACTTCGAGATCCCTGCGGTGTGGTTCCAGTCAATCAACGCGCTGTTCATTATTCTGCTTGCCCCGGTGTTTAGCTGGGCATGGCCTGCTCTGGCACGCAATAAAGTGCGCCTGAGCAGCATCACCAAGTTTGTTATCGGTATTCTGTTTGCCGCGGCAGGTTTTGGTCTGATGATGCTGGCAGCACAGAACGTGCTGGGCAATGCTGGCGCAGGTGTATCCCCGCTGTGGCTGGTTGGCAGTATTTTGATGCTGACACTGGGTGAGCTGTGCCTTAGCCCAATCGGGCTGGCAACCATGACGCTGTTGGCGCCAGAAAGAATGCGCGGCCAGATGATGGGCCTGTGGTTCTGTGCCAGTGCGCTGGGCAACCTGGCCGCAGGCCTGATTGGTGGCCATGTAAAAGCCGACCAACTGGAAATGCTGCCTGACCTGTTTGCCCGCTGCTCTATTGCGCTGTTGATCTGCGCCGCAGTATTGACGCTGCTGATCGTACCGATCCGCCGCATGCTGGAAAATACCCAGGGTAAAAGCGCACAGAAACCGGCAACCAATGCCTGATAACGGTTTCGCTTAACCCTTCAGCCAGCGCCCGGTGCGCTGGCTTTTTTTATGCTTCCCACGCCCGTTGTTGTAACACTACCCGATAACCGTCCAGATCTTCGAATGTCCGCCCGTTGACATCCCAATAGGGGTTATATGCCGCAACGCGCCTAAAACCGGCGGCCGACATACGTTGGCATCCTGCCAGCCACGCCTTTTCATCCGGTAAATAAAACACCAGCAGATGGTCCTGCGTCGGCGCCTGCCCCACGTTGACACCGCGATGGTGAGTGAATTCCAGGTGGTAACCATGCTCCGGATGCCCAACCATCACGCCGTCAAATCCCTGATGATCCTCGAACTCACCCAGCCGTTCGAAACCCAGCCCTTGGCAGTACAGGGCCGCTATCTCCTGTAACCTGTCGGTCGGACGTGCAATACGCAGCACCGCGTTAGCTGTTGCCATTATTTTCTCCGTAGTATCATCGTTTCATACAGGGCCATTCCCACCAACATCGCCACAACAAACTGCACCCCAGCCAAGGATCCCGCTCCGGCAAGTACCCAGGCCGGCCCTGGGCAAATGCCCGCCATTCCCCAACCAATCCCGAATAACGCACTGCCGATCAGTAAACGACGATCCAGGCGTCTGTTGGTGGGAATCTGCATCTCCTCACCCAGTAAAGCATGCTGCCGACGACGCGCCCAAAGGAATGCGGGTGCCGCCACGGCTATCGCCCCCACCATGACCAAAGCCAATGACGGATCCCACTGACCGGTAATATCGAGAAAAGCCACTACTTTGGCCGGATTAGCCATCCCGGCAATCATCAAACCGAGACCGAAAATAGCGCCACTCAGTAAAGCAAACAGGAGTTTGAACATGCGGTTAAGCCCCCACCCAATGACGGACGGCCCATACCGTAATAAAGCCCAGCAGCATAAATACCGCCGTAGCCGCCAGCGAACGCGGCGCTAATCTTGCCGTGCCGCAAACACCGTGACCGCTGGTGCAGCCACCGCCCAACCGCGTTCCCAAACCAACCAGCAATCCCGCAGAAATCAGCCATAAACTGCTGCCACTGATCGGCATTACCGGTAAGGGTACCGCCATACGGTACAGCCAGGGAGAAATCAGTAACCCGATAAGAAATGCGGCCCGCCAACGCTTCTCTTTGCCTTGAGGTGTCAACAGGCCACCGGTAATCCCACTGATACCCGCAATACGGCCGTTAAACAGCAACAGCAGTGCCACCGCAATACCGATAATGCCCCCCCCAATCAGGGATGACGCTGGCGTAAAGTGCTGCCAATCGATGCTCATCGTGACTCTCCCGGTTGCGGACAATAGAGCTGATACAACGTATGGATCACCGCCAAGGCTTTTTCATCACTCACGACGTAGTAGATTTGCTTACCCTCCCGACGCGTTGACACCAGCCCTTCCTGCCGCAATACACCAAGCTGCTGCGAAAGGGTTGGCTGACGAATATCCAGCGCCAGCGCCAATTCCCCTACCGACATTTCACCCTGGCTGAGCTGGCAAAGAAGTAGCAAACGGTCCTCATTACCCAGCGCCCGCAGCAGCGTTCCTGCCTGTGCCGCCGCCTGTCGCATACTGCCGATATCCATTGCTTCACCCCAAACAATATACTAAATTATATATTATATGTTTATATACTATAATTTATCACTCTGCCATAGGCTGGTACGAAATGTTTCAGCATGGCATGCTGCCGTTATCATTTCTCCGCGTATCGGGATGCCCCAATAATGCTGCTTTTCCATGGCGCTGTGCCCGCCAATCGCTCAATTGTGCCGGTCTCCAAAGATTATCAACACGGCGACTTCGAACCGCCTCACTACCATGACTGTGCGCAATTAATTCACAGTCTTAGCGGCGTGGTACAGGTGAATACCCGTCAGGGAAGCTGGGTGGTGCCACCTGGGCGGGGTGTCTGGTTGCCTGCACGGGTTGAACACAGCCTACGCATCACCGGCAGAGTGGCGGCAAGAGCCCTATTGGTCGATCCGCTGGCACGCGCCGATCTCCCTGCACGCTGCGAGGTGGTACAAATCTCACCGCTGCTGCGCGAGCTGATTATCTGCGCGATGGATATTGCGGTGGATTATCCCGTAGGCGGTCGTGAGGAGCGGATCATGGAGCTGATTCTGGATGAGTTGCGCGTCCTGCCGATTCTGCCGTTGAATTTGCCAGAACCCCGCAGTGAAGCTTTACTGTCGTTGTGCAGACATATTCAGCAATCCTTGGCACACCCCTGGGAATTAGAGCACGCCGCCGGTTACATCAACGTCAGCGGCCGCACACTGTCGCGCCGATTCCAACGAGAGACAGGGTTGCGCTTTGGCGATTGGGTACGCCGTGCACGTTTACTGGCCGCACTGAACGCCCTGGCTGCCGGGCATTCAGTATTGGAAGTGGCGCTGGATTTAGGCTACGACAGCCCGAGTGCTTTCAGCGCCATGTTTCGCCGCGTATTGGGCGTTGCACCCAGCGCTTACTTCACCAGGTAGCGCGCCGCAACATTGAATAACGCTTGCAGCGAGGCGCTGGCGGAATCGACGTCGATTCCCACACCGTAAGCGGCCTCGCCATGCGCCAGAGTACAGCGAATATAGGCAACCGCACGGCTGTGGCTCTGATGCCCTAACGTGTGCTCATGGTAGTCTTCTATTGCCATACTCAAGCCAAACCGTTGGCGCAACGCATCCACCGCACTGGACAGCAGGCCGTTGCCAACCCCCAGTAACCGTTGTTGATGCCCGTCAAACAACACCCGAGCACTAAAGCTGTAGGCCTCGACGCCGTGGCTTTCCGTCTGATAGCTCAGCAATTGCAAACGCGGTTGCTCCACCAGACCATAGTTGATACGAAACAAGCGCCACAGCTCGGCAGTGGTCATCTCTTTGCCGCTGCCATCCGTCGCTTGCTGCACCACCTTGCTGAAATCAATCTGTAACCCACGCGGCAACGACAGCCCATGGTTTTGTTCCAGTAACCAAGCCGCCCCGCTTTTGCCTGATTGGCTGTTAACCCGAATCACCGCTTCATAACTGCAACCGACGTCCGCCGGATCAAGCGGCAGATAAGGCACTTGCCACAGACCGTCCTGTCGATGCTGTTGGACAGCAAACCCTTTTTTGATCGCATCTTGATGTGAACCGGAAAAGGCGGTGAAAACCAGCTCGCCAGCATAAGGATGCCGCGGATGTACCGGTAACTGATTACACTGTTCGACCACCTCAACAACGTGCTTCAACTGGCTGAAATCCAGCCCCGGCGCAATGCCCTGGGTATACAGATTGAGTGCCAGCGTCACCAGATCGACATTGCCGGTGCGTTCACCGTTGCCGAACAGGCAACCTTCCACCCGATCGGCACCGGCCAGCATCGCCAGTTCGGCGCAGGCCACCCCCGTCCCCCGATCGTTATGCGGATGCACGCTGATGGTCACGCTGTTACGCTGACTGAAGCGACGACAAAACCACTCAATCTGATCGGCGTAAACATTCGGCGTACTCACTTCGACCGTGGCCGGCAGGTTGATAATCATGGGCCGCCCTGGGCCAGGCTGCCACACATCAGCAACCGCTTCACAAATCTCCAGCGCAAACTCCAGCTCGGTAAAACAAAACGTTTCCGGCGAATACTCAAAAGACCAGGCCGTTTCCGGCTGCAGCTCGCACTGCTGGCGGATGCGCAGTGCACCGTTCACCGCCAGCGCAACCGTCGCCGCCTTGTCCTGCTTGAACACAATGTCGCGGAACATCGGCGCAGTAGCGTTATATAAATGAACGATGGCGCGCGGGATGCCACGCAGTGCCTCAAAAGTTCGATCAATCAGATCATCTCGTGACTGAGTCAGTACCTGAATATTGACGTCATCCGGGATCAGTCGTTCATCAATCAACGAGCGGACAAAATCAAAATCTGTTTGCGACGCAGAAGGAAATGCCACCTCAATCTCTTTGAACCCACACGCCAACAACAACTGGTAGAACTGGCGTTTGCGAACATTATCCATGGGTTCCGCCAGCGCCTGATTGCCGTCACGCAGATCGCTGGAGCACCAGCGGGGAGCCTGCTGCAAGGTACGCCCTGGCCATTGGCGGTCAGGTAACGTCACCGGAGGGAATGGGCGATATTTGATTGATGGATTGGTTAACATGGCGATCTCCTGGGCTGTCATAAGCAATAGCGTATTATTTCCCGCCGGGTGATCCCCTGCTCCAGCTCAGCGGACAACCTTCGTCGCAAAACGGACAATAAAAAATTTGCATCCTGCGCCAGTGCGGCAACAATTAATTCTGATGTTAGCCATGGCGCGTTGCGCCCTTAAAGATCCTTTATTAACCTCATGGGACGGGAGAAGAATATGAGCCTGTATGCAACCCTGGAAGACGCGATTGAAGCAGCACGCGAGGAATTTATTGAATCAGCAGAAGGGGGAGACGATGATGAACCCCCGGTACCGCAGCAGTTCAATCTGCAAAAATACGTGATGTTGGATGGTGAGACCATGTGGCAGGCCGAGTTTTTCGAGCAAGAAGGCGAATCGGTTGAATGTCTGACATTACGCAGTGGTGCCGCTGCCCAAGCCATTTTTGACGGTGATTATGACGAAGTCGAGATTAGCGCCGAATGGATAGACGAAAATACGCTGCACGAGTGGGAAGAAGGTGATTTCCAACTCGACCCACCCTTGGATACCGAAGAGGGCCAGACCGCGGCCGATGAGTGGGACGAACGTTGAATAATAACGGGCGGGAGCAAGCAAAATCCCGCCCATAATCCCCATAATTTTCAAAGAGGCATTATGATTATCCGTCAGGCACGCCCCGAAGATTACCCCGCCATTCTGCAGCTGCAAACACAAAATATCCCGGCCAATTTAAGCGACAGCCAAAAGCGTCAGGGTTTTATTGTTTCTAACATGAACGAAGCGCAATTGGCGCGCATTAACCAGGGGCTCGGTATTCTGGTCGCGGTTGAAGATCGGGCGTTGGCCGGTTTTGTCTGTCTGATGACCACGGACGCACAGCCGCGACCGCCGGTAGTGGATGCAATGCTGGAAAAACTTGCCGGCGAGTCCTTCAACGGACGACCGTTGAGTGAACAGCGGGTATTTATGTACGGCCCGGTGTGCCTGAATACCGCCTGGCGTGGCAAAGGTGTGCTGAAGCAGTTGTTCGCCGCCGTCAAAACGCACACCCGTGAGAGATTTGATGTGGGCGCCCTGTTTATTGACAACAACAACCCGCACTCGTTGGCGGCTCATCAGCAGGGATTAAAAATGACGGTGCTGGCCCCATTCCAGTGCGGCCGGCAAGGGTATCAACTGTTGGTGTTTGCCACTCAAAGCTAACCTTATTCGTAAGGCCCGTGCTGTGCATCAAACGGCAGCATAAAGGTGTCCACCACCATCGACAGCGGCACATCGATCACCGTGACATAGCGCCAGGGCGTATCGCGCAGATCCCATTGCACACCCGGGTAGTATTGATGGCCGTGCCCGGCGCCCGGTACTGTGCGGCTGATAATACTGCCGCAGCCGCTTAACAGCGTCACACCCGTTGCCAATAATGCCAGCCGAAGAAAAGAAGAGAGATTCACCACATTGACTCTTAGACCTGGTTGTTCCGAAAATAAACAACGCCCGGAGCAAATTTTAACATAGTTTTTGCCTTTCAGATTATCAGCATTACGTCAGCGACAAGCCAAAAAAAACGGGGAACACGCTATGCGTATTCCCCGTTGAGACAGCCGATTCAGCGTTTAACGCTGGCCAACCGGATGAGCCTTTTCGTTGTGTGGCAATTGCTGGTAGTGTTCACGCCAGGCGACACCCTCCGGCAACAACCAGACACGTTGATGCAACCGCGACAGGGCAACAGGGTCGCTTAGCAGCTCCAGGCGTTTGCCCTTCACCAATTTCTCTGGCCCCAGTTGCAATGCCTCATTCACCCGTTCTTCACGATTGCGCTCGATAGCACCGCGCAAGTGGTGACGCGCGGTCGCCAGCGCAGCCGCCAACGCGTTAAATGACGGGTTAACCACGGCATGCATAAAGCCATTCGCCAGCGCACGTTCACGGTTAAGCTGCAGATACGCTTCCGTCGCCAGGAGTTCGCGCGGCGGCGAGTACTCTTCTGGGATCAGGAACAGCTTGGCACGCTTACTCTTGATACCCAAGGTTGCTCGGCTCGACAAAGCCGAAACGATCGGTGACAAGATCAGGGAGAAGACAATCGGCGACAACCACCACAGGAAACGCAGATCAAGCCAAGCCATACCGCCAGCCCAGACCAGACCGAGCAGCATCTGTGAACCATGACGTTTAAAGGCTTCGCTCCATGGCGTGTCATCATCGTCACGTTGCGGCGAGTTCCACACCACTTCCCAACCGAGGAAGGCACTGACCACAAACACGGTATGGAACAGCATACGTACGGGCGCCAGCAATACCGAGAACAGCATTTCCAACAGCATTGACAGGAACAGACGTACACCACCGCCATATTCCTTGGCCCCTTTAGCCCAAATCAGCACGATACTGAGCAACTTAGGCAAGAATAACAGCACCAGCGTGGTAGAGAACAGGGCGATCGCCAGTTCAGGACGCCACTGCGGCCATACCGGGAACAGCTGACGTGGCTGCAGGAAGTACTGCGGCTCCATCAGGGTATGCACCACCTGCAATGCGGTAGATAAGGCCAGGAACATAAACCATAGCGGTGCCGACAAATAGGACATCACGCCGGTCAAGAACACTGCACGGTGTACCGGGTGCATGCCTTTGACCAGGAACAGACGGAAGTTCATCAGGTTGCCGTGGCACCAGCGGCGGTCACGTTTCAGTTCATCCAGCAGGTTTGGCGGCAATTCTTCATAGCTGCCCGGCAGATCATAAGCTATCCACACTCCCCAACCGGCACGGCGCATCAGCGCAGCTTCTACAAAGTCATGCGACAAGATAGAACCGGCGAAAGAGCCTTCACCCGGCAACGGTGCCAACGCACAGTGCTCAATAAACGGCTTCACGCGGATAATCGCGTTATGACCCCAGTAGTGAGATTCACCCAACTGCCAAAAATGCAGGCCTGCCGTAAACAGCGGTCCGTAAACCCGGGTAGCAAACTGTTGCACCCGAGCGTACAGCGTATCCATGCCCGACGCTTTCGGCGCAGACTGGATAATACCGGCGTTCGGGTTAGCTTCCATCAAGCGTACCAGACCGGTCAAACACTCACCGCTCATCACGCTGTCAGCGTCCAGAATCACCATGTAGCTGTACTCACCGCCCCAGCGACGACAGAAATCGTCGATGTTACCGCTTTTGCGTTTCACACGGCGGCGGCGGCGGCGGTAGAAGATACGACCGTGGCCGTCTACGTCACGGCACAGTTCCATCCAGGCTTTCTGTTCCGCCATGCAGATATCCGGGTCGTAGCTGTCGCTCAGCACGTAGATATCAAAATGTTCGAGCTGACCGGTGGCGGCAACGGACTCATAGGTCGCACGCAGGCCGGCGAACACACGTTCGACGTCCTCGTTACAGATCGGCATAATCAAGGCGGTACGGTGCGCCGGGTTGATTGGCTCATCGCCCTTGATGGTGGAGGAGATACTGTATTTGTCTTTGCCGATCAGCAACTGCAAGAAGCCCATCAGCGCAGTCCAGAACCCCGCAGAAACCCAGCAGAACAAAATAGCGAACAGGATCAAAATGCCGGTTTGCAGCACATAAGGCAGCAGTTGCAATACTGACTGCATCAGGTCCTGATCCCACATGGCCATTGGATCGATCAACGCCCAGCCCTGATACGGCAAGATGGTTTTCATGTACCACGTGGCGATACCGGTCTGCACCAGCATCAGTACCAACAGCACATAACGGCGCATAGACCCCACCACACGCCAGCGGTTTTCTGCGTCGGCCTCTTCCTTGGTCGCGTGACGATTGTGCGGCGTACGACCTAACAGAGAATCCCAAAAACGCGCCACTGGATTCGTGCGCCACGCTTCGGGGAACATACTGGTACGTTTAATCGGCGGCGTGGCCTTAAGAATGCTGCGCCCTTCCACATCGGTATCAAAATCGTCGTCGCGGACCGCATCCGGCCAGGCGCTTTCAATACGCGCCTTGACCGAGGCCAACGCCACGTCATCCGCCGACAGCGTATCAACGTTGGCATCGGTAGCGCCCATCTTACGATGGAGCGCCTCCAGTGCCTGAGCGTCATCCGCACCCGGTTGTGGTTTAAGCGCCTCTGACCGCTCAGCGGTCAGAGGCATTGCCGCAAGATAATCCTGGGCACGTTGAGTAGGCTTATTCATTGGCAGGTAGCTGATAGCTCCAGGTTTCAGACAGGGTCTTATCACCATTGACCAGCGCTGCGCGCATTTCTACCGGCTTTTTGTCGTCTTTAACTTTCAGACGCAGCGTCAAACGCCAGCCTTTGGTCACTGGGTTATAGCGGACATTGTTTTCTACCATTTCCCCGTTATCGCCGATACTCACTTGAGCGGCAACCGGTGTAGCGCCGTCCAGGCCTTTCAGCACTGGGCCAACGAAGTCAACCAGGAAGGCCACGCTACCATCGGGTTCACGAATCAGGTTGGACTGTTTCACGTCACCGGTAGAACGCATGGTTTGGCTAACATACGCAATGTCCTGCGAATGCAGTTTGTCTTCATCACGCGTGAAATGCAGACGATAGCTCAGGGTCAACGCTGTTTTAGCGTCCGGTAAGACGTCCGGCGTCCAGAAGGCAACAATGTTGTCATTGGTTTCGTCCGCCGTTGGGATTTCCACCAGCTCAACTTTACCCTTGCCCCAGTCACCGCGCGGCTCAATCCAGGCACTTGGACGCAGATCGTAACGATCGTCCAGATCTTCGTAATCCTTGAAATTGCGACCACGCTGCAGCAGACCGAAACCTTTAGGATTTTCGACCTGATAAGTGCTGACTGACAGGTGCTTCGGATTATTCAGCGGACGCCAGATCCATTCGCCATTACCCGCATGGATCGACAAACCATTGGAGTCATGCAATGCCGGACGGTAGTTCAGGGTTGGCGACGGCTGACTTGGCCCGAACAGGTACATACTGGTTAGCGGTGCCATGCCCAGCTTGCCGACCTTGTCGCGCAGGAACACTTTAGACTCGACGTCCACAGTGGTATCGCGGCCCGGATAGACCACAAAACGGTAAGCCCCGGTGGCACGCGGCGAATCCAACAGCGCGTAAATCACCAGATGCTTGTCGCCTTGCTTAGGACGTTCGACCCAGAATTCGCGGAAACGCGGGAACTCTTCGCCTGAAGGGAGCGCGGTATCAATCGCCAAGCCACGCGCTGACAGCCCGTACACCTGCCCTTTACCCACCACGCGGAAGTAACTCGCGCCCAGCAGGCTCATAATTTCGTCGTTCTTGTCTGCACTGTTGATCGGGTAAATCACCTTGAAACCAGCAAAGCCAAGGTTTTTCACAGAATCCGGATCGTGCTTCACCGAACCAAAGTTGAAGTAGTCAGGGCTGTACTTGATCTCTTTTACACTTGTTGCGGTGACTTCGTTGATTTTCACCGGCGTGTCGAAGTACATCCCCTGATGATAAAACTCAAGCTTGAAAGGGGTTTTCAGTTTGTTCCAATAGGCTTTATCGTGATTGAACTGAATCTGCTGGTAATCCGCGAATTTCATCTCACGGAATTGAGAAGGAAGGTTGCTCTTCGGAGCCTCAAAGCCTTTCCCTGCCAGATCCTGCGCCTGCTTGGCAACATCATCGATAGAAAAAGCCCATGCTTGCGAAGTAAACAGCGTGAACAAAACGGTCGCACCTAACCAACGTACGCTCGCGGCGCGTGGCTTTTTGGATAATATATTAACTAGCACATCCCCCCCTATTCGTGTGCTCAAATCATTTAAATCCATATTAATGGATTATTCAGCTTTCCGACAACATGATAAATGGATGGTTCATGTTTATGGCTCATTGTTTAAGCAGCTGACTAAACACCAGCGTAGCAAGCCGCGCAACAAGACGCTATGGAAAAATGTGAAACGGTATAGTAGGGTTTGGGATTGCGATTTAACCATTGCCGACTTATTAAGCGTGTTAATGACCTCTCGATAAAATCACCAGCGGTAACCTATGACAAACGGCAGCAACCAACGCGAGTTTTTCCTCGATTCAATCCGGGCTTATTTGATGTTGCTCGGCATCCCTTTTCATCTCTCCTTGATCTATTCAAGCCATGCCTGGGCAGTAAACAGCGCTACGCCCTCATTCTCGCTGACAGTGCTGAACGACTTCATTCATGCCTTCCGCATGCAGGTGTTCTTCGTGATTTCAGGCTACTTCTCCTACATGCTATATGAACGCTATGAGCGCCATAAGTGGTTGAAGGTCAGACTGGAACGCGTCGCAATCCCATTACTGAGCTCGATCCCGTTAATAACTGTTCCCCAATTTTTCATGCTGAAATATTTCACCGATAAATTAAACGGCTGGGACAACTTTTCGCTCTACCAGAAAATAAATGTAACGGTTTGGGAACTGATTTCTCACCTGTGGTTTTTATTAACGCTGTCATTACTGACCACCGCCTGTTTTTATCTTTTCAAAAAGATCAAGGCGCAAAAAACGCAGGTCATTCCCTATCCCATAAATAAAATGACTGGATTAGGAAACATCTCACTGTTCTTTCTTATTTATGCGTTATGCTATTCGGCCGCGCACCGTATTATTTTAATTGTCGCCCCTCATTTACTGTCCAACGGCATGTTCAATTTCGTGGTGATGGAGACGATGTTCTACCTGCCGTTCTTTATCCTTGGCGCTTACGCATTTAAGTACGTGTGGCTTAAAGAGATTTTCCTCAAACCTTCGGCCTGGTCGCTGCTGGGCTCCTTGCTGTTGTTCATAGCCTACATGCTGAATCAGAAGTATCTGGCCCACAGTAGCTATATGTTCGAGCTGGAAGTGCTGATCAAAACCCTGTTGGGGATCCTGATGGCCAACGTGATTTTCTCATTCGGGCATAACCTGCTGAACTATCATTCGCCACGAATCACTTATCTGGTCAATGCATCGCTGTTTATATATCTGGTGCACCATCCGCTGACTCTGATATATGGCGCTTTTGTGACGCCGCATATCAACAATAACCTACTGGGTTTTCTGGCAGGATTGGTGTTTGTCTTCTCCTGCGCCTTCGCCTTATATGAGTTGCACAAGCGCATTCCGCTGATTCGTTTCCTGTTCTCCGGTAAGCCGCAATAAGCCAACCGCCCGGTAATCGTTTCTGCTTACCGGGCCCTTCACTGTCATATCGCTGTACATCAGAACCGCTATCATTTCTCCCACGCCAGAGCGGCCCTCCATTTCCGATACTGAGCACACATTGCTCACACCCATGGCGAAAGTTAAGGCAAAGTTATGCTGGAGCATATTGTTGCTAGTTGTTATAACTGCAACGCATAAGTGGAAATCCACATCCCTGCCTTACGGTAGCGATTGGGCTCAATGAACCCTGAGGGACGGCATTGCCGTTATCGCGGCAAAGCTTGCAGTATCGCCCTTCCGTCACGACAGAGAGGATTTTTTAATGACTGATGATAAAGACACTTCGGCGCAGGAAGCCGTACCGGAAAATGCCACCCTATTGAAAATCCTTGGTCGGTTACTTTCCGCACTGGATTCGTCAATCAGCGGCAAGGATCGCAGTATTCTGGTCACTGAGCTCTCCAGCCTCAACCTTGATGGCATTTCAGAGTCAGAACGAAAACTGGCGGCTGAGCTGATCAAGCGAGCCCTGCAATCACTCGATCATTAACGACACCCTGCCTGCAAACCATTAAGCCTCCTCGCGGGGGTTTAATGGTTTTTCCTGCTCACTACCGCTACAGAAAGCAGGATTATTGAACGCATAGAACTACAGTGTTCTGATAAATATAGGTAAAAGTAAGAAGTTCACCCATTTCTCTGCCCTTCCTCATGCTTCCCCTCTTAAATGACAATAAATGCAAAATCTTTTCCTAATCAGCCTTGGCGTTTTACCCAAAAAACAGGCTATCATCATGGGGTATCTGCGCCCGCGCGCAACGCCTTTTCCCCAGCCTGCAGGAGAACGTTATTTTGGATGCCAGCACCATTAACAGTTTGTTCATCATCGGTGCCGTGTTGGTGGGAGCAAGTATTCTTCTCAGTTCATTTTCTTCGCGTCTGGGTATTCCCATCCTGGTCATCTTCCTGGCCATAGGCATGTTGGCAGGTGTCGATGGGCCGGGCGGCATCGTATTCAGTAATTATCCTGTGGCCTATCTCGTCAGCAACCTGGCACTCGCCGTGATTCTGCTGGACGGGGGGATGCGTACCCGCGTCAGTTCATTCCGTGTTGCACTCTGGCCCGCGCTCTCTCTTGCGACCATCGGGGTGGTGATCACCGCGGGGTTGACCGGCCTCGCTGCCGCCTGGCTGTTCAACCTCGATCTGTTGCAGGGCATGCTGATTGGCGCCATTATCGGCTCTACCGACGCCGCTGCGGTATTTTCATTGCTGGGCGGTAAAGGGCTTAACGAACGTGTCAGTGCCACGCTGGAGATTGAATCTGGCAGCAACGACCCAATGGCGGTGTTTCTTACCATCACCCTGATTGCGATGATCGCCGCCGGCGAAACCACCCTGAGCTGGATGTTCCCTCTCCACCTACTGCAACAGTTTGGTATGGGGATCGTATTTGGTCTTGGCGGCGGTTGGCTGTTACTGACGTTAATCAACCATATCAAACTGGCAGAAGGCTTATATCCATTGCTCGCCGTGAGCGGCGGCATCTTAATCTTTGCGCTGACAACGGCACTGGACGGCAGCGGCATTCTGGCGGTGTATCTGTGCGGCCTGATGTTGGGCAATCGTCCTATCCGCAACCGGCATGGCATTGTCCAAACCTTTGACGGCTTGGCTTGGTTGAGCCAAATCGGCATGTTTCTGGTGTTGGGCCTGCTGCTCAACCCGCACGAGTTGTTGCCTATCGCCATCCCTGCCCTGCTGCTGTCGCTATGGATGATTTTGTTCGCCAGGCCGCTTTCGGTGTTTATCGGGTTGCTGCCGTTCCGCAGCTTTACCCTGCGCGAGCGCAGCTTTATCTCCTGGGTCGGTCTACGCGGCGCCGTACCGGTTATTCTTGCCGTCTTCCCAATGATGGCTGGGTTGCCCAATGCGCAGCTGTTCTTCAATGTGGCTTTCTTTGTCGTATTGGTTTCATTGCTGCTGCAAGGCACAACGCTGTCGTTCGCTGCGAGAAAAGCCAAGGTGATCGTCCCACCCGCACTGGCACCGATTTCCCGGGTTGGGTTAGACGTACACCCAGAAAACCAGTGGGAGCAGTTTGTTTATCAACTCTCGTCAGAAAATTGGTGCGTCGGCGCAGCGCTGCGTGAACTTAAAATGCCCCCCGGCACGCGTATTGCCGCACTCTTCCGCGGGAAGGAATTGTTGCACCCTAGCGGCAGTACACGGCTGCGTGAGGATGACATTCTGTGCGTTATCGGCCACGAACATGATTTGCCCGTCCTGGGGAAACTGTTCAGCCAGGCGCCAGTAGTGACGCTGGATGAGCGGTTCTTCGGCGACTTTATCTTGCAGTCGGACGCACGCCTAAGCGACATTTCGCAAGTGTATGGGCTTAACCTGCATGAAGGTGTGGATGAGCAACAAACGCTTGGCCAATTCGTGATTCAACTGATTGGCGGTGAGCCCGTGGTGGGCGATCAGGTTGAATGGGATGGCCTGACCTGGACCATTGCTGAAATGGATGGCAATGCCATCAGTAAGATTGGCGTAAGAATTGTTACTGACTGATCCTTGAGCAACATAGGCCGTTGCGTCTCACTACCCGCAGCGGCCACCTCAAAACAGACGGAACTTATAGGTTGAGAAAGGTTCTTAAACTCTGTGATTATCAAAACTGGGCGTTCAGCCCGACGTTTTAACCTTTTACTCTGGGAACGCCGCATCGCGGTGATGGGTAATTGATTTGAACAGTAAAACTCAATTTCTATCGGCTATGCTGGGTATTGCACTGACGATCATCGTGCTGGACCTGGGTATCGCCGATTTGATCCATAGACTCTTAATTGGATAACTGTAACGTGGCACAGCAGCAACAAGAAAAAGATATTCTAGGAAAAATACTGGTTACCGTCTCTGCGCTCTGCCTGATCATCGTGGCAGTGCTGCTGGTTTGGGGATTTTTGCTGGATTAAACCATTAGCCTGGCGCAAGTAACAGCGACACATAGCAACAACCATTTTGTTACAATATATCGACATCTCTTGCAGACCATTGCGCGTATGCTCAGTGCAGACAGTAATAACAATAAGCCCTCATACTTCTTAAGTGTTGGCCCGCCTGAAACGGGCTTTTTTTTGTCTGCAACATCTCGATTTAGACATAAAAAAAACCGCCGCAGCGGTTTTTTTATTGGCGATGGCGCTCAGATCTTACAACCTTCGCAGTCCGCTTCATCCTCAAGGATCTCGGGGAGCTCTTTCGCCTTCTGCGCCGCTTTTTCTTCTGCTTGCGCTAATTCTGCATCGATATCAAAATCGAAAATATCATCACTCATCGTAAACTCCACAGGCTAACCAGGCTTCAAAGCGTGAGTATAATCGACAACTACGCAGTCTGAAACCCTTCAGTTAAGCACGGCCACCTGCGGTTGTTCATCCTGCGGCTTCTTTGAATACGCCAGATCGTAAACGTCATAAAAATCGATCTCGCCTTTATTGGCGATGATTTCCTGCATGCGCGTTTTCATCGCCGCACCGATCATCGGCTCATCCAACAGGGCCTTCACCGACTGCGGAGAGAGCGCGCGAGTGAAATACCATTCGCCGTTATAGCATACGCGCAGATCCAACACCCCGATATCTTCAAAACGATAGACCGGTTTGATTTCAATCAGCAGCATCGCGAACATGAACAAAACAAAGGCAGTGAATGCTAAAAACGAAATGAAGCCCATATAAGGGACTTGGTACATCACGGCGATCACAGCGAAATAACCGGCAAACATGGCGAGACACAGATAACGGTGATCGCGGGCAAATTCGCTGTTAAACCGCAGCTTACCGTCGCGCCCTTCCTGTCGATTGATCCGCTCGATTTCTTTTACCAAGATGCTTTTAATCGCGTCCATCGTTACAACCTTATGCCTGGGGGGCATTATTGATAGCAATAATCTTCCCACAAACTAACACAAGTACAGTTTGCCCAGGTAGATCAGTTATGCAATTTAAAATCGGCAACTGTTATACCTATGGCAATTAGCGCTGCAGAGAGTTTTTGCCTTGGGCGAACATAAACATCCGCTGAGCGATATCATCTGCTTGTTTGATTTTTTGTTTTTGCGGCTCGTTGCACCGTTGAATCGCACGAGCATAAGCAAGCTCATGGGCCTGATCGATCATCGCAATAATTTTGTCCCGCTCCTGGGGTTCCAGGTTTCCGAGCATGGTGGTGATGATCGCTTGATAAGCGTTGGAAGCTGCTGTTAGCGACTTTTCTCTGGCTTCAAGTGCCGCTACACGTTGCAATAATTCCTGCAGTTGATCGGACTCAGACATAGCGATCTCCTGTTACCGGGCAGCATACCTGCCTGATCTCAGTCTAGCAAAGATCGATCACAAGAGAAGAAGATAAAAGAAAGGAAGAGAAACGGTTACGGGAAAGCGCACCCGAAAATCCCAACAAGGAGCCGATAGTGCAAATCAACCCGGGTGCGCTTTACGATAGCAATTCCTTAGAAGGAAGCTGGCGCGCTATGCAGGACTCGAACCCGCGTCTATCAATTTTGTAGCCAAATAAGCATGATAAAACCAATCACTCTGCCAACTGAGTTAATAGCGCATTCCTTCGCTTCGGGGCGTCATTATCCATATTAATGCTGTGGATTCAAGTTATCTAGGCATGACCGACTGATTTTACAGAGAATTCTTAAAATTTCGCTCACTTTATATTCATGCCTGCCTATTGCTTTCATCCCGCGATAGTTAATAAGTGAAACTTTTGCAGTATCGACTGCCGCGTGTTTATTGTTAGTTAAAGCGCTGGATGCGACTATTAGGTTTTCTGGAGCCATCGTTTCCTCTGTTATGGATAACACAATGAAAGTCACACCACGCCATTTGGCGTTTATCCTCGCCGGTATTCTGCTGGTCGTCATTATCCTGGTTGTGCTGTTCTCGCTGCAAAACCCTTCTCAGGCTGCCTATGTCACCGCTCCCGTACGTGAGGGCAATATTGAAAATGCCGTACTGGCCACAGGTAAGCTGGATGCTTTCGAGCGGGTTAACGTGGGTGCGCAGGTGTCCGGTCAAGTCAAATCCCTGAAGGTTAAACTGGGCGAGCGAGTCACCAAAGGCCAACCCATCGCCGACATTGATGACTTGCCGCAACGCAATAATCTGCGCAACGCCGAAGCCGCACTCAACGTTGCCAAGGCTGATTTGCTGGCCAAACAGGCACTGTTAAAACAAGCCGAGTCTCGCTTTAAACGCCAAAAGCGCATGTTGGATGATGAAGCCGGTTCACGTGAAGATTTTGAAACGGCAGAGGCGACCCTCGCCGCCACCCGCGCCGAACTGGTCGCGCTGAATGCTCGCATCGTGCAAGCACAGATTGAGGTGGACAAGAAAAAGGTGGAGTTGAGCTACACCCGGATTCTGGCGCCGATGGACGGTATCGTGATTGCGGTAATTACACAGCAGGGGCAAACGGTGAATGCCAACCAGAGCGCCCCGACCATCGTTAAACTGGCCCAATTGGATGTGATGACCATCAAGGCGCAGATTTCCGAGGCCGACATTACGCGTGTATCTCAGGGACAGAAAGCCTACTTCACGATTTTTTCCGAACCAGACAAGCGTTATGACGCCACGTTGCGAACTGTCGAGTTGGCCCCTGAGTCGGTAATGAAAGACGACTCGCTCTCCAGCAGCAGTTCCGCATCAGGCTCAGGTGCATCCAATGCATCGGTGTATTACAACGCGCTTTTGGACGTGCCCAACGCAGACAACCGTCTACGGATTGCCATGACAGCTCAGGTTTCGTTACTGCTGGGCGAAGCAAAAAACACATTACTGATACCCGCTCAGGCAGTACATAAAACCGCCGACAAAAAACAGCAAGTACAGGTACTGACCCGTGATAACCGGTTAGAAATGCGTGACGTAAAAACCGGTATTACCAATAACGTTGATATTCAGATCTTGTCCGGGCTGACGGCCGGTGAAAACGTCGTGCTGGCACAGGAAAGTGCCAAAGCTGACGAGGATGGTCTATCACTGTGAATACCATCATTGAGTTGAAAGGTATTGGCCGCACCTATACCAATAGCAGTCAGCCACTCACCGTACTGAAAAACATCAACCTGAAGATCGCTGCCGGGGAGTTGGTCGCCATCATTGGTGCCTCGGGTTCAGGCAAGTCAACGCTAATGAATATCATTGGCTGTCTGGATGTGCCGGACCAGGGCGACTATTACATCAATGGCCATAATGCCGCTCACCTGTCACCAGACGAACTGGCCAAACTGCGCCGTGAACATATCGGATTTATTTTCCAGCGTTATCATTTGATGCCGGATATCAGCGCGTTGGGGAATGTTGAAATCCCTGCGATTTACGCCAACAGCAAACGCGACCAACGTCGCCAACGCGCAGCACAACTGCTGGCTCGACTCGGGTTAGAAGGCCGTGAACACCACAAACCTGGCCAGCTTTCCGGCGGCCAGCAACAGCGTGTGAGCATCGCCCGCTCATTAATCAACGGTGCGGAAATCATCCTGGCAGATGAGCCCACGGGCGCATTGGACTCAAAATCCGGGCTGGAAGTGCTGGAAATCCTTAGCGAACTTAATCAGCGCGGCCATACGGTTGTCATTGTAACCCACGATATGAAAGTGGCTCAGCATGCGCAACGTATCATCGAACTGCAGGACGGCGAGATCGTCGCCGACAGCGGCCGTAAATCACCAGGGTCTCTGCCCTCCCTGCAAAAAAGCCAGCCAGTGGCGCAAGGTTACTGGCAGAGCTTGCTCGATCGCACCCGCGAATCCTTGCACATGGCACTCAAAGCAATGAACGCCCATCGCCTGCGCACTGCGCTGACCATGACTGGGATCATTTTCGGGATCGCCGCAGTCGTCACGGTAGTTGCCCTGGGCGAAGGCGCTAAACAACGCACGCTGGAGAATATCAAAGGGTTGGGCACTAACGTCGTCAGCATCTATCCAGGGCGCGATTTTTTTGATGGCGCCATCGACAGCATCCGTACCTTGGTGCCCGCCGACGCCGACGCACTGGCCCACCAGAGCTTTGTCGACAGCGTCAGCCCTGAGGTTACGGCTTCTGACAGCATTCGTTTTCGCAGCAAATCGGCCACGGCCTCGATCAACGGCGTAGGGCGCGATTACTTCCGCGTTAACGGCTTGACGATAATACAAGGCAGCACTTTCCGGGACGATCGCAACGCGTTACAGGAAGTGATCATTGACGATAACGCACGCCGCTCACTGTTTGGTGAGTTCGGCGTAGAGCCACTGGGGCAAATCGTGTTTCTCGGCTCAGTGCCCGCACGGGTCGTTGGCGTAGTCCAAAGCAACCAGGATTACGCGCCAAACCGCATCAGAGTCTGGATGCCTTACACCACTGTGATGTACCGCATGGTGGGTAAACCGACGCTAAGCAGTATCAGCATTAGGTTGAAAGATGATGTCTCCAATAAAGCCGCCGTCAGTGCCATTGAACAGTTACTTACCCAGCGCCACGGTGCCAAAGACTTTATGCTGTTCAACCTCGATAAATACCGTAAATCGATCGAACACACGTCAATGACCTTGAATCTGCTGATTCTGATGGTTGCTTCCGTCTCACTGATCATCGGCAGCCTCGGCGTGATGAATATCATGCTGGTTTCAGTAACCGAACGGACACATGAGATCGGCGTGCGTATGGCGGTAGGGGCGAGACGTAGCGACATAATGCAGCAATTTATGATCGAAGCTGTGCTGGTCTGCCTGATCGGCGGCGTATTGGGTATTTTACTGTCGTTCGCCGCCGGCTCGCTGTTTACCCTGCTGGCAGGTGGCATGTTGACCGCCATCTATTCCTGGCAGGCTGCCGCCATTGCCTTTTTCTGCTCCACCTTGATCGGCATGATTTTTGGTTATCTCCCTGCCCGAAAAGCGGCGCGGATGGATCCGGTCATTTCACTGGCCAGCGAGTAACTTATGAAAATTTTATCCCCCCTGGCATTATGTGTCGCAGCACTCGTCAGTGCTGGCTGCGGCAACACGCTTAAAAGTGAATATCAGCCACCAAAGGTGGACTACCCCGCTCACTGGCAGTCAGGAACCGATGCAGCCACACCGGTTCCCTTTGACTGGCAGGATTTTCACGATCCCCAGCTAGACCGCCTGCTACAACAGGTGATGGTAAGCAACAACGATGTGGCTGCGGCTGCGTTACGTGTTTACCGTGCCCAGTTGGCAGCGCAGCGCGTCGATATCAGCACGGCACCGAGCGTGAACGCGTCACTCAATACCGGCGCAAATACGGCTCTTTCCGATTCATCTGCCTGGAACAAAAGCAGCAGCGCTAACCTTGGTGTCAGCTATGAAGTGGATCTGTGGGGTAAATTGGCACGGCAACGGGATGCCGCAGAATGGGCAAGCCAAGCAACCCAACAGGATTTACAAAGCGCACGCTTGGCATTGCTCGCCAGCGCCAGTAAAAATTATTGGCGTATCGGCTTTATCAATCAACGGATCGGCGTCAGCCAACAAAGCA
Organism: Serratia sp. CoH_122_TC_1; assembly: GCF_058191755.1. NCBI lineage: Bacteria > Pseudomonadati > Pseudomonadota > Gammaproteobacteria > Enterobacterales > Yersiniaceae > Serratia > Serratia sp. CoH_122_TC_1. Next base: position 296,814 of record NZ_JBXWLA010000002.1, read on the forward strand.
TCGCGTACTCCCGACAAACGCTGCAATTGGCGAACGCACGCTACCATGCGGGCAGCGTCTCTTCGTTGGACGTCGTGGATGCAGAGCAGAGCCTAATCAATCAAGAAAGCACCCATTTGGCCCTGTTGCGTGAACGTCAGCAAGCGTTGAACGAACAGACGCTTCTGTTAGGCGCACCGCCGGGTAGCGCATTGGTTGAACCCACGCGTCTGCCAACCGGCCCGCTGCCCCAAATCAATGCAGGTATTCCAGCCAGCGTCCTGCAGCATCGCCCGGACATCAGCGCCAAAGAACTTCGCTTGCGTGAATCGCTGGCCAACGTCGACATAAAACGCACGCAGTACTATCCGGCGTTTAGCCTGACAGGTTCTTTAGGCGCCAGCAGCAGCGCCCTGCTGGAATTTTTGCGCAATCCGCTTGCCAGCGTGGGGGCTGGTCTGTCGCTGCCTTTCCTTGAATGGCGGCAAATGAACGTCGACATCAACATTGCGCGCAGCGACTATGAACTGCAAGTCCTTGAGTTCAAACAGGCTCTCTATAAAGCCATGGCTGACGTCGATAATGCCCTCTCGTTACGAACGCAATTACTCGCGCAAGAGAAGCATCTTCGCGCTGCGCTGGCATTGGCACGTAAATCTGAACAACTCAATGAAAGCCGTTACCGGCAAGGGGCAGTCCCTATCAATTTCTGGCTAGATGCGCAAAACCGCCGCCGGCTGGCGGAGCTAGCTCTGGATGAAAACCGCTTTGACCAGTACCAAAACCTGGCGCAACTTTATCTGGAATTTGGGGGTTCCCCGCAATAACACATCGGCCTGGCATTCCGCCGGGCCTTTTTCCACGCCCGTCAAATACATAAACATTGCCGGTTTTTGTGGCAATTCTTCCTATACTTTACGCATCCACAATCAGACAAAAAAACGCCAATCAGCACATTAGTTAATCGATTCATGCACTAATTCGGTGCAAAAACATAAGATAAACTGCTAAATTTGATCGCTGCAAGATATAACGTTAAGCTATACATGCAAAATAATTAGTCACCTAAATGACATATTCTCGGTGAAAATTGAGATATTACGTGATTCGCGTCACACAAAAAATGGCAATAGCCGATCTCTGTGCAAAGCACTTAGATTAGCCAAATTGATAACTGGGCAGAAGGATTGCGAATTTACGTACGACTAAAATTGATTAAGGGATGATTATATGAAGTTAAGAAAAAAACGACATAAACCGATGCATATTAATGACATCACCATTATTGACGACAGCAAACTCAAGAAGGCCATTACCGCGGCTGCATTAGGCAACGCAATGGAGTGGTTCGACTTTGGCGTCTATGGCTTTGTGGCCTACGCGCTTGGGCAAGTCTTTTTCCCTGGCGCCACTCCCGGCGTACAGATGATCGCCGCACTGGCCACCTTCTCTGTCCCCTTCCTGGTTCGTCCGCTCGGTGGCATCTTCTTTGGCGCCATGGGCGATAAGTTCGGGCGTCAAAAAGTCCTTTCCATCACCATTATTATTATGGCGGTGAGTACTTTCTGTATCGGTCTGATCCCCTCGTATGCGTCGATCGGCATCTGGGCCCCGATCTTACTGCTGCTGGCCAAGCTGGCGCAGGGCTTTTCAGTGGGCGGCGAATACTCTGGTGCAGCCATCTTCGTTGCCGAATACTCACCGGACAGAAAGCGCGGCTTTATGGGAAGCTGGCTTGATTTCGGCTCCATTGCCGGCTTTGTCATGGGTGCTGGCGTTGTAGTGCTGATTTCCAGCATCGTGGGTGAAACTAATTTCCTCGATTGGGGTTGGCGCATTCCGTTCTTTATCGCTGCGCCTTTGGGCTTAATTGGCCTCTACCTGCGTCATGCCTTGGAAGAAACCCCCGCGTTCCAGCAGCATGTGGATAAGATGGAAAAGGAAGATCGCAACGCCATCGAAAATCCACCGAAGACCTCATTCAAGGAGATTGCCGCCAAGCACTGGAAAAGCTTGCTGGTCTGTGTCGGTATCGTAATTTCAACCAACGTGACTTATTACATGTTGTTGACCTACATGCCGAGCTACCTGTCGCATAATCTGCATTATTCGGAAGACCACGGCGTCCTGATCATCATCGCCGTCATGATCGGTATGCTGTTTGTACAGCCGGTCATCGGCCTGACCAGCGATCGCATCGGCCGTAAGCCGTTTATCATCGGCGGCAGCATCGGCCTGTTGGCGCTGGCGATACCGTGCTTTATTCTGATCAACAGCAGTGTAATTGGCTTGATCTTCGTTGGCCTATTAGTGTTGGCCGTGTTGCTCAACTGCTTCACTGGCGTGATGGCTTCTATCTTGCCTGCGATGTTCCCGACGCATATTCGCTACAGCGCCCTGGCGATCTCGTTCAACATCTCGGTACTGGTTGCCGGTGCAACGCCAACGGCTGCCGCATGGTTAGTCGAATCAACCGGCAACCTCTATATGCCGGCCTACTACCTGATGGTCGTTGCGGTGATCGGTCTGATCACCGGGTTGTACATGAAGGAAACAGCCAATAAACCGCTTCGCGGCGCCACACCGGCTGCATCGGACCGGTCGGAAGCCAAAGAGCTGCTGCAAGAGAACTACGACAACATCGAACAGAAAGTCGATGACATCAATGAGCAGATCGCTGAACTGGAAAAGAAAAGACAAACGTTGATCGACCAGCACCCTAAACTGGACTAAACAACGTTCTTTGGATAAGCCACCTTCGGGTGGCTTTTTTTGGTATGCCAAATCCAGGCAAGCCTAGACTGAGGTTTTATCCCCGAAGCGATTAATGCTAGGCTTGAAAACTTGTTAACCCATTGAAGACGATAGCCAATGAATAAAATGGATCTGCCGGTTGTCATTGGAGTGGCTGCCATGATTGCAGTATGGGTAGGTGCGATATTTAACATCGGCGATATTACCCTCAACCTTGCACGCATTTTCCACTGGCTCGAAAGCCTCCGCTAATACGCTTCATCGCTCGCTCTGCCAAGTAAAAAACCGCCTGGCGGCGGTTTTGGTGTTATGGCACGCCACTTTTGTCACTCTCTACAAAAACGGCGATGGCCTCCCTGACGGGTATGCATAATTACGGTGTCGAGGTTTGTTCACCCGCCACAGCACTTTGCACCGACGCAGCCGCATGATTTTCTTCACGGTATTTTTGCTTATCCCAGGCACGGAAGAACGGGTAGTAAATCGCCATTGAAATAAGAAGATTCACGACTTGGATCACCGTTCCCGATATATGGCCGCCGGTTGCTAAATAACCGCTAATGAAAATTGGCGTGGTGAAGGGCAACGCGATACCGACTGGGGGCGTTACCAGCCCGGTTGCCATCGCACTGTAAGTCACGATCACCAAGACTACCGGCGTCAAAATAAAGGGCAGGAAGAAATACGGGTTCATCACCAACGGAATACCGAACACCATGGGTTCGCTGATGTTGAACAGGCAACCTGGCGCAGCAATTTTTCCCAACTGTTTCATCTGCGCACTACGGCTGCGCACCAGCATAAAGATCACCAATCCCAATAAGGCTCCTGTCCCACCGGGGGCAATCCACAGATCGTAAAATTGCTGAGTAATGATGTGTGGGATCGGTTGATTGTTCTGAAATGCGACCAGATTTTCCGACATATTTGCCAGCCACACCGGCTGAATAAAGACCAATACAATGGCGTCGCCATGCAGCCCCAATGTCCATAGCAGACCAATCAGGATTACCGAGAAAATCATCCCCGGCAGTGTTCCGCCCACGTGGTGCATCGGGATCCCGATCAGCGTAGCGATCATGGTGTTGATATCGCCAAACGGCGTGGCTTCAACGATAAGGCGCAACAGCAATATCACCGCCAATACGCAAAAACCTGGGATCAGTGCCAAGAAGGATTTGGCCACCGCGGGCGGAACCCCTTCCGGCATGTTGATCACCAGGTTACGGTTATGCACAAAACGGTAGATTTCCGTCGATAGCAACGCGACGACAATCGCGACAAACAACCCCTGACTGCCGATAAAATTCATCGGCAACACGCCTTTGACGATCTGCTCGGCCGCGCCTTTCACTGGCGCAAACAACGTGTGCTGGGGAATGGTCATGATGAACGCCACCAGCGAAACAGCACCGGTACTGAGCGGGTCCATGCCGCGGTATTTTTCCGCCAGCCGGTAGGCGATGCCAAAGCTGGAGATAATCGCCATGATGTCGTAGGTTGCCTTAACCGGGTACAGCAATTTGTCGCGCCAGGCCGCGCCGAATATCTCCCCCATCAGATTGGCATAACTGGGGATCGGCAAATAGGCGAAGATCAGGAAGAATGACCCAATCAACATAAAGGGCATATTGAGAATTATGCCGTCCCGCACCGACAAAATGTGTTTTTGCCCCGCGATTTTTAACGCCGTAGGCAATACGTAACGTTCAAGAATGCTATTTAAACCCGCCATCATCCCCCCTGCCCGGCAAAGCCGGCTCTGTCGTGATTGTTATTATGGAATTTCGACTTAATTAAACTGCGGTAAATAGGCTTGATTCAGGCTCAGCACCTCATCCAACAACGGTTGTGCAATGCCGACACCACCAATCAACGGATTCACGACCAACGCCAACAGCGCACTTTGACGATCGCCATGCACGGCGGCCTCAATAGTCAGCCGTTCAAAATCTTTTACCTGTTGAGTCAGCCCGTTCATTGCCAGCGGCATCGGACCAAAACTCAGTGGGTGTGCGCCCTGTGCATCGATCACACAGTTGGTTTCAATCACCGCATCGTCCGGCAAGCCCTGAATAGCGCCGTTATTGCGGGTGTTCACCACCAGCACCTTACCGCTGTTGTTATGAATGGCACGGATCAACTCGACCGCCACTTCAGAATAGAACGCACCGCCACGGAAGCGCAGTTGTTCGGGTTTCTTATCCAATGCGGGGTCGGCATACAAAGCAAATAACTCCGCTTCAACGTTCATCACTTGCTCAGCCCGGGTCCCTTGCGCAGCAGCTGCGGCTATCTCTTCCTCCAGCATTCCAGCCGTTTGATAAAAATAGCGGTGATATGGGCAGGGAATCGCCCCCAGAGCCTGTAAAAACGCAGGCGGCCACGGCAGCTCTTTGATGTTATTCATCGACAGCGTTTCGCCATTGCTTAGCATGTTCAATACGTCGGCGGTGACATCCTTGCCGCTTTGCGTCACCTGGTGCACCCACACCATATGGTTCAACCCGGCGAAACGCAGATCCACCTGATCGTGCGGCGCTTTCAGCATGTCGGAAATCATGTGGTGCATCGTGATCGGCACATTACACACGCCGATGATCTTCGCCTTGCTGTAGCGTGATACCGCTTCGGTGACGATCCCGGCAGGGTTGGTGAAGTTGATGATCCAGGCATCCGGTGCAACGGCTTCCACCGTGCGGGCCACCTCCAACATCACCGGAATGGTCCGTAGCGCTTTGGCAAAACCACCGACGCCCGTTGTCTCCTGTCCAAGACGTTGATATTTCAACCCTAGGCGTTCGTCAGCTGCGCGGGCAGCCAATTGCCCCACCCGCAGTTGAGTTAGCACAAAGCGGGCACCACGGATGGCAGGCTCCAGCGAAAAATGCACCGAAACGACCACCTGTTCCAACCCGTTACGTTTGAACATTCTTTTGGTCAGTTCAGCAATGATGCCCACTTTCTCCCGACCGGATTCAACATCCACCAGCGCCAGTTCGGTCAATGGCACATCCTGATAATGCGCGATCAACCCTTCGACCAGCTCTGGCGTATAGCTACTGCCACCACCAATTACGGTTATTTTAGTCATTGCCTGCCCCTTGAGGTAAACGACGATAAAGCTCGATCATGTCAGTGGCCAGATCCTGGATCAGCATCGCGTTCATCAAATGGTCCTGCGCATGCACCAGAATTAAACTGACCGGTATTTTTCCACAGCCTTCGTCCATGCCTATCAGTTCCGTCTGCATGCTATGCGCCCGGCCGATGCCGGACTTCGCCTCTTCCAGCTTGACATCCGCGGCGTCAAACTCACCGTGGCGTGCCAGTTGCAATGCCGACAGCAGAGAACTGCGTGCACTCCCGGCATGAACCAGCAGTTCCATAACACTCGTTTCCAAATCCATCATTACCTCCCCTGGCCTGATTCCAGGCACAGCAAGCCCCGACGGATTAATAAAATAATCCGCTGTAAAATAATCAAAAATAGGGTTTGAGGGGCAATGCCCCACAGGGTGTTATCAGCCCAGCAGGCCCAGTGCCTTGTCCAGCACCTTATCCCCACGCAGGGTGCCGTAATCCAACATATCAATAACCGCAACGGTTTTGCCTAATGGGGCAGCCAGTTCCGAAAGGCGCGCGTGTTCATATTTCACCTGTGGCCCTAACAGTACAATGTCCGCCCTTTCAACGATGCGTTCAAAATCCGCTACGGGTACGGCTTCAATTTCAATATCCAAAGCACGCTTTTGTGCCTCGGTTTTCATTTTTTGTACCAGCATGCTGGTAGACATTCCTGCAGCGCAGCATAAGACGATTGTTTGCATTTTTGGGTGCCTCGATTGTGACTAGCCACCTTGGCTGTGCAAATATAAAACAGTGCTGTAACACGCTTGTAAATACCTTAGATCCATACGATTTGATTATGATTTTCACTTAATCTTTAAAAAACAAATTGTTAACTAAAAATTATCATGAAAATTTTTTTCAACACTGTGATCGACGATAGACTTTTATTCGCAGACAGAATCCATAAATCCTATTTAACCTTTAAAAACAGCAAGATAAATTATTGGCAACTAAACGATGAGAGGAGCATCTCGTTTTTACACAGGATGAATTGAAAATTATTTTCATTAATTTATTCTTCTGGTTATGGCTTTATGCCGCGCGAAAAACAGGCTAGTTTGGAACACAGATCGCCGATTGGCATAACAGAAGGGACACTGCAGTCATGGATCTCGTTTACCACATTCAGTTTCGCCAAAGCCCGTTCAATCGCCAGGAGGCGAAAATTGCCCGAACCATCCTGGATAATCCCGGATTCACGTCAACGGCAACCATTGAGCAGCTGGCCGAACGTGCCGGTGTCAGTACCGAGATCGTCGCGCATTTTGCTCAGTCCCTTGGCTGCCAGGATCTTAACGACTTTGTCTCTTTGATGCGCACCCAACCCGTACCAGCAAGCGCCGCTACCGCGGTGGCTCAACCTGTATTGGGCAGCATGGATATCGCTTTCGCATCAGCCGCCGGCATCGGTAAGCTACCGGGCGTCAGTTCCACAACGCTCAGTCGTTTTGCCAAATCCATTGGTTGCGAAGATATTGGTGACATTGTCTATCAGATCCGCGCACGCCAAAATCAATTCAGCCAGCAGGAAGCAAAGGTCGCGCAAACCATTTTGGACGATGTCGCCTTCGCGTCTTCCGCCACCATCGAGCTACTTGCCACCCAGGCAGGGGTCAGTCCGGCAACGATCACGCGCTTTGCCAAAACCATTGGTTGCGATGATATTCGCGATTTGCGAATGAAATTGGCGCAGGCCAGCGTAAGCGGCTCACGCTATTTAACCGCACAAACGGCGCCTAATGGGCCACCACGCCTGTGGTTGCAACGCGTTAATGACATAGAAACCACGCTCCATCAACAGCTGCAGCAGGTAGAGCATGCGGCGTTGATCGAAGCCAGCCAACACTTAAGCCAGTCCAAAAGCGTGCATATTTTTGGTGTAAATAGCATGGCACTCTACGTCAATGAATTGCAGCAACGCTTGGTCGGACTCGGCTATCCTGCCTTTGCCTGCCAGGACGCCGCGCTGATGCGTATGACGGCCTCCACGCTCAGTACGCAACAATGCGTTGTACTGCTGTCAATGAGTGGGGAAAACGCTGATCTGCTTAACGCCGCGAAGTTGGCCGGCGCTACTGGCGCTTACCGTATCGCCTTGGCCCCGGTTGGCAGCACGCTGGCTGGATTCGCCGACAAAGTATTGCCACTCAGTGGCGGTAGCGCTGCACGTTATGGACTAATGTTAACGCTCGATCTGCTGCTGGCGCAGCTACTGCCTGAGAGCCTGAGTTCGCAGACGGAAGATTAAATCTGCCTCCCTTTACCATTCGGTTCCTCCTTCAGCACAGCCCGCACTATGCCCATAACCTGAGGATTTTCCTAATTAACCATCTGGATTGCCGTTGCCTATTGATGGGAATATTCTTACTACGTTATCGTAAACCTTCCACATAGATATCAACCTAAGTGGAATTTGCAGGACTTTATTTTTTATATGGCTTCTCTGCCAGCTTCGGCTGGCATTTTAAATTTCACCAGCGGTAAAATTCTATGATCGATTATTCCCTTTACGGTCTCTGCGATAAAGATATCGAGACGTACCGTGAACACATATATCATCTGGTCGGTAAAAGTGTCATTCATGTGCTTTCCGCTAACACACCCATCACCAAGCAAAGTATTCTCGCCTATCTGATCAAAGAGATCGAGAAACAACCCGATGACTACAGCCAAAAGCTGCACAGAGCAGCAATCGAAGTTATCGGGGTAACAGGCCGCTAAGGAGAAGCATGCGCAAGTCGGATCTATGCACCATCATCTCTATTCTCGTCGTCGTAGTCATGATGTTAGTGGCGAACTGTAGCGCGGGTGATATTTCACTACTGGGTGCCGGGAGTTAAGATCTGACGCTTTGAAAGGCAATATCCGGTTTACATAACCGGATAGGGTCTTCATAACGGAGTGTGGCAGGCGTTATGTCACGTTAACCGCATCCTGGCAGCGCCGTGAGTTGGGCAGATGTACGCGTTGACCAAACCATGCAGGCCAGAAGCGGGTAAACCCTTTTAGATACGGCATCTTAAACCCTGATAACTAACGGCATTCACCCGTAATCGAGTTTCTGCCCTGTGGGCAAATGTCAGAATGCTGGGGAATCACGCCCAAGATTGACCCCAAAGGCCCTGAGCAGCCGGATAGCATTAAAATAGCCAACAAAAATAATCCCCCTCTCATCCCATCCTCCTTCTCATTTGCGCTATTTGGTTATAGATCACTTATCGCCGGCCGTCTTTAAAAAATGGCCTACTTTCATGTAAAAATCTGCGTATCAGTGCAATTAACATGATGACTCTTTTGCAGATTGCACAAGCTTATCGATCGGCATTGTAAGCCGACGACAGAAATGCTGATGAAATGGCCGATAGCCACCACGATAGTTTATGCATCAAACTCTATCTGGCGCTTTGTCAGCGGGGAATCATACAGGAGAAAATGAAGAGATATGATGAAGAGGAGTTTCAGATACAAAAAAACCGCCTTCCGGCGGTCACGACATTACTACTTATTGCTTGTTATTCTTGAATTTATTTTCCTGGTACCCGGGGCGGGACTTGAACCCGCACAGCCATAAGCCGAGGGATTTTAAATCCCTTGTGTCTACCGATTTCACCACCCGGGCTCGGGAAAATTGGAGGCGCGTTCCGGAGTCGAACCGGACTAGACGGATTTGCAATCCGCTACATAACCGCTTTGTTAACGCGCCTAAATTCTATTTGCCTTGTTCAGGCTAAAGCTCGTGAAACACCAGCTTTATCAAATTTGGAGCGGGAAACGAGACTCGAACTCGCGACCCCGACCTTGGCAAGGTCGTGCTCTACCAACTGAGCTATTCCCGCATCAATCAGAACTTACTGATTTTTTTGCTATCTTTCGGCAAATCACTGCTGCCGTCTGATGCGATGCATTCTACTTACCTGACGTAATGAGTCAATAAAATTGTTGTCTCATTACGTTTGTTTGACGATTTTTGCACCGCTTTGATCAGGGTTCCAGCAAATCTTTCCTGGCAGCGTTCAAATATTGGAACATTGACCAGAAAGTCAGCACCGCTGCGATGTACAACAAACCAAAAGAGACATACTCAACGGAGCGATCTGGACGCCACAACAATCCAACCAGCGACATCATTTGCGCCATGGTTTTTACTTTACCAATCCAGGATACGGCCACGCTGCTACGTTTACCAATCTCCGCCATCCACTCACGCAGTGACGAGATAATAATTTCACGGGCAATCATGGTCGCCGCAGGCAGAGTGATCCACCAGGTGTGGTAATGTTCCGCCACCAGCACCAGTGCCACAGCCACCATCACCTTATCTGCCACCGGGTCAAGGAACGCCCCGAAACGGGTAGTTTGCTTCCAGCGACGGGCGAGGAAACCATCAAACCAGTCGGTTATGGCAGCAAACACAAAGATAACGGCGCATAGCATCGGAGCCCAAGTGAATGGCAGATAAAATGCCAGTACAAAGAATGGGATCAGAACTACGCGGAACAGAGTAAGCCAAGTCGGTATATTCAATTGCATAATGCTAGGGTAACTATCTGGCTGGAGTGGAAATTAAGAGTATGTTGCTACATTGCCCTCAGTGTTTCAATGCATTGTAGATCTTTTCTGCCAATGCTTGTGAAATACCCGGCACTTTTGCAATTTCCTCCACGCTGGCGTTCAATAATGGTTGAAGTCCGCCCATATACTTCAACAACACCTGTCGCCTTTTTGGCCCAACACCGTCGATCAGTTCCAACGCGCTGGTATTTCTTACTTTTGCCCTTTTCTGGCGATGTCCGGTGATCGCGTGGTTATGCGAATCATCGCGGATATGCTGGATCACATGCAGCGCCGGCGAATCCGACGGCAGAGCAATGCCCTCGCCTTCTGGTACAAAGAACAACGTCTCTAACCCGGCTTTACGATCGGCGCCTTTAGCAATGCCAATCAGTAAAGGTTTGTTTTTATCCCAGGTCACATTCAGCGAGTTAAACACATCAATCGCCATGCCCAGTTGCCCTTTACCACCATCAATAAAGATAACGTCAGGGATTTTTTTCTCTTCCAGAGCCTTACCGTAACGGCGTTTCAGCACTTGCGCCATCGCGGCATAGTCATCACCCGGCGTAATACCGGTGATATTATAGCGCCGATATTCAGAACGCAGCGGCCCATTACCATCAAATACCACGCAGGACGCGACCGTTTGTTCTCCCATGGTATGGCTGATGTCGAAGCATTCCATGCGGTTAATCTCGGTCAGGTTCAACACCTTAGCCAATTCTGCAAGCCGCTGGTGAATCGTCGACTGCTGGGAAAGCTTGGTCGTCAGCGCGGTCGCCGCGTTAGTACGCGCCAGTTTAAGGTAACGCGCACGATCCCCTCGCGGTTTACTCTGGATCTGAATTTTACGACCGGCCAGTTCAGAGAGCGACTCAGCCAGCAGGTCTTTTTCCGGCAAGGTGAAATCCAACAGAATCTCCGCCGGCAAGGTGCGCATCTGGCTACCCTGTAAATAGAACTGGCCGACAAATGTTTGTACGACTTCGCTCATTTCGGTGCCGCCCGGTACTTTCGGGAAATAACTACGGCTGCCCAACACTTTGCCCTGGCGAATAAACAGCACGTGCAGGCAAGCCATACCTGCCTCGAACGCCACGCCGATCACGTCCAGATCGTCACTATTGCCAGAAACAAACTGACGTTCAGTTACCCGCCGAACTGCCTGGATCTGATCGCGTATGCGCGCGGCGTCTTCAAAGTTCAATGCTTTACTGGCGTTTTCCATCCGTTCAATCAACTGATGCAATACCTGCTGATCTTTACCCGACAGGAACAGACGCACATAGTCCACCTGCTGTTGGTATTCATCCTCGCTGACTAGCCCGGCGACACAAGGCCCCAGGCATCGACCGATCTGGTACTGCAGACAAGGCCGTGAGCGGTTGCGGTACACACTGTTCTCACATTGGCGTATCGGGAACAGTTTCTGCAACAGCGCCAGCGTCTCGCGTACAGCATAGGAATTGGGGAATGGGCCAAAGTATTCGCCCTTGGCGTGTTTGGCACCACGATGCACAGCCAGCCGCGGGTGGCTGTCCGCACTGAGGAAGATCAGCGGATAAGATTTATCGTCTCGCAAAAGAACATTATATCGCGGCTGGTATAACTTTATGTAGTTATGTTCCAGCAACAGCGCTTCTGTTTCGGTATGCGTAACAGTTACGTCTATTTGCGCGATATTTTTAACCAACGTCTCCGTTTTGCGGCTACCAACCTGCTGGCGAAAGTAACTGGAGAGGCGTTTTTTCAGGTCTTTGGCTTTGCCGACATAGATAACCGTGCCACTAGCGTCATACATACGGTAGACGCCAGGTTGGCTGGTTACGGTGCTTAGAAATGCTTTGGCATCAAAACGGTCACTCACTGCTTAACAACGTCTCCGCATTGAACAATCCGTGTCGGATAGCCAGGTGTGTCAATTCGACATCGCCGCTGATATTCAGCTTACTGAACATACGGTAACGGTAACTGTTCACTGTTTTAGGGCTGAGGCTCAGTTGCTCTGAGATTTCATTCACCTTTTTGCCTTTGGTGATCATCAGCATAATTTGCAGTTCGCGCTCAGACAGGCAGCTGAACGGCGTCTCAGTCTGCGGTTCCAGCTGGCTCAAAGCCATCTGCTGGGCGATGTCGGACGCGATATATCGCTGCCCGGCCTGCACGGCACGAATAGCATTGACGACATCCTGTGGGGCCGCCCCCTTGCTCAGGTAACCCGCAGCGCCTGCCTGCATTACTTTGGCAGGCAATGGATTTTCCGTATGAATAGTCAGCATGATGACTTTAACGTCGGGCGCATAACGTACAATTTTACGCGTGGCTTCCAACCCGCCAATACCCGGCATATTCATATCCATAAGAACGATATCTACAGCATTGCCACGGCACCATTTAACGGCATCCTCACCGCACTGGGCCTCACCGACAACTTTTATACCTTTGATATCTTCCAGAATGCGTCGTATCCCTGCGCGCACCAGTTCGTGGTCATCAACAAGAAGAACGCTAATCAAGGAAAAATCTCCAAAAAGAAGGGAGTAACGCAATCAGCCTCTGTTATAGCCTGAGATATTACTTGTTTTTCAGACAAGAATGAACACAGATTAATACTTACTCCCGATTAACTTTGCGCAGTGGGCCTGACTTTTGAATTTTAGTCCCTAACGCAGCCCGATAAAAGCCAGCCTGCCGATGAAAATAGGCGATGTAAATATTACGGTGCATACCTTTGCCCCATGATACAGAACCCAAGGTTAACTACAGGTAAAATCAGTGTAAGCAATCGCAACATTGATAATATTAGCACGAATACAATACCATTGTAATTCATTGAAAATGAACAAAATAGCAACCATTCATTTATCTGCCCCTTGGGTAACCACGATGGAAGACATTATTTCCTTATCTTACGGGCAACACATGGCAGGTAGATAGCATTGATATTTTAAATAACTTGTGCACGTTAACTGCGAGTTAGCGATCAAATACTTATTAAGTTTGGAAAAATAACTAACCTATTATTCTCCAACAAACCTGATGTCTGGCAGCAAGCTGCCGATTCATTAATCAATAATGAGTACGTGCCCTAATTTGGCGACAGTGACACCTTCTCCCCATCCCGCAGCCTCGTCCCCGTGCTGGCACAGCCCCATCAGTGCAGATGCATTTCTGCATGCTATGCTATACTCCGCGCCCAGTTAAAGACGCATCTGCACGCCAGAGTGAATGAAACCGGTGTGGGTGCGCATCAAAAATGCATATTGTTTCAGGCTTCGGCCTCAAAAATCAGGAGAGAAAATGAGCAACGTTGATTTCACTACGTCTGCAAACCCGGAAACGCTGGCAACAGAAGTCGCCTGTCTTAAAGCCACGCTGACGCTGATCCTGAAGTCGATCGGCCAGGCTGATGCCGGGAAAGTCATTATCAACATGGAACGCTTTATCGCACAAATCGAAGATCCGACCCAGGCCGAAATCTTTAAAAACAGCATTCAGCAGATTAAGCACGCCTACCGTCAATAATCTGTCCCCTTCAGGCCTGCCGTCAGGGCGGGCCCGCTTCCTCTGCGGTTTCCGACGAATTGATTCCCTTGGTTATTTCAGGCAATGTGTTTTTTATTTACGCCAGAGAGACATATGGGCATCGTGGTTAAAGCGCTGATCGGCGCGTTGGTGGTGGTATTCATTGCGCTGCTTGCCAAAAGTCGCAGTTACTATATTGCCGGTCTTGTGCCATTGTTCCCCACTTTTGCACTGATTGCTCATTACATTGTCGGCAGCGAACGTTCGATAGAAGCCCTGAGAACCACGCTGATTTTCGGCATGTGGGCCGTGTTACCTTATCTGGTCTACCTGATCTCACTGTATTGCTTTATCAACAGCATGAAGCTGTCTTGGGCACTGCTGGCTGCCGTATTGTGTTGGATCGCCGCAGCGTGGCTATTGGTTAGCCTATGGGGATGGTGGCAGGGGCGCTGACGGCCCCCGCCAGATTCATGGCTTGTTGGCCTGCAGGACAAATCCGCGTTGCATATCGCCGGCGATTCGGAAATAACGGCTCTCACCAGCACGTAACGTCATCGGTAAGCGGCCGTTGGTATCGCGCCAAATGCACAGGCTATTTTCGATCATATCCTGCCCAATGCTAATTTCATTATTACCTACGGGTATCCGAAACTCGGCCTTCTCTTTGGCCGCCAGTGATGCAGCAAACTCTCCGTTGATATACACCCCGGTACGGCAACTCCCTGCCAGCATTCCGCTGTCACGAACAACGACTACCGTTGCAAATGGCGTTTGCGGCACGTTCTGATAAAGCAACAAACGGCTAGGTGGTGGTAACTCCGCCTGTTGTAATGGAACACTTTGGGTGGCGCAGCCAGACAACAACATGGCCGTAACGAGTAAAGCGGCGTAATGCTTCATCCTGAGCTCCTGAAAAAAAACGATCCTCATAGTAGCAAGAGAATAACCGCCGACCGTAGCACTGAAGCGCTGTTGGTAGAAAAATAAGATAACTTCCAATGCTCTGGGGAGGATAGAAAAGAGGGCCATCTCCGCTTACCCACATTTTTCTATGTATAACAACCGGAAACATAAGAATATTCTGGTGTTATTATATTGAAATAGATAGGATTTTTATGGATAATCTAAAGCTTAACCATGCGTTTCTTAATGTCATCTTGAAAAACGCCACTCACATAGTTAAAGCCTTCATCTGTCACGTAAACTCGCGAATAGCCATTTTCCGATAATTCAGTCACCATATAACCGGAACTGATCATCTCCGGAGAGGGTGCATTCATCAGGGTGATAAAGCCCCGTCCTCGACACCACTGATAAAAACGCGTGCGGCCATAGCCCAATGAATCACCCACATCTGAAAGATTTCTCAACCCATCATAATTATCTGATAATGAAGGTAAACCAGCACTGTCTTTAGGCACTTCAGGTTTATTCGCCAAAATAAAACTCCCTTTAATGTCTTCATCATCATGACAATCATCTATCGATCCTGAATCTAGAAAATTTACACATGGATTGCAATCGCATTACCTGAAAATTCAATAATAGTTTTAACTGTGAAAACCCATAAAAAGCAATATAAATACCCTGCAACCAATTTTGCATACTTTAAATATCCTTTCTTAACCAAGAATAAAGAAAAACCCTTGGGTAAATATCTTAAAAATGCAGGAATATAAAACCCGAAAAAAAACTTAGCGCGTGTATTATCACAATTAATTATTATTTCAATCATCAGTGAATTTCTCAGCCTCCATCCAGGCCGGCAGACTACATCAACCTCATCTAAACAATAACTATTATCATTTCCTTTTTTGGCACCAATTTATTACACTCCCCCCTTCCTCTGCTAGGAAAATTCCTAGGGAGTGCGTATAGGACGAAAGGAAGAGTCAGGGACACCATGAAGACGTATAGATTTTTGATTATATTACCATTAATGGCATTGAACGCCTGTACACAGTGGGAAAGAGCGGGTGCAGGCGCTGCCACTCGCGATGCTGAATATGCCGAATGCAAAGGGCGCGGCTTCGAGCGTTTTCCACCCGACGTGGTGAGAGATTTTGAATTTAGCTACGAAAACACCTATCAGACTTGCGAGAAAGATAAGAAGAACTGCCCGGCAGGTTATCGCTACGAAAAACAACCCTCGTTTAAAACGGTGCAAAATGATCGTAATGAGGGGGCCCGTTCGGCAACCATCGAAGCCTGCATGTACGGCAAAGGCTGGCATGAGAAAACGTATTATTGGCCACAGTATTAGGAATGCCAATGACAGGGTTGGCATGGCGCCTTCACCGATAGCGCGTGCCGCCGGAGATTATTCATCATCACCGTGCGGCATGCCGGACCTGGGTTTACGCTTGTCCCCTTCCGGCTTTTTATCTTTTGCCGCTGATAATGCCCGGCCAATCAGCCACAACAACAGAGGCATTAGCAGCAGGCACAGCCCCAGTGTAATCAGTGCATTTGTCATCCGTTCTCCGCCCGATTTTTCCGCTCACTCTGTCTGAGTGTAGCAGGCTTATCCGTCGGTTTTTATCCTTCCCAAGCGCGCCAATGTTGCCCCCCTTACCGGTGTTAATGGAATGCGCGGCGTTGAAAACTGCCAGCCGAACACGTGGCGTGCCGCTGTCGCACAGATCTTGCCCTGGCAGGCCCCCATGCCACAGCGGCTCCTCAACTTGGCCGACGTCCAGTCAGGCAAGCCACTAACCTCCCCCAGCGACACATCTTCACAACGGCACAACAATGTTTCGGGTGTCGCCAGCGCTTTCAATGCTGGATTAAGCACAAAGGCTCGCGCCACCGTATCAGAAAATTGCTGCCACTTGGCACGTTGTGCCGTTAATGCCTGCATATTCTCCAGATTGCCGGTTGCGGCATATCCAGCAATGGCGCCTTCAGCCAGCGCCAGTTCACTGCCGCCAATACCGGTACATTCACCGGCTGCATAAATATTCGCTTGGCTGGTCTGCTGGTCATCGCCCACCGCAATAACGTCATTGTCGATACGGCATCCCAATAGCATCGCCAGCTCGATATTCGCCACCAGCCCAAAACCACAGGCCAAACGTTCGCAGTCCAGTGTCACCACGCGCCCGCCTTTTTTAATCCTAACCGCTTTTAGCCGCTGTTCACCTAACGCCTCCAGCACATGGCAGCCTGGACGATAATGGCTATTGGCGAGAGCAAAAGACTGGCGTAACTTCACAGGCCAACGCCATAACCCGCCGGCAAAAGCCGCTATTTGCGAGACGGGCGCTTGCTCCGCCAGCATTATCACTTCCCCCCCTGCGCTGGCAACACTGTTGGCAACGGCCAGCAGCAATGGGCCGCTACCCGCAATAACCACCCGCTCTCCTTTAATAGGTAGCCCTTGCTTAATTTGCGCCTGCAGGCCGCCCGCGCCGGTCACGCCCGGCAACGTCCAACCGGGAAACGGGAGCAACAGTTCCCGAGCGCCACAGCACAAAATCAGTTTTTGATACTCCACGGTGCCACTGTCCGCCGCATCTTCGTAGAGAATGCTTTGCGGCCCACACTGGGCTACGATTTTGACACCATTAAGCAATGTTATATTACTCTTTGCCTCAACGGCCCGACGGTATTGCTGCGCTAGCGTAGGTAGCGCTACAGTCGGCCCATCGCGCCAGATTTGCCCCCCTGGACGGAGGTTGTCGTCAAGCACCAGCACTGACCGGCCACTTTCTGCCGCAGCGCAAGCCGCCGCTAACCCGGCAGGACCAGCACCAACAATCAGTACATCACACGTGAGCTCACTCATTCTCTGTCCTTTCAATATGCATTCCAGGTTGACACAGCGTCTGACATGCCAGCCTCCGAAGCCCATTCACCGTGACACGACACTCCTGGCAGATACCCATGCCACAAAACGGCGCACGTAATTGGCCGCTGACAGAAAAACGGCACCCATCCTGCCCACTCAGGCTGAGCGCAGCTGCCACGGTAACGCCCTCCGGCACGCAGAGAGTTTCACCGTTAAGGGTTAACGTAAGTAGAGTCTGTTTCTTGTTCATACCGACAACGCCTCTTTCCGAAACATGCGCGATGCCAGATAAGGCGTGTCATCAATGGCCGGTCGATGATTATGGATCTGCGCCGCGATCAGTGCTGCGCTGCCCAACGCTGTGGTGACACCCAACCCTTCGTGACCTAACGCTAACCATAACCAGCGATGTTGAGGATGCGGGCCCAGCAGCGGCAAGCCGTCGGCAGACGCGGCGCGTTGACCGGTCCAGCAGCGGATAATGTTCATCTGAGCCAGTTCAGGCAGGAAGGTGTTGGCGCGTGCCAACATGGCGGCCAGCAATACCATATCGATAGTGCTGTCAGGGACATCAAACTGGCGCGACGAGCCGATCAACAACTGGCCTGTTGGGCGAGCCTGAACGTTAAATGCTACCGAAGTGCCATCACTGGCATGGGCACTGGCGCCATAACCCAGTTCAACCAATTGATGACGCACCCGTCTGGGGTAACGATCGGTGATCGCAAGATGCCCTTTCTTCGCACGTAATAAGGGGTGTTCCAACAGCCTATCGGCCTGTAGGCCACTGGCCAGTACGACAACCGGCGCCGTTAGCCGTTCACCGCCGGCCAACACGACGGCCTGCGCTTCCAGCGCGATCGCCTCACCCGTGATCACCCTGACCGCAGACCCAGCGTCAGCGACTAACCACCGGGCAACGTTAGGGGCATACACGATGCCGTCACCCGGCACGCGTAATCCCCCCGCCAACCCGGCACGCAGCATAGGTTCCAGCCCCACAACCTGAGTGGAGCTCAATGTTTCACTGGCAACTTCATATTCCGCCATACGTTGCCGCTTGCCTGCGGCAATGGCCATTTCATCGTCCCGCTCTGCCAGCCACAACGTACCACAACCGCGCCAGGCGCAGCTTTCCGGCATCCGGTCCACCACGCTCCGCCACAGTTGCAGCGAGTAGGCGCTTAAGGCCAGTTCCGCCGGGTTATCATCCATGCAAACCAGATGCCCCATGCCTGCTGCCGTCGCACCCGCACGCTGATTGTCTACCAGCAGGACTTGAACCCCCTGCCTTGCCAGTTGCCAGGCGCAGGCAGCACCAATGATGCCTGCCCCCACCACAATCACCTCGGCACGCCTGCAGGCAACCATTAACGGATCCCCCAAATAAAGGGATCACGCTCATCTAACAACAGTTGGCTGTCAGCACACACATAGGCTTGCCCACGAATAAACGGCGTCACGCGATCGCCGTTATGCTGGTAATAGCCGCTGAATTGGCTACCAATCACACTTGCCTGACGCCAAATTTCTCCTGGCTGTAATTTTCCGTCAGCGGCCAGACAGGCCAGCTTTGCACTGGTGCCAGTACCGCAGGGGGAACGGTCATAAGCCTTGCCCGGGCACAGTACAAAGTTGCGGCTGTCAGCCTGCGTATCGGCGGCAAAGAGTTCGATGTGATCAATAACGCCACCCTCTTCCCCATAAATCCCCGCCAGCTCCAAAGCCTGACGCACAGCCCAACAAAAGGCCGTTAGGGCCTCCAGGTTTTGCGTATTGATAGCCAGATGATGCTCGCCGATCAGAAAAAACCAGTTCCCGCCCCAGGCAATATCGCCAACCACCGTTCCGTACCCCGCCACCTCAACCGCAACCTGTCGGCGAGATCGGTAAGCGGGCACGTTTTCCACTGTTACACTGCCATCCGCGTGCAACGTGGCATTCACCGTACCCACCGGGGTTTCTATCAGGTGCTCCCCTACGCCAATCCGCCCCAGATAGGCCAGCGAGGCCACCAGTCCGATAGTGCCGTGGCCGCACATCCCCAGATAACCGGCGTTATTAAAGAAAATCACCCCTGCCGTTGCCTGTGGTGAACAGGGTTCACACAGCAAAGCCCCCACCAGCACGTCATTGCCGCGAGGCTCCAGAATAATAGCGCTGCGCCAGTCGTCATACTGTTGGGCAAACAGTGCCTTGCGCTCCGCCATACTGCCGGTGCCCAATGTGGGGAATCCATCGACGATCAGCCGTGTTGGCTCACCGCCAGTATGGGAATCGATCGCGCGCAGCCGGGTGAATTGCGAAGTAAGAGCCATCGGAGTCTCCTGGGTTAATGAAATGTTACCGATAGCGTTAGCCTGACCGAATATGCTGATGACGGCTTGATGCATTTCGGCGCGGGGAATGCAGAAATCAGCACAATTTTCGGCTTGGCGTTTTACCGGATGCCCGCTCAGTGGCATGCAAAAGTATGCGGTGTTCCGCATAATTGGCAGCTACGCTTGAAAAGTTATAAGAAAGTTAATATTGATTAAGCGCTTCAAAAATGGCCTGCCCGGCCGCCTCAGATTTGAGTCACTCGACGGGAAAAGGTATTGCTATGCGATTAGCCCAAGACCATCCGGTTATCACTGCTCCCCGGCCCCTTGTTGACGAACAGGAAGAGGACGTCTTTGCCATTGAACAACTGTCTCGCTGGTGCGATGGCCTGGCACAACAGCGCCCGAATACCCTGCATGATCTGCTGAATTCACTGGCGTTGATCGTGCCGCTGCTCAACGCCATTCCCAACGTCGTGTTCTTTATCAAAGACGTGCAGGCACGTTATTTGTTGGCCAACCTGACACTGGCTAAACGTTGTGGATTTAAAACCGTCACACCGCTTCTGGGTAAAACCTCGGCGGACGTGTTCCCAGCGCAGCTCGGTTCGGGGTATACCGAGCAAGATCGGCGTGTACTACTCCATGGCGTTATGATCCAGGATCAGCTGGAAATGCACCTGTACAGTGGCCGTGAAACCGGCTGGTGCCTGACGCAAAAGCTGGCGCTGTATGATACTCAGGGCAAAATCATCGGCATGGCGGGCATATCGCATGACCTGCAAGAGGCCAAAGCGAATCACCCCGCCTATCAACGTTTAGCCGCCATAGACGTCTATATTCGTCAGCATTATGCCCGCCCAATTGCTCTCGAAGAACTGACGACGCTCACTGCGCTTTCCGTGGCGCAGATCGAACGTTACTGCAAACGCATTTTTCATCTCACGCCACGCCAGATGATCCACAAAGTACGCCTGGAAAAAGCCACCGAACTGCTGGCCAGCGATTTGCCCATTACCGACATAGCCTTGCAGTGCGGCTACACTGATCACAGCGCATTCAGCCGCCAGTTCAAGGCGATGACCGGCTCCACACCTCGCGATTTCCGCATCACGCTCGCACCATAACGCATTGACTCATATCAATAACCTCTTCCTTTTAGGCGTGGTAAACGTCAGGGTTTTGGCTATCTGATGTTCTGTCCAATTGTGCCAATTTCGTCATGGCATTCGGCGAAAACCGTCAAGCCCCTGCGAACAATACAGGTCAATCTGTGATTGGATTTTACCAATAATTCACCATTGATTAACAAACTTGGACGACAGGACAAACACTATGAGCCATAAAGCCATTAGCTGGAGCGGCGTATTTCCGGCGGTCAGCACTCAGTTCCGCAGCGACTTTTCTTTGGATCTCGACGCCACCCATACGGTGATCAAAAACCTGGTCAAGGACGGCGTTTCGGGTCTGGTGGTCTGCGGCACCGTGGGTGAAAATACCTCGCTGACAATGCAGGAAAAACTGTCAGTCATTGAAGTCGCACGTGATGCTGCACAGGGCAAAGTGCCCGTCATTGCCGGCATCGCCGAATTCACTACCGCCTTCGCGAAGAATATGGCGCGTGAAGCTCAGAAGGTCGGTGTCGACGGCATTATGGTCATGCCGGCATTGGTTTACTCTGCCAAACCCCATGAAACCGCCACACACTTTCGCAGCGTTGCCACCGCCACCGATCTGCCGATCATGGTCTACAACAATCCTCCCATTTATAAAAACGACGTGACGCCCGACATCCTGACGACCCTGGTCGACTGCGAAAATATCGTGTGTTTCAAAGACTCTTCCGGTGATACCCGTCGCTTTATCGATTTGCGTAATGAGGTCGGTGACCGCTTTGTGCTGTTCGCAGGCTTGGACGACGTCGTACTGGAAAGCATCGCCGTCGGCGCCGAAGGGTGGATCTCAGGAATGTCTAACGCCTTCCCACGCGAAGGCGAAACGCTATTCCGCCTGGCGAAGCAAAAACGCTTTGAGGAAGCGCTGGCGCTCTACAGCTGGTTTATGCCGTTGCTGCACCTGGATGCGCGACCGGATTTGGTGCAGTGCATCAAGCTGTGTGAAGAGTTAGTCGGCCGTGGCAGCGCTATCACCCGTCCGCCACGTTTAGCGCTGCAAGGCGAGACGCTTGCCGACGTCACTGCGGTGGTCAAAAAAGCGCTGGCAAACCGCCCAGCATTGCCGAACGTCGGTCTTTAATCGCCGCTCTCACTCGCCCGGTTCACTGCCGGGCCTAGCCACTTGCTAAACAGGGGAACCCATGCCCAACGCCTATACCCTCAGCGGCCGACAGTTTATCGGCGGCCAACGCTACGCCAGCGGTGAGGCCGACCTTATCAGCCTGCGTGCCGATAACGGTCTGCCGACCGGTCATGTTTTTTTCTCAGCCAGCGCCACAGAAGCCGCCGCGGCTGCCGACGCGGCCGCACAAGCCTTCACGGCTTATTCACAACTTAGCGCCGAACGCCGCGCCGATTTTCTTGAGGCGATTGCCGACCAATTGGATGCACTGAGTGAGGATTTCTTTACCTTCGCCATGCAGGAAACCGCGCTGCCATTAGCTCGCCTCAGTGGCGAACGGGCCAGAACCAGCGGCCAGATGCGGCTATTTGCCACCTTGCTACGCCGTGGGGATATGCATGGCGTGCGCATAGACAGCGCGTTGCCGCAGCGGACACCGTTGCCACGCCCCGATCTCCGGCAGTATCGAACCGCCATCGGTCCGGTGGCCGTATTTGGTGCCAGCAATTTCCCTCTGGCGTTCTCCACTGCCGGTGGTGATACCGCCGCTGCACTCGCGGCGGGTTGCCCGGTGGTGTTCAAAGCGCACAGCAGCCATATGATCACTGCCGAATTGACCGCGCAGGCAATTGAACGGGCAAGAGAACAGCAAAACATCCCGGCCGGCGTCTTCAACATGATTTACGGCGACCGCATCGGTGCCGATCTGGTCCAGCACCCAGCCATCCAGGCGGTGGGCTTTACCGGCTCGTTACGGGGTGGCAGGGCCCTGTTCGATCTCGCCATGCGCCGCCCGCACCCTATCCCGGTATTTGCCGAGATGTCGAGCATCAACCCGCTGATCGTGATGCCGCAGGCGTTGGCCCGCCGTGGTGAGCAAATTGCGCACGAACTGGTTGCCTCCTTCACCTTGGGGTGTGGGCAGTTCTGCACCAAACCGGGGTTGATCATCGCCCCACGTGGAGAAGCATTTGATCAATTTATCCAGGAACTCGCCTCGAAGGTAAACGTTGCCGCGCCGCAGGCCATGCTGAACGCCGGCACGCTGACACATTTCCACAGCGGGTTGGCTGCACTCGAAAAACAACCAGGCATTCGCCACCTTGCCGGCAACCGCGAGGAACGACCTTATCTGGCGGCACCACAGCTGTACCAGGCTGATATCGACTTGCTGCTGAGCGGCAACCCGCTGTTGCAGGAGGAAGTGTTTGGCCCTGTGGCCATTGTGGTAACGGTGGAAAATAACCAACAACTGACTGCCGCGCTCGATAGCCTGCAAGGGCAATTAACCGCCACCTTGCTGGCCGACGAGGGCGATTTACATGATGCCGCACCGCTGGCGCAACAGTTGACGCGCAAAGCGGGACGTGTGCTGTTCAACGGCTATCCGACTGGAGTAGAAGTGTGTGATGCCATGGTGCACGGCGGCCCTTATCCTGCCACCAGCGATGCACGCGGCACCTCTGTGGGCACGCTGGCTATTGAACGCTTCCTGCGCCCGGTTTGCTTACAGAATTATCCTGCGGCACTGCTGCCACCGCCGTTACAAGACAGTAATCCGCTTGGCCTACTGCGGCTGGTTAACGGTATTTACACCCGTGACCCAGTCCACTCATCCGCCAACCATTAGCCAGACCACATCTGCATGCCATCTAATAACAAAAGGGTAAAACCATGACAACCCAAGGCAAATTCAAGAAGCAGCTTACGCTCACCGACTTAACGTTTATCGGCCTGGGCGCAATATTTGGTTCAGGCTGGCTGTTCGCCGCCAGCCACGTGTCCTCCATCGCCGGCCCAGCCGGTATTTACTCCTGGCTGATAGGTGGCCTGGCCGTCTTACTGCTCGGGATTGTTTATTGTGAACTCGGCGCCGCACTTCCACGCGCCGGCGGCATTATTCGTTACCCGGTGTTCTCCCACGGGGAACTGATGGGCTATTTACTCGGGTTTATTACCCTAATTGCCTTCTCCAGCCTGATATCGATAGAAATTGTTGCTGCCCGCCAGTATGCCGCCGCCTGGTTTCCTTTTCTAAGCCAACCCGGCTCGGGCAACCCGACATTGATCGGCTGGCTGGTCCAGCTGCTGTTGCTGTGTTTTTTCTTCGCCCTGAACTACTACAGTGTCAAAACCTTTGCGAAATCCAACAATCTGATCAGCGTGATTAAATTCGTGGTGCCGCTGTTGGTGATTGTGGTGCTGTTCAGCTTCTTCAAGCCTGAAAACCTGCACAGTCAGGGGTTTGCTCCCTTCGGCTCTGCCGGGGTGGAAGCAGCTATCTCAGCCGGTGGGATTATCTTTGCCTATCTGGGACTGACGCCCATTATCTCGGTCGCCAGCGAAGTGCAAAACCCGCAGCGCACCATCCCTATCGCGCTGATCCTGTCGGTGGTGTTATCCACGATTATCTACGTACTGCTGCAAGTGGCCTTCCTCGGCAGTATCCCCAGCGAAATGCTGAGCGGTGGCTGGGCCGGCATCAGTCAGCAATTTTCACTGCCCTACCGGGATATCGCTATCACATTGGGCATGGGTTGGTTGGCATTTCTGGTGGTAAGTGACGCGATTATCTCGCCGAGCGGCACCGGCAACATTTATATGAACGCCACGCCGCGCGTGGTGTACGGCTGGGCGCGCGCCGGGACCTTCTTTAAGATCTTTACCCGCGTCGACGGAGAGTCCGGCATCCCACGTCCCGCACTGTGGTTGACTTTTGCGCTGTCGATCTTCTGGACGCTGCCTTTCCCCTCTTGGGAGAGGCTGATCGGCGTAGTGTCCGCCGCATTGGTGCTGAGTTACGCCATTGCACCTGTTACCGCCGCAGGCCTACGCCGCAACGCGCCTGATCTGCCGCGCCCCTTCTTCGTGCGTGGGTTCTGCGTGCTTGGCCCGGTTTCTTTTATTATCTCGGCGCTGATCGTTTACTGGTCCGGCTGGAATACCGTTTCCTGGCTACTCGGCCTGCAAATCCTGATGTTTGTGGTCTATATCCTGTTCAAAAACAAGGTGCCAACCCACGCCGTCAGCCTGAAGCAGCAAGTTTGGTCCTCACTGTGGCTGATCGCCTTCTATGCGCTGATTATTATCGCGTCCTACCTCGGCAGTTTTGGCGGTATCAACGCGATCGGCCACCCGTGGGACACCCTCACGGTGGCGGTCATTGCATTAGCCATCTATTACTGGGGAGCCTATACCTGTTTACCTCAGGCAAATTTTACCGGCGATGAAGAAGAGTAACTGCGGAGGGAATATCTGATGACGCAAACCCAACACCTGTCGCTAAACGATGCTTATCATCTTGCACTGCGTGCATTGCACAGCAACGGCTTCAGCGCCGAACATGCCGATGCCGTCGCGCAGAACGTAACTGCCGGTGAACGTGACGGCTGCGCCTCACACGGCCTGTACCGAGTGCTCGGCTGCGTGCGTTCGCTGTTGGCAGGTAAAGTCTCTGCCGACGCCACCCCCACGCTGATCGATCAGTCCCCGGGAATTTTGCGCGTGGATGCCCACGACGCTTTCTCGTTGCTGGCCTATCGTACGGCACTGCCAACCTTTATCGACAAGGTACGCACCAACGGCATCGCCGCCTTGGCGATTAACCACTGTGTGCATTACTCCGCGCTGTGGGCGGATATCGAGCCATTAACCGATCAGGGGCTGGTGGCATTGGCCTGTACCCCTAGCCATGCCTGGGTCACGCCTGCGGGTGGAACCCGGCCGCTGTTTGGCACCAACCCTATTGCCTTCGGTTGGCCTCGGCCACAGCGGCCGCCGTTTATTTTTGATATGGCCACCAGTGCGGCTGCACGCGGGGAAATTGAACTGCATCGGCGTGCGGGTACGCCGCTACCGCCAGGTTGGGGCATAGACCAACAGGGGGAACCTTCTACCGATGCCGCCAGCGTGTTGCAAGGCGCGATGCTGACCTTTGGCGGCCATAAAGGATCGGCGTTGGCGGCGATGGTAGAACTGCTTGCGGGGCCACTGATTGGTGATATGACCAGTAAAGAGTCGCTGGCCTATGATAAGCAGACCGGTTCGTCGCCCTATGGGGGTGAGCTTATTATCGCGATGGATCCCGATCGTTTTTTGGGTGCAGACAAAACAGCCCATTTAGCCCGGGCGGAGGCGTTGTTCGCTGATATGAACGAGCAAGGGGCACGTATTCCAGGGGAACGGCGTTTTCAACAAAGACAATACAGTGAGCAGCATGGCATTACCTTACCGAAGACGCTGTATGACGACATTGTGGCTCTCTGCCGCTGAATGATGCAGGCCCGCAACCGTGAATTGCGGGCCTGAATAAAAAGATTATCTGACCACCATCACGGAGATGTTGGCATGGCGCACAATGGCCGCGGCATTGGAACCCAGCAGATAGGTTTTCACACTTGGGCGACGCGAACCGATGATGATCAGGTCAGCGTCAATTTCCTCCGCCAATTCCAGTACCTGATCGCGTGGAGAACCGAAACTGACGGTATAATCCAGACGCTCCAGCGGAATGTCGACTTCCGACATGATTTTTTTCAGCTTATCGATGGCCTTCACTTCCGCCTGGTTTTCAAACTCTTTAATGCCAAACGAATACGCAGTGACGAACGCCGAAGCATCCGGCAACGTATGAAGGAAATGCACTTTGGCACCAGAAAGCTTCGCCAGATACTCAACATGCTTCAGCGCATGCTCGGTCAGCAGGTCTTCTTCAATATCTATCGGCACTAATATTGTCTTGTACATATCACATCCCTTCTATGTAACCGCAGTGCCTACAGGGTACTGCCGAGAGGGATAAGGGTGAACCGCTTTCTCGCGCTTTTGTGATCGGCAGTATAAACGAAAGGGAATGACTCTCTGTTTAACAGAATATAAACATAACATCCCTAACGGCTAGCCAAATAATTATTTCAGCGTCGGCTAAATCAGCTGTAAATACACCGCTTTTGCCGTGGCGGCGGTTTTATTGGCCACCGACAGTTTTTTAATAGAATTGCCGATATGAAAATTCACCGTCCGCTCGCTCAACCCCATTAACAACGCCGTTTCTTCCGAGGTTTTTCCTTCACTGCACCAGCGTAAAATATCCTTCTCGCGCAGCGTCAGTACGTCTTTTATCGCCTCGTCGTTCACCGATATTAATGCTTCACGCAGCGTTTTATGGGCAATCTGCGCCAGCCACAGAAAAAAGGTTTCGTGGCGTGCGCCGGCCTGCGGTGACTGGTCAGGGATCTTTTTACCGGCAAAGGTGAGAATACCCAGCCGACCATAGCAATCCTTGATCGACTGCGACCAACCTTCGCGAAGACCGAATTGCGCCATACGCCACCACAGCGCCGGCTTATTCTGATAGAACTGCTCGTCCCAATAAAACTGCAGCGTAGAGTGGTGAGCCCGTTCAATCATCGGGTCTTGCAGGTACACCCGCAGTTTGCGGTAGTCCTCCAGGTATGGCTCGGGGTAATTGCTTTCTATCAACATTTTTGGCCGGCTGGCCGGATAGCAGGAAAAGACCGTATAAGAAAAGTACTCAAAACCCAGCGCCTGAGCGCAAGGTGCCAACCGACTTAAAAACACCTCGCGGTCAGACAGGCTGCTGAGCAGATCATCCATCAAAGGCTGAATGTGAGTGTCCATAAAGCGGTTCTCCAGCGCACAGTGCAGGCCAATCAGTAAGTGAGGTTCACTATATCAGGGCGAGAACGGCCGTTTCATATAATATAAACACCCTGGCTATAACTAAAAGTAACGATGCCATACATGGGTGAATATATAACCACGTTAAACCCGCTGCTTGCTGGTTTTACCCAGAGAACAAAAAAATCCGTGTTGTTAACCTGTTATTTCTACCAGTGGACACCAATGTCCTCCCCCCATTACTTTTGCCAGTAACACCCGGAACAATTTAAACCCGAATAAAAGGCTCAGCCTTTCAAACATAAAAAAACTCACAGCGATTTTTATGGCAAAGGGTTATTCGCAATGACCCGCACCATAAGCAGAGATATCACTTATTCGTGGGAACTGAATGACGTACAAACACGATTTTTCAATCACAACAGCAATCATCTAAATCGGGCCCGCTACCATGACAGATTATAATGGCCATTTCCTGACGCTGTGCCTGATGGCGACCGGTACCTTTGCCATAGGTACCGATGCGTTTATCGTCGCCGGCATACTTAATGAGGTATCTGACACCTTTGCAATGAGCCCCGCACAGACAGGTCAATTAATCACGGTCTTTTCCCTGGCTTACATGATGTTTGCTCCACTGACAGCCTGGCTGCTGGGCAACGTCAACCGTAAGCCTGTTTTACAGTTGGCTCTGGGGCTATTTATCGCCGGAAATCTGGTCTGCACTGATGCCGACAGCTTTCTTCAAATGTGTGCCGGGCGCGTACTGGCAGCGCTAGGGGCAGCTTGCTATATGCCACAGGCTGCCGCCGCTGCGGCTGGACTCGTCTCGGAAAAGCGCCGTGGGCTGGCGATAGCGATCGTTTATGGCGGTATGACGCTGGCTATCGCCCTGGGCATTCCTTTTGGAACCTTCTTGGCCACGCTGATCGGCTGGCGAGAGATCTTTTTACTGATCGCACTGCTGAGTGCTTTCTCGCTGCTGGGCCTTTCACTGACACTCAATACCATCACGGCGTCGGGTAAACATACGCTGAAAGAACGGCTTGCCCCACTGCGGCAAAAAGCGGTACTGACAACCTTAGTGATCACCTTCTTCGCCGTTTGTTCCGAGCACATTGTTTACAGCTATGTGAGCGTATTGCTAAAAGACACCCAGTTGGGCCAGGAGGCAATTTTGCCCCTCGCGCTGCTGGTGTTCGGTATCGGCGCAGTCATCGGCAACATCGTTTCCGGCCTGTTGACCGATACCTTCGGCAGTAAGTTTGTGCTGCTGCTTTCGGTATCTGTTCAAACCGGTTCACTATTCCTGCTGACGTTTTACGCCACGTCCCCTTGGTGGGTACTCACGATTTTCCTGGTGTGGGGCATTTGCGGCTGGATGTATCTGGTCCCCATTCAACATCACTTATTATCACTGTCAAAACCTGTTGGTGCGTTGACCGTTTCACTAAACAGTTCGGTTTTGTATGCCGGTATTGCGGCAGGCAGTATGTTGGGTGGCCTGACGCTGTATACCTTACCGATCTACTGCCTGCCGCTATTGTCGTTGCCGTTGGGGATCTTCGCCCTGTTGTTAATACAGTTTTGCTTCCAGAAAGAAAAAATCGTGACGCCTCTGTCAGAAAAATGAATACCGTCAAACTGGCTGGATAGCTTTTCTTTTGAGAGCATTCCTAGAGTAGGCCCGCCATTGATCGTCTAATTTTTAATCACCACAAGACCGCATTTGAGAAGCCATTAACCCCGCTCTGCGGGGATTTTTTGGTCTTTCAACGCTCCGCTGAAGGGAAAGGGTGCATAAATAGAAAGGTACAAGGTTTGCTTTGGTGCTGATTGATCAACGGCACTAATCGTTTGAAATGTTCAGTTTGGCAATGAGTATCCAGCGCGGCTTGATCGGGCCACTCCTCAACGAAAATAAAATGTCCCGGATCCTGATGATCAATAAACAGTTCATAGGAAAGGCAACGTGGTTCCTGCCGGGTTTTCTCGACCAATTCCTGATACAGCGGCATCACCGTGTCTACACAATCGAGCTTGATAAAATCTTCTGCTATTACCTTTAGCATGTCGCCCTTTCCCTTCAGCATATCTATCATGTGGGGTCACTCTACCTGCGCAGAACAGAGTTTGCCTTTATTAAATGCAAAGTTTGGCATTCAGTGATTGCGCGCACAGATCTTCATCACCAAGCTTGAATCACTCCCGCCCATATGTGAATTTCAGGTTAACCAATTGTCAATTTTTAGTGTCCGAAAGAGTTCTTCCCTAGTCGCATGACCAGGATCGCGTTTATCGCCGATTTTTTTGCCCACAAAGGCCTGACCATTAGTCCTTTAGGCCTTTAGGCAAAACTGAATACCGACAGTGAATGCTCCCGCAGTGGCAATGGAGGCAAGAGAGCTGCCGGTCTTGCGTCGCTCTCCGTCGTTCAACCTGTTTGAGAGGTTTAACCCAGTGAACAATACGACCTACACCAGCCCCGCGCTCAACTCAGCCATCAAGAAGACCTGGCGCAGATTGATCCCCCTGATGTTCTCTTTGTATTTTGTCGCCTTTATCGATCGCGTGAATGTGGGCTTTGCCAAAGACGCGATGTCGGTTGATATCGCCTTGTCACAATCCGCCTTCGCACTGGGTGCGGGGATATTCTTCGCGGCTTACGCCATCTTCGGTATTCCAGCCAACCTGCTGATGAATAGGCTGGGAGCGAAAGTTTGGCTCAGCGCCACCACGGCGGTATGGGGGGGTCTGTCAGCCTGCACGGGTTTCGTCAGCAACGAATACCAATTTATCGCCCTACGCTTCCTGCTGGGGCTGGCCGAGGCGGGCTTCTACCCCGGGATCCTTTTGCTCGCTTCCATTTATTTCCCCAACAAGATCCGAGCCTCAGTGATAGGTATCTTTGTGCTCGGGGTTCCCGCCGCCTTGACCCTGGGCTCACCGATTTCTGGCGCGTTGCTTGAAATGCACGGCGTGCTGGGGCAGCCAGGCTGGTTCTGGATGTTTGTCTTGGAAGGTTTGCCGGCCGTTGGCCTGGGGATCTTCGCCTATTTCTATCTTGACGATAGCCCAACCACAGCACGCTATCTGACTCCGGAAGAAAAGCAGGCGTTGGTGACGCAGTTAGCCCTGGAACAAAAAAATACCGAGACCAGCAGTGTGAAAGATGCCTTGCGGAATACCAAGGTTTGGCACCTGGCTTTTATTTACGGCACCATTCAGGTCGGCGTGTACGGCCTGTTGTTTTTCCTGCCCTCGCAAGTGGCCTCGCTGATGGGCACCAATTTTGGGTTTAAAGCATCGCTGGTAGCGGCAATCCCCTGGGCCGTGTCAGCATTTGGGGTCTATTACATCCCGCGGTATGCCGATCGCAAAACCGCTCGCCGTTTACCCATCGCCATCGGCTGCATGCTCATTGCCGCGCTGGGATTGGTTGCCTCTTCCTATGCCGGTCCGATTCTTGCCATTATTGCGCTGTGTTTTTGCGCCGTCAGCTTTCTGGCGGTGCAACCGATATTCTGGACCCTACCTGCACAAATACTTTCAGGCCCGGCGTTGGCGGCCGGCATCGGTTTTTGCACCACGTTGGGCGCACTGTTCAGCTTCCTGGCACCGTTAATACGGACTGAGGCGGAACTGCGTTTCAATAGCCCGCATGCAGGCTTGATCGTGTTGGCAATGTTCTCTTTGCTGTGCGCCGCGTTGATCTTCGCCTTAAAAGGATGGGCCGCGAACAACACCAGAAGCCATGCTCAGATCAGTAGATAATCTGGGCGTTGAAGCCATTCGATTTAGCTTATATTGAAGCGGTTAATGGGACACTGACCCTCAGGCACATTTTATGAAGGTCTTCCATGGAGGCATTAAGCGCCACTCTCGCCAAATATGGCCCAGAACCCGGCTTCCTGTTGCTGCTCATTTTCCTGTTTGCCTTGGGTAAGTCGGTCATTTTTATTTCTTCGGTACTGCCGCCCGCCTCAGTGACGCTGATGCTGGGTATTGTCGCCGGTAAACCGGTACTGGCCGACACTCACGTCTGGGCGGCAATTACCCTCGGTGCCCTACTCGGCTCCATTTTATCCTTCCACTGCGGCGCATGGCTTCAACATCGTAGAAGCGGAAACTGGCTGCCGGCCCGTTACCACGGTGCAGTGCACAAAGCGAAATCCGCGCTACAAAAGAATGGGATCCCGCTCTTGTTTGTATCGCGTTTTTTAGCTGTGATGCGCTACACCGTACCTTTGGTCGCCGGTATGATCTCTTTGCCACGCAAGCACGTCTATTGCGCCAGTGCGCTGTCTGCCGGGGTTTGGTCCGTCGCCTTGATGTCTGTAGGGCAGCTATTTTAAGTGCCGTAATACCCGGCGGCTCTCATCGCCCAGGACTAATGCCCTATCAGAGAAACCGGCTGCGGCTAAAGGAAACATGGTCGAACGGCAAAGAGATGGAAAGCGCCTTGCTGCCACAATCCTGTCGCCATTCCGGTTATTGGGGACGAAACTCCAACGCGGCATTTTTAACGACACGATAAACAGCGGGTGAAGGGGGTTTGGGAAAGCTGGCATTTGTGATTGCCACTATCGCTGCGCGGCAAAGAGCGGGGTCACCGCCTTCGGCTTGAACATCTATGAGCATTCCATTCGGAGCCAGTTTAATTCTTAAAGAACATTTCTTACCGGCGTAAGCATCGGCAAAGTGGAAATGGCTTTGAATAGCCGCGCGTATCTGCGTGAGATACGCATTGATCTCGTCACCAGGTACAGGCGTTGCTTTACCTTCCAAGCCAGCAAAAAGCGCATCGACCTCGTCTCCAGATGGCCCCGGTTTAATCGCGCTGGTCTTAGAGCACCCCGTCAACAGCAGCGAGGCAATCACGAAAACTAATGCCGGTACGCTAACGTCAAACCCTAAATGTGTTTTCCTCACGATTCCCTTCCTTTTAAAACAGCCTGTGGCAGCCCGATTTATGGGCCAAGGTATAGCAGACGACGCCAATTCACTGGCTATGACGTATGATTGCCTGGCTAAAAAGCAAAAACCCACTCAGGTGGGCTTATTCTCATTCAGTTCTGGCGGATAGCGCGCTTCATTTCCCGCTCACCCGGCGATTGCGTTTTCACTGAGAGAGGGGCGACAAACTCTTTCCACTCTTTACCGCTCGACGGGTCTGCAGACACCTTGTTAAACGACTCATAATCATCTTGCTGGTCCGCGCATCCTGACAGCACAATCACGCCCAGAGCAACGAGTAGCGATTTACGCATATCTATATCCCTATAGGTAAAATTCGTGCAAATGATAACAAATCTCAACTTCGAGATAAAGCACGGGTCTGAAAGCAAAAATAGGCATCTCAGTGCGATAAGCGCAGCGACAGATACCGTCCCTTTACGCCTGACGGCAAGCTATTGCCTCTTGTGGTCGTCACTACAGAACAGGTCAACGGCATGATTGATGATGGTCACGTAGTTAAGCACATACGCTTCGGGATGATTCTTAGCACAACCTGAGCAGGTGATACGCTTATAATGAGACAATATTAACGTTGGCGTGATACGCCACGTCTGCATAAACGGTGAGTCCCTGATAGCCCATGTATCAATACCCTGAACATCTGACTGAACAAGTCGCCAATCTGCCGCAAACCTGTGGGGTCTATTTCTTTCACGGAGACAACTGCGCGCATCCGCTATACATAGGCAAAAGCGTCAATATTCGCCGCCGTGTTCAGTCTCACCTGCGTAATCCGCGGGAAGCGCGATTACTTGCCACCACCCGTCGCATAACCTGCATCGAGACAGTGGGTGAGATTGGTGCGCTACTGCTTGAATCATCTTTGGTTAAACAACAAAGTCCACTTTACAACAAGCGACTGCGCAAAATTCGCCGGCTTTGTGCGTTACAAGTGCAAGACTCCCAAACGCGTATCGTTTACAGCGATGCGCTGGACTTTTCCCGAACGCCAAACTTATACGGCCTGTTTCTGCGGCGCACGGCGGCCATCGACTTTCTGCTCGATATTGCCGATCAGGAACGACTTTGCCTGACACATCTGGATATTGAAAAAGGCCGCCCCGGTCAACCCTGTTTTCGCCACCAATTAGGCAAGTGCGCAGGCGTATGCTGCGGGAAGGAAACCCCACAAGCCCATCAGACCAGGCTGATCGGTGCCCTGGAGCAAGCCCAGGTACGACACTGGCCATACCCTGGGAGAATCGCCATCGAGGAACGGCAAGGCCAACTCAAGGCCTTCCATATAATCAGTAACTGGTTCTACCTCGGTACCGCGGCATCGTTGCATGAAGCTGAAAAGCTCAGTTTCCCGGCCGATGAATTCGACCGAGACTGTTACCGTATTCTTTGTCGACGGCTATTCCATGAAAGCCGCGAACACATTCACTTGATTGACAGGGTATAACCCGTACCAAACCAATTCGCGCCCTTCGGAACGCCGAACCGGCAGGTTCATCCCATCAGAAGTTTCATTATCAATTTTGTAGGAAATCGGCGGTGGAAAGTCGATAGAAATGGGCGAAGACAGACCCGGCTTGCGCCAGATCACTTAACTGAATATTCACGCTAGATTTATGCAATTTTTGCGAAGTGTATCCCAATTAGGCCACACAAAGAAAAATCGGAAAGGAAGAAAACACGCTAACTGCATGATTTGTTGGTGGGTCGTACAGGGTTCGAACCTGTGACCAATTGATTAAGAGTTGTATGATTTAGTATCTATATCACCAACTTACCGCATCAGACCGCGCTCACACGTCCCAAGATGCAAAAAGTTAGAAAACCATATAAACAGATGTGAAAACATTCCTGTCCCAAGTTTGTCCCACCTCAGCGACCATTACCCCATGACTATCCCCGGAGTGACACAATGGCAGCATTCCTATCCCAAAGTTAAATAGCCGGGGTCCATCCCGGCATTAATGCCTTGTTAAATCGACTCTAAAAACGCCTGGATTTTCGCAGCCATCACGATATGACCAGCATCGTTCGGATGCAGACCGTCAGGCGCGGATCCACCTGGGTACGTGAAATAGTATGAGTTGGCTGCAGGCACGTACACCGGCAGATTCCCCTCATGGTACAGATCAAGGCACGGAATTGAGTAGTGAGCAGCATATCGCTTAATCAAATCAGAAAGCTGTTCAAGCGTATATCCCACGGCGTTTGGGGTTGCGTTGCTCCCCCAGTTCTCAATTCGTGGCAACGGCGTGAAAACGGCAACCTTCTTCGAATAGAACTTCGTAATCACTCCCAGCAAGCAGGTGTTGATGCAGCCAGAAATCGTCGCCGTTCCAGAATCCAAGAATGAACCGAGCGGTTTCGAGTTGTTCACCTGCCCCCAATCATTCGTGCCGAAAAACACCGTTAAATAATCAGGTGTTTCAGTGATTGTATCTGCAACTCCAGAACGCCCATAGTAACCAGTGCCACTAATGCCATAGTTATATATGGTCATGCCGCCAACATTATCAGAAACGTATTCGTGATAGTTTCTATTTGTCCTGAAGTTTTTTGCAGTGATGCTATCACCGACCACTGCCCAAGAATGCCCTTTAATGGGGGAATTTTTTTGGCTCTGCATATCCGATATTAATTGCCGTGCTCGGATATCCACCAGCCCATAGGCTTTCAGAGCCGCCATTTTCTGCACTGGCCCAATGATCGACAATGTGGGCCGGATGTCCCATTTGGGGCCAGGCAGATACACGTTCATAAACGCGAATTTCGCCGAACTGTCAGCAGGTACGGTGAAAGAGCGAGTCAAACCTGAACCATTGAGCGTGACAAGACCCAGTGTTGCACCCGTGACAATATTGTCAGTCTTTAGTGTGACAGCGAAGTAATCAGCATTGAAAGACGACGCACCAATTGTATACGTCTTTCCAGCAGCGACAGGAAACACATTCAATACCGTCCCTGCAGATGATTCAATGTTACCGGCATTTGCTCCAAGTGCACGAACAAAATAATTTGGCTTATCATTTGTAGAGTTGTATAGCTGGCCGCCAACATCTTCAATTAGCGACATGCTATCTACAAGCAGATCCTCTCGAGCGTACTGATCGTATATTTGTATGCCATTAACTTGTTTAATTACGTCGACATAAGCTGATACGCTCTGAGTAATATCAAAACCACCGTTAGTAATCATGACGTTCATAAACGCAAACTTTGCCAAGCTGTCGATTGGCACAGTGAACTCTCTAACTGAACCGCTACCGTTAAGACTTAAAAGCCCTAGAGTGTCACCTATTACATCGCTGTCTACTTTTAGTGCCATAGCAAAATAGTTAGCTCTAAAATCTGTTGACTCTATTTTGTAGGTTTGCCCAGGCTCGACTGGAAAGCGTGTCACTACGGTCGGTGCTGTGGTTGTATTTTTAATTTTTCCAGCATCTACGCCACCAGCTACAACATAATAATCATGTACATTCATTGATTGGTCATAAAGTTTAATCCCTACTCGTTGGTTTAAGTTAACAACAGAAGAATTTACATGTTCAACGAACCTTTTGCTTGGGTCAGAATTTATAAATTTCGCAGTTCCTGATTCATTTTTGTAATAGTTAAACGATATCGCTACCCCCGCGCCATCTTGGATCGCAACACGAAACGATTTTCCATCAGCCGTTCCCGCGATACCTGCAATCGTGCCATCAGGGTCAGTTGCAGACGTGTAGTAGGTATTCGCGTCAGCAATGTTCTGGGCATTATCAGCGGCTGCCTCAGCGCGGTCTGCATCGGCAGATACACCCACTGCTGCCGTTTTCGCCTCACGGCTGTATTTAAACGATGCATCGGCTGACTGAGCGGCACTATCCGCCGACAGGCTACTCTTTGCTTCGTCTATTGCTTGTTGCGTACCCCGTAGGGGTAACACAACGTCAGTGCTGACGACTCCATCAACTGGCAATCCATTAAATGACATGGCTGATTCTCCAATTTCCTGTTGACGGCTGGCGTCAAAATGGTTGTAATTTATTGGTTAAAAGTGGTTTCTTGGTACTGCAAGATAAAATGAGATTGTTTTAATGGATAAAACACATATAAATTCAGCAGATTCCATAAGGGGGTTGGCGTGCTTAGCTGTTTTATTGTCCCATGCAGCCCTTACTTTCTTTCCCGCATTGCATGGCCTTCCTGAATTATCTCGTAATTTAGATAACATCAGAGCAGCGGCAATGTTATTTAACTCCCCAGTAACTTTCTTATACTCTGGGGGAGCAGCCGTATATGTTTTCTTTGTTCTTAGTGGAATTGTTCTCAGCAAAAGCTATAGTAGGCTGTCTGTTAAAATAACAACCATCCCACAACAAATTTTAAAAAGATACATAAGATTAATGATTCCGTGCTTAGCATCCATATTGCTAAGTTATATAATCTTATCCAACACTAACATTGACACCTCCTTGGCTTCTGCCTGGATAGATAAATTCGGGAAAGATAGCTACAGCCTATCATCTGCACTATTTGATGGTGTTATTGGTATTTTTATTGATTCCGGATTCAGTAAATATAATTGGGTTCTCTGGACGATGAGGATAGAGTTTATCGGTTCAATTATTTTGCTTGTCTTATATACTGCACCAAAGAAAAACAGAATCATCTACAAATCACTACTTGTCATTGCCTTTGTTCTTTCATCAATAATAAGTGATGCACCCCCTATTTCGTTGGGGATACTTATGTTTGTAATTGGCTCTTTAATGACAGACTTCGAAATTAAAACCGGAAAGTTATTAAGCATAACAATACTTATTTTGGGGCTGTATTTATCAGGGTATCATTATGGTTCGTCTTCATATGATTCCTTATCAAGCTTCTCACGTCCTGATTTTAAATACTCATATCAGAATATAATATATTCAGTTTCTGGCGTTGCTATATGTTACTCATTGATCGGTTACGATTGGCCTTGGTTATCCAAAGATAACGGGATTTTAAAAACAGTTGGAACACTATCGTTTTCATTATATCTAACTCACTTAATAGTGATATATGCCATCGGCATTCCATTTTTTAATTTATTATCATCATTCGGATATAGTTACATGTCATCGGCTTTCGTGGTAATATCATTTATATTGATATTCACTTTTTCTTTGTCATATTTTTTCTATGTGGTATTTGATAATGTCGCAATCAATTTATCCAAGATGGTAATTCCAAACAAAATAAACAAAGGCTGAAAAGTCAGCCTTTATCATTTACGGTTTTTTAGGCCATGTTATCGCTGGTGCAGAACTAACGTCTAGGTGCTGCAATAATTGGTAATACCCCATCCATTGTGTCAACTCCTTTTTATCAGCATCAGAAATAACACCAAGCATCAGCTGGGTTTGCCATACCTGCGTATAGTTAATAACTTCTGAAAGAAGTGATTTTTTAGTGGCATTAGCTTCTTCAATATCATCTTGTTTTTTCGCCTCTTTATTCAGCACCCACTCATTACCGTCCCAAAAATCATACTTTGAATTTGGTTTATACGTGGTTGTATTTTTAGGATAAGGCCCGATTGCTTTTATTTTGCATTCAGAACCATCTGCCGTGCTATAAACAATGTCACCCCTATGGTCTTCTAAAACACTCCAAAAGCCATTATCAAATACTGCTATTTCACCTGCATTATAAGAAGGCGGTTCTATCAGCGTTGATGACGCCGGTATTCCTGAGCCTATGAGCGTCATAAATTCAAATGAGCCGCTATACTCACCGCTTAGGGAATCGAATGAATAGCACGTCGCGTTACCGGTTTTCGTTGCTATCCCAGAAGAATCAAACTCTGCCTTATCTGACATCATGCTGCCCTCACAATATAATTAAATGCAATGCTTCTCGGTCTGTTCTCGTTCGCTGTGGGAACTGCCTTGCTTGCGTCTAAATAAATGCCGGTAAATTGGGATGGTACTGGAGAGCTAAAACCAGTCAATGGCTGTATTGTTGTAACGCCAAAAGCAGTAAGAGCCCCATGAAAATCTGTTGTTTGTAGGTAGGTAAGGCCGGGTCCGGCAGTGGTTGTTGCTGCACCAGTTATGTTCCTAATAGCATCGCTCTGAGAACTCAATAACGCTCGGCCAATATCAACACCTCGCGTATTATCCCAACCACGAATAAACTCCCCTCTCAGGTCTGGCAACTTATTACCGTATAACGCAAAAAGCTTTGGATACTGCGCCTGAGTTATTGCCTGACCAGACATGGTGATCCATCCATCCGGTGGTATGCTTGCCGGCCAAGGTATCGGAATTCCCTCTGGTAACGAAGATCCTTTACCCAAACCAAGGTTTGAAACAATCGCATTTGTAAATTTCGCTACAAGCCCATTTACGTCTCCATCGTCAAGGGCATCGACGTTCGAATTAGCAATAAATTCCCCAATTACAGCCGCCATTGTCGACCCCTGGCGCCAAGCTTTGTTGAGCTGGGAGGCCTTGGCAACACCCGATGCAAAGCCAGCAGCGCGCCCAGGGAGAGCCTGATAATCATCGGTGGATATAACGTTGGCATTTGCAGCAGTGCCAAAAGTTAAAAATTCGTTCTTAGCCATGTGGTGCTCCCAGCGGTGTTCCCCAGGCTCCATTATCGAAGCCGGAGATAAATTCATTGTCGATATCGAAGCCAAACAGCGGTCCAGATTCGGTGGTGATGGTGTAATTCTTGATGCGGACGGTTGAGGGTTTGATATCCAGATACCCCAACTCGATTACCGCCTTCATAACCGGCGTTATCTTTTCCCCGGTGATATAAACCGACATTGTCATATCGAAGTTATCGACGGCGAATATCTTGGTTTTCCCGTCGGGGAAAATGATCTGATAGACGTCGCTCAGGGTTTCAGTGGTGCCGTCCCAGTGGTTCGCGGCAATTTTTGCCCGGATTATGGTTCGGTAGGTGTCATCACCCAGTTCAGTGAAGCCACCAGCATCGAACCGCCCGCGCCACAAGCCTGCATCAAAGCCCAGCTCTTCAACATCCAGAGAGAAATAAACGCCGGTAATCGGCGTTGCAATCTTCCGCCCTATTCCCACCCACAGCCCGACTGTGTCCAACGGCACACCGATGGCCGTGTCCAGGTCGAAATCGCCAATCAGCTTTGCTGTGGCGTTCTGCACGTCGATTAGCGGCTGGGTAATGAGGGATATATGGTCGTAAAATTTGGGTTTGTGTTTGTGATAGGAGGTAATGAGTTTTTGGTATTTTGTTTCGCTCATGGGATCACCACCACTTCAATGTTTCCAGGTGCGCAAGCGGCGACTGCGTTAAAGCCTACTATGACGTTTGCCGGTGCCAGGCTATCGGGTGAAGTACCGATTTGCAGGTCAGTGATATCAAACGTTGCGCTGTCGGCATTGCCATTCAGATTTGCAGGCAAGAACAA
This sequence comes from Serratia sp. CoH_122_TC_1, assembly GCF_058191755.1. Taxonomy (NCBI): domain Bacteria; kingdom Pseudomonadati; phylum Pseudomonadota; class Gammaproteobacteria; order Enterobacterales; family Yersiniaceae; genus Serratia; species Serratia sp. CoH_122_TC_1. The sequence continues at coordinate 337,210 of NZ_JBXWLA010000002.1, forward strand.
GCGAGTGAGGTACACCGGATCGCCGATCTTGATTTCATTGATGTAGGCGGCGACGGCCTTTTTGATTTCCTCTCCTACGCCGGAGGTATAGCCCTGCAGCGCTTTAATTTCTACACGGGCGAAAATGTTAACGCTTGTCGGACGATAAAAATGGATAGGATGAACGATGCCGTATTTGTCTGTAACGTCGATCGTAGTTGTGCCGTAAGTTCCACCACCGGGCGTTTTCTTCGTCGCGATGGTTTTCGCGATTGCGGTAGCGTCTCCACCAGCGACTACTAGCGAGATACTGTGCGGGGGTAATCCGTTGTCATCGGTTACGCTGGTGTCGTTCTCGTAGCCCCGGTAGCGCTCTACGCCATCCAGTGTCGCTACAGCACCCATAATGCCATCGAGAACAGTCAGGGACGGAATGGCTACCGATTTAGCCTGGCGCTGGCGCAGCTCTGCATCAGTTTCTACTTTGCGCCCTGCTGTGGCCGCTGCCGGATTAGTTACCGACTGCCAGCCGCGCGTCGGTGTCCCGATCTCCGTGATGGTCCCGGCGGGTGCTACAATCGCGCCATCCACCTGACAGGTTGCCGTTACCGTCACTGTGCCATCGATACCGATCACTACGCTGGCCGGTAGCGACCAGGTAATGCCGTTACTATCACGTACCGTGCCGTTGGTGATCGACACGCCAACCTGGCCAACAATAAGCACGTCAGCCATTGAGCGTGATGCCGGTGTCACTGCAATGCCGTTAATTTTGACGTTAGAGGCTAAGCCACGTCCCTGCGCCGTTGCTGGGCTGAATGAGTTATAGACGGCGATCGCCATGTTGTTCGCGTCGTGGATACCCAGTGCATAGATAGCCAGCATCTGACCGTCTTTGCTGTCTGGGTCAAGATAGACGTCATCTCCGTAAATCTGGTGAAAATAGCCTGTCAGCTTGCTGAGTATCGTCTGGTAATCAGGCGCGCTGATACCGCTCGCGGTCACTGTGGCCGCAAGCCCTAATGTATCGAGATTTAGCATTATGCCTCGCTGGTTACAGTCGTTTCGCCGTACAGCGTGTTAATGGTCGCGGTGAAGGTCACGCGGCGCGTATCCGGGTTAAACTCCGTGGTGAATTCAAGTATTTCGCTAACGCCCTGGGTGCCGAGGATCCGCTCACGTACCGCCATGTTGTAGGCGGCTGATTTGTGCTTGCCAAGAATGGCCTCGCGGTATGGAGTACCCTCGGTCACATCGAGGAACCATTCCCCCGTCCAGAGCGCAAAGCGTGTTTTTACCGCCTGTGCGACCGCCTCCGGGGTGTTCTCCAGAAACGTATTGTCACCCTGACCAAAGGTGTAATCTCCGTTCTCGTCCTCTTTCCGATACTTCACTGCGGGCCTCCTGTCTGGCCACCGCCAGTTTCTACACCACCGTGTTTATGCGTCTGCAGGCTGATGCCGCCCGCTTTGACATCGTTGGTCACGTTTACTGGCCCCAACATCGTCGCCGTGCCGCCACCGTCGCCCATACCTTGAGACAGATTGCCGTTAATCGTCACGTTACCGTTGAGCACAATCTCTGGAGAGTTTATTTCCGTGCCACCCTGCGCGCTGGCGGTCAGTTTCCCCGGTGTTGTGACTGTTACGGCATGGCTGCTCGGATCAAGTTCAATAAAGGCCTTGCCGTCATCGGTGCGCAGCTGCGCAGCACTGGTGCTTATACCGCTGATTTTCTTCGCCTGCGACTGCGGACCAACCAGCGCAAAAGCATCTGCAAGATGGTGCTGGCGCTGGTCTACGGGTTCCTGCACCCCGCCGTTCTGCCACCAGTAATCGATGCAGCGGTCGGCGAACACGACAAGGCATTCGTCGCCGGCAGTCACTGGAAACGTCAGCGTGACGCCTCCGCCGCGCGGGAACACGACAGGAACATCAACAAGTAGTGGCAGCGCCACCGATGACAAGGAGCCGTCAGATTGCCGCACAGAGGCTTTTACAGCCGGTTGGATCGTGGCAGTTACCGCGTCAACGTCGAAAGACTGGATGATGCCGGGCATTGCCACCCGTAGACTGGTACTGAGTGAATCAGCCACGGCTTTCAGCACCAGCTCAGGGGAGTCCTGGCGTTCGTTGTTCGTTACCACGTTATGCTCCTGCCCGGATGGTGGATTGGTTCAGCAGCCCCGCGCCGCCCTTGGCAATACAGATCATGTCCTGATACCAGGCATTGCCGCGCGTGTCGCCGTAATAGGCGATGTTCTTCACGATGTAATCACCGTCCATGTCCAGCACTGCCGGCTGCTGCACTGAGGCGCCCGCTGTGCTGCCGGTGGCGATCTCTTGGTTTGACAGGCCGACCTGGTTTATCGATTTGTTGTCGAGGCGGATCAGCGTGTCGAGCTGGATGTTCGGGTTAATCAGGCATTTCACGTTGATGCCGCCGTTAATGGTTTGCTCAGGCATGCCGATCAGGCCCGTCTGCGCGTTCAGCACGATGGCATCGGCCAGATAGGCGTTTTCCGGCACCATCTGCAGGCGCCCGTTCTCATAGCGCCATGTTGCCTTGCACTGCGCCGCCAGGCTGGAAACTTCATCCCGGTGCATGCCGAACATCGGTTTACCGCGTGGCGCCTTGGTGGTGGCAAATTCCGGCGTAGCGCCGGCGACGATGTCGTAAACCCCGATCGGCTTCATCAGCGCGGTGTGTACGTCCTGTTGCGTGTACCCGGCTGCGAGCGTGGTGTTCATCACCGCGAAGTTATGCGCCTGGTCACTGTCGGCCGCCTGGATCACCACGTAGGTGTCGGTCGGGTTTTCACGCCCGCTGTAGGAATACTGGATCTGACCGGAAAAAATCAGTCCGAAATTGTCCTGGTAGCCGGCGACAAACTTTATCTGCGTGAACTCGTTTTGCCTGATCCGGCTATTGGTGTTCCGGCTCAGGTTGTAAATCTTGAACATCGCCGTGGCGGGGTAACTGATGTCGGGTCTGCTGATGTTGAAGCTGATTTTCAGGCCGGATAATTCCAGCCCTTCCCCGGCATCGTTCGCCACGATCAGGCTGCATTTTCGCATCCAGTTAGTGGTCATAGGCGCCCCATAAAAAACCGCCCGAAGGCGGTCAGTTGGTCAGAAAGTAGAGATGGGACTCAATGCCCAGATTAGTCTGCGTCGGTGGCGCCAGCACGGCGGGATCGGACATCACGAACAGCTGACCGCCAATCCCCAGATAACGATACTGCGCCAGCAGGTCGGCACCGGCCACCAGCGGGATCCCTTGGATAATCGGCGTCTTGTCGTTGCTGGCAATGTCCAGCACCCACCCGGCCATGTCGCGCCACATCAACGTAAGCTGGTATTGCACGCCGGCCAGCTGGATAGCGAACTGCTGTGATACCGGCGTAAGGGGGATTTCAACCAATGCCAAGGAAGCCTCCTGCAGACTTTAAAATGCTCTGCTGCTTTTCCGGTGTGGTCGGGTTTTTCAGCCCTGTGTTGCTCACGCCGCCGGTGTCCTGGGGCGATTGCATGTTTTCCGCCGGCGTAGTGGTCACCTTCTGCGTTTCGGTGATGATGAGCTCGCGCAGGGTGAGCGTTGTCATCAGCACGTTCTCGCTGGTTTTATCGGTCAGCACCTCAATAGCGCGGATCAGCATGTTCTGATACTGCCGCTTTCCGGTCGTCACGGCAAAAGGCACTTTGCTTTTTTTCAGCTCCAGCAGCTGCTGATAGACGTCCGCCGGGCTGGTGCCCAGCGATAAACCGGTACTGACGTTAAAAATCTCGGTCGTGTCGATCCCGTCTATCAGCGATCCGCCACTGGAAAATCCCAGCTCCATCGTCACCTCGGCGGGGCGATCATACGCATGGTCGCTTGTCGGCGCACCGAGCTCCACGGGGTGCTCGGTGATTTCCGTCGCGTCCATGTGCTTCTCGCTGATTGCCACGCTCGGCACGATGATGCCAATGCGGCGCCGCTGCTGGGAGAACAGCATAGATAAAATATCCATCAGCCCACCTGCGTTTGCATGTTGCGCGTCTGCCGGCGGTAAACACCCTCAACCGCGTCACCGGTCAGGCGTGCTGTTTCGCGTGGATCACCGCTGCCCTGCACGTTGATGTTGAACGTTGGCGCTCCTTGACCGCCACCAGCACTTCCTGGCATGTTGCTCAAAACACGCGGAATGTAGTTCCGGGTTTCCTGCGGCATCAGGCCCATGCCATGCTTCTGCACGTTACCGATCCCCCAGTTATAGGACGCCAGGGCCTTCTCCAGATCGCCACCGTTCATCTTCAAGAGCTGACTAAGATATTTTGCTGCAGCTGCCGCAGATTTCTCAGGGTCGAATACATCGTTGCCGCGCAACCCCATATCCCGAGCCGTACCCGGCATAAACTGGAACAGCCCCTTGGCGCCAGCGCCTGATACAGCAAACTGGTTCCCTGAAGACTCGGTAATAGCTACGCTTCGCAGCAGCCCCGCCGGCAGGTTGTAGAGCGACTCCAATTTACCAAGAGTTGGTTGTAACCACCCCAACAGAGCAGCACCGTCTTTTGTCGGCTGTGGCCGTTTGACGGATTGCCCATGCTGATCAACTTCGTCACGGCGCCATGGAAGAATGCTCTTACCCCATTCGTTGACCGTATCAGAGCCAGGAAGATTGTTCAGTAGGTTGGTAATAGGGTTGTCTTTCAACCAGGAAAACTTTTCCTCAAGATGTTTGGCGACCTGCTCTTCTAGCGCTAATAGGGCGCCGATAGTTCCTACTTTGCCAAGGCCACCCAGCGCTTTAGACAACCCGCCAACACTTTTTGTAACCGATCCGATCGCACCGACCATTTTCGCAGCCCAAGTCACAGCGATAAAACCGGCAAAAATTTCCAGCGTCGTCTTCCACCCACCGACGGCATCTTTCAGTTCCAGCAACTTGTCGCGGATCCACAGCATAGCCTGCTTGGCCTTTTCGATGTCAGGTTGCCATTTCGCCCAATCAATGAGACTGTCGCCGCCCTCTTTCCACGTCTGGTAATCGTCATACAACAAAACCAGCGCAGCAATAAGGGCAGTGATCATCCCAATAGGAGATGTCAAAAAAGCACTGTTCAGCACTCTCCATGCCACCAGCAGGCCACCCAGTACCTTAATCAGCCCCTTGGTTTTATCATCCAGCCGATCCCACCATCTCATGAGATCGCCGGCTCCCTGCACGCCCCGATAAACCAACGTCATGATGCTATCGGCTAGTGAAAGCACCTTTTTCAGCAAGGCGGTGATCGTTCCCTCTATTTTGGGGAAGTTAAGCAGGATATTTTTGCGGAAGCTTTCGAGATTCCCGGCCAGGCCGCCGGCAAGATTGCCGCCGATCTTGTCACGCATAATGCCGAACAGGTTCGTCAGTCCGCGCATCTGGGTCATGAATTTGTTGGACTGCTCCGCCGCTTTTTGCGAATCGAACCCCGTGGCCTGCAGCATTCCCTGATAATCAGCGGTAAACCCCTGGACACCTCGCCGCATCGCCAGCAACGTGCTTTCGTCAATGCCGAGGATCTGCGCATACTGGTTAGCGCGGTAGTACGGCATTTTCGCCAGCTTATCGCCGACCAGCGTCACCAGTTGGGCAGTGTCTCGCAGATTACCGGCCGCATCTCGCGTCTGAACACCCAGATTGCGCAAGAAACCCTCTGCGCCTGGCGTCGAACGCAGGAAGCGCGCCAAATTGTCCAACGTACCGTTGAACCCCTCAACGCTGCCTCCCGCCTGACTGAATGCGTATCCGATAGCCCTGATACTGTTCGCCGTGGCGCCAGTGCGCTGTGACTGCCAATAAAGGCGGTCGAGTCCGCTCGCGATCTTCGTTGTAAAACCGACAACAGTTAGGGCTGCTGCCTCAACAGCCGCGCCCATTTTCACTACGTTCATCGTGACACCGGAAACCACCGTTTCGAACTTACGGCTGCCAGCTTCATCGATATCGAACCCAAGGGAGATCAAAAAGTCCTTGATGGTATCAGCGTTCATTGTCACGGCTCCACTTCTCAATTCGGCGCTGGTTTTCCTCTTCAACATCGAGATAGTCGTTCATCATCGCAATGTCGCAGAGGTCTACCGCGCCAGACTTAAGATCTTTGATATCGATATTAAAAGCTCTTGCCGGGCGGAATATGTAATCCTCTCCGCCTGGCAACGTTTCAAGCGTTATTCCGCTGGCTGCGCCGGGGCCACCGCTGGCGCTTCTGGAATTTTCTCTTGGAGTTCTCCCAAAAAATTTCCCAACGAATCCCCCACTACGCGCGCCACGATTTCAAGCATGCCCATCAGATCGATGTCATCAAACATCAACTGACCATTATTAAAAATTGGCGCATAACTTTTACCCTGCTGAACGGATACGACAGCCAGGCAAGGATGGATGATTGCATTACTATCGTCTTCGCTAATATCGGACAGTGCCTGAGCGATAGCCGGCAGAGCGGTTTTAATCGCATCCTCAATCGAAATCTGCCCGGACTTTAGCTGTCTAATGACCGAGATTTCACTCAGCAGGCCGGACAACAGAGGGAGCAACTTGCGAGATATTTTCAGCTGCTCAAAAACATTTAACTTGGCCGCACGGTACTGCTGGCCCTTAATTTCAAATTCCATGCATCACTCCTTAGAAGGTGCCGAGCAGTTGATCGACCAGACCAGCGTCAAATACCCAGGACACAGTCCCGCCGGATTTGGCGTTCTGCCAATCGGGGATTTTCTGGAAAGCGACCGAGCGCGCGGTGCAAACGTCGTTGCTGGCGCTGTTACGCATCACGATCACGTTATTGCCCCAGGTGGCGGAAGATAGCGATTGAGCGTTATACATCGCGCTCAATTTGGCATTGGTTGGCGAGGTCTTGAGCAACGTCACGGTGATTGTGCCAGCTTTGCCGGCGTGCAGGCTTTGCATCACAGATCCATCGGCGCCGATGGTCATGGTGTTCTTCGCTTCAACCATCGTGACGGTCATGCCTTCCTCGGCGTTGCCCGAGCCATAACCCAGATCGAACGCACCACCGGGCCCGACGATAGAGGCGGAATAATCCAAAAAGCTGTAAGTAGACATTTTTGCCCCTTATCGATTTACGTTGATGATGACATCGGCGAAGTGCACAGCGCCGGCCAGCTTAATTGCGCACTGGATCACCGGTGCCTTACGTGCCTCTCGGTCTGCCTGTGCCTGGCTGGCGATAGGCGGCGCGTAGGTGTAATAACCCGTTGTGAGCGTGTCTCCGGTCGCCAGGTTGCCGATTGGGTCGCCATTCCACACGCCCGGCGCCATAAGGCCGTTAGTGACGCCCTGATCAAGTGAGCCATTGACGCTGGTCAGCAAGCGCGTGATGCCCGGATCGGTCTGTGGCACTTTGCTTGTGCTGGTATAGAGCACGTTATAGAGGTTGTTCTGCACGTAGTTCTGCAGCCAGTCCAGGCCGTGGCGCTCGTCGAAGAAATCGCCGTTGCACATCAGGCCTTCCTGGATGATCGCCGTGTCGTTGTCGTAGTTGACGAACACGTTGCAGTTTTTCGCCGTCAGCGTCTTGGCCTGCGTCTGGGTCAACGTTTCCGCCGCAATGCCAGGCTGCTGCTTGAATTTCAGCGTGATCGTGGTGTTGTTACCGAGGAAATTCACGGTAAACGCACGCCCGAAGATGGACGCCGAGGCATACGGGCTCGCGCTGGAATACTGAATGAAGGTGCGCCCGTATTTGGCGTTTTTCAGCTTGCTGGCGATGTCGTTCTCGTTGTCCAGATCCAGCACGCCGGTGTTTTGCGTGGTGTAACCGAAGATGCGGGAAACGTCATCGGACTGGATAAAGGCCGCCACGCTAATCACGTCGTCATCGCTCAGCGATGTGTCGGCGATCTGCAGGCCATACCAACCGGTAGACATATCGGCCAGCTTGTAGATGCAGGACTGAATATTTTCAGCAGCCGCACGCGGGATAGCCAGCGCCCCGGCGTTCTGCACTGCACCCATCATTGCCGAGATATCTGTGCCGGTCGTGTTGGCCGAACCATAGCCCACCGCTGACGTTTCGCCGGTCGATTTTGAGGTGATGATGAATCGGCTGTTCACTGCGTCCCACGTCACATTAGCTGTGGTCAGCTTCTCAGCAATCCGCGCGGCCACGCCGTTCAGATTAGTTTCTGCCGAAAAGTCCACAGCGGTGATCGTCTTGTTGGTGCCGTCGATGGTGATTTTCATCGCGCCATCGGTGACCGAGGCCCAGGTGCTGATCGCCTGCTGCGCCGGCGTCAGGATGGCACAGCGCAACAGTGCCGCCTGGTCTTCTTTGATCCAGCGGCCAATGTACAGCGTGCGCGGCTGCGGCGTCTGCTGGAAATACAGGTTAGCAGCCTTGTACTCCGGCGCCTCCATGCCGAAATCTGCGCCGACGTCAGTAATGCCCGAATAGCTGCGCATGCGCTGACTGCCGTCAATGACATCAGAGCCACCGACGATCAGCAGCGCGCCGAAATTGCGCCCCTGTGCAGCACGTAGCGCCATATTCACCGTCACATTGACGATGTTCGATACAGGTAAGCCCTGTGACATAGATTATTCTCCGAAGAATTGAACCGGTGCTTCCACCAGCGACTTGATGCCGTACTCGCGGATCACTTTGCGACGCAGGCGCACGGCGATGTCATACCGGCGCACCCACTGGTTGTTGATGAGTTCTGGAAGGTTGAATATCCGCCCACAGTCGAGCAGGGTCAGATCGCTGTTTTTCAGCTCGTCATTGTTCTGCGAGACAAATAGGCCATCACGGAAACGGGTTGCTACCGTCATGCCCTGCGGGCCGTAGAAGCACACCAGAATATCGATGGTTTCGTGCGACCACTGTTCGGCGCTTTCATCGCCCTGGATATACGCGGGGTTGGCATCTTCCTGTACGCCGGTAATGCCGAAGGCGCTCCAGGTGGTGCCGTTTTTCGGTATCTGCGGTTGCGGGTCAGTCCAGCGCGGATAGACGTCGCCTGCATCCATGCCGGTGACACCACGGATCCACCGACTAACCTGGCGTTCCAGCGCCTCGTCGTAGGTAGGCCCATCACTGACCGGCGTCAGGTATCCGGGTGCTGTGCTGTCGTTACTCAACGGGTGATCCTCCGTCAAACTCCATCAGCTCACAGTGTGCCTGAACGAACCCCGCGCCATACGCCGTGTACGGGTCAACAAACGTCACGCGGTACTTCCTGCCCCGATAGGTCACGACATCCGCATCAAGGCCAGGCTGGCCCTGTGTGAGCCGAAATTGCGTCACGATAAGAATGGCGCCGTTAATGTTCTGGCCGGCGGCCATACGGCGCGCTTCCAGTGAGCGGTCAACGGTCACCACACCGGAGAAAGGAACATCCTGCTGAGTGTTGGTCGTGAAATTGTCGTCGTCACGCTCTTGAATCTGCCGGTGGCAAACCAACGTTGTATCGACAAAATCAGGATCCAGCAGAACCTCGGTCACGTCGAGAAGCGGCATTATTTACTCCTTACCACGTAAGTGATTGAGCGCAGCAGGTAGCCATGCGCATAGAGCGGCTTGTCGCCGGGAATGCCCTTGGCGCGCCGGTTAGCCTTCGTCATCTCAGAGAGAGGGTGAAGCCTGTCACCGGCACCAATGACCGCCTTGGCGCCATCCCGCGCAATCTGTCCAGCGCTTTCCAGCTCCCGCTGCGCCGCCTCTGTTTTGCCGTTCAGCGCAGCCACGGCGGCCGCCTTCAGGTGCTCAGTGGTTCGCGGCTTGGTGTCCTCGATCCCCATATCCAGAAACGGGCGCGGTGGCAGCGTGACGGTTTGGCCGCCAAGCTGCACCGTGGCGCCGGTAGATTGCAGATAGCCGATCTCCGCGTTGTTCAGGCTTTCGCCATCCTCACGCGCTGCATTAGCCTCTGGAATGCCCACCAGCACATCCATTTTCGAAAGCGAACGCAAAGACGAAAGCACCGATTCGGCGTTGTCCTTCCTGACCTTGAGCCCGCTTTTCACAGGATTTGCCTCCCGCCCGCGCCGAACATCGACCACCACCAGAAGAACTCCCGCCCATAGGCGGTGTTATTCCAGAAGCCAGCATCAGGATTAATTACCCCTGATACGTCATAACTGACGCTCACCTTATCGACCGATTTGGATGTCGCCACACCGGCCGATCCGTTGCTGTTCACCCGTCCCAGCACAGAACCAGCCAGCGCGCGGCCGCGCAGCTCCGTGTAATGCGCCGTGAAAAGCTCAGCGAGATACACGAACTGATCGCCCAGCACGTTTTGGTTGAGGATGGTGTCAGCCTGGCCGAGGTAGAAATTTACAGCAGCGTCGGGATAGCGGGTCTTGTCGGCAAACTCAGGAAAGTCAGCGCGGAATTTCTCATTTGTTGGCAGTAGGCTTTTTTTTGGCATTGTCGGTCACCTTTGCCGCTTCCAGTTGCTTCTGCAGATCGGCGATAGTGGCTGCGTGCTCGTCAATGGTCTTGGTGTGCGCGTCACGCTGCCCTGTCTGCTCGGCCACCTTGTTCTGCTCCGCTTCCAGTTGCTTCTGCAGATCGGTTACCTGGCCTTCCAGTGAAGTCACCCGCAGAGACAATTCGCCGTCCTGCTGCTCCTGCTGCAAATCAGACTCAGACAGCGGTTTGGCGTGGTGGGTGAATGCCCAGTGCTTTTTAACGTGTTCGGGGAAGCTGTCGTGAATGCCCGGCGTCAGTTCATGGCGACTGCCATCAGCAAAGCTGAGAGAAGCGGCCGAAGATACGATGTATTTCATTTCGTTGCTCCATGAAAGGCGGGTTTCCCCGCCATCAGTGATCAGGCCGCCGGCACGTCAAGGTAGGCGATGGTGTTGGAATAAGGTGTTTCCACCTGGCCCAGTTTGCCGTAGTACACGGAGAGCTGTTGCATACCGCGATACTCAAGCGGCGTGCTCAACAATGGCACCATTGGGAAACGAACATACTGTTCGTCCTGGGTGTACGCGACAATACGATGCGCACCACCAGCGCCACGCTTTGACGCCCACTTCATGGAGACGATTTCCAGCGGTTCGCCGTTCTCCTGGAACGCGATGGTGTTGATCTTGACGTATTCCAGTACGGAGATATTGCCAGCAGAGGAAACTTTCTTACTCGCCAGCAGGCCGAACAGTTCCGGCGCCAGGCCGATTTTTGCCGGGCATACCGCATAACCAGAGCGCACCCAGCCGTCGGTCAGCACCAGGTTGATGTCCTGTACGATAACGTCAGGATCGGTTGTTGCCGTCCACGCTGCTGATGCGGCGATCGGTATTACCGAAGGTAGGTTGAGCAGACCAGAAACACCCAGCTCTGAATCGCCGATATACACCTGTTCGTCGGTGTCCATATTCCATTTGAGCTTCATGCCTTCGTATTTCTGGGTATCGATAGGACGCCCCAGTTGCTGAGCAGAAGCCAGTTCGAGCACTGTCCAGCCCACCTCCTGCGCCCACGGTGTCAGATTGTTACGGGTTGGCTGAATATCCAGTTCAATGCCAGGAATCGCCGTACCTTTCTTGCCCATCCAGTTTTTACCGTGCGGATTTGGGCCGCCGACGCTGGCAAAGTCGGTATTTGTGAAGGATGACACTTCGTCAGCGATGGAGATATCGCTACGTAATGGCATATCGCGCGTCCATTTTACGGACACTAGCGGCATATTTAGCCGCTGATCCATGCGCTCCAGTTCACCGACGAGGAAAACGCCGGAGGAGTCGATGGTAGCTCGGTCAATAGTAAACATTCAGTGTTCCTCAGATGTTAAAGGCAATTTCGACACGGCCATCGGCTTCGCCTGGCCCCATTACCTCTGCACTTACCAGCTGAGGCGTGTTCTCGGCTGTGGCGTCCAGCGTCAGCACAAAAGTGCCTACCGGGCTGCCAGCAGTACCACCAGCGACGCGGACATAAATCGGGTCGCCTTTCTTGGCGCTAGGCGCGGTGCCAGCGGTAACTTTGACGCAGATATAACCCCGCTTCAGGTTGTCAGCCACCTGGTTCACGTTAACGCCCAGGTACGCGAGGTCAGCATAGGATGTGATCGGGTATGGGCGTACCAGAATGCCCTTCACCTTGTCGATGGTGTCGCCTGATTCCAGCGGCACAAACTTGTCGTTCACGTATTTGCCAGCCAGACCATAGGAAGCGAATTGCTTCAGGTGGTCGAGGGTCACCGGCTCAACGGTGAGATCGCGGGGACGCGTCACGGCCCCGGCAATGCCCATAGGCATCCGCGTTAAATAAGCATTTCCAGCCATGTTGATTACCTTATTTGCGTTCGTTCCAGAATTTTCGGTTCAGCTCATTGATCTGGGCTGGCGTGAGATTTTTAGGGGCGGTTGCGCCGTCGATCGTGTGCTTGTTGATTGGCAGCGGCGTGATCTGGTTTTTCACCTTGTTCATCTGCACAGCAGCGGTGAATACCGTATCAACGGTGGCTTTTGGTGCTTTGTTGAAGTCATCTACACCAAACGCTTTCAAGCTGTCACCGGTTTTCAGTGCATGGTTCAGCACCTGGCGCTTGAGGCCTTTGTCACCTTTCGGCTGGAATCCTGGACAGATAATTTCAGCGTCAGAAATGATGTTGCGTTTGAACGCAGCATCACCGGTCACTTTCTTATCTTCCTCAGCATCTTCATCACCCGTAGGTGTGTCATCATCCGGATCCGCGTCAGTGGTTTTACCTTCCAGTTTATCCAGTCGAGACAGGATCGCACTGGCCCATTCAGGCACTTCTGCATCACCAGTTTTTTCCGGGTCTTCTGGATCTCCATCAGTGGTCGTGCGGTTCTCCGTTGGCAACGATGTTGCCTGCGAAGGCATGTTGATGTTGATAGTGGAACCGGGGATAGAGCCCATGCCGTCAGATGGCAACTCCGGCGCTTCGTCGATGAGTTTATTCAGCGCATCCTCATCTTTCGTTTTAATGGCCTTAGCCAGGTTTTTAAGCCATGACATTATCGGCTTCTCCTTTTTGGTTAATGGGGCAGAATCCCCGATAGCACAACGAGAACCCGCCCGACCGCGGTCTATACCGACAGCCAAATGGTTTCCTGTGATTTGGTATTGCTTACCCTTACCGGGTGATAACTGCTTGTATTGGGCGTCATAGCCGCAGCTGACATCGGTCAGCCCTGAGTTGATACGGTCGATGGCTTCCTGCCGCTTCACCAACACATCGGCGATCAGTAAATCTGATTGATCACCAGTGCCGCGACGGACGTTCTGGATGTGGCCGTGAGCCAGCTCCGAAAAATTGGACGGGTTAACGAAAACGATATTGCCTTCGTCGTCCTCTGGGTGCCCTACCGTGACAGCGACGCCCTCGAAGCTCGCTATGGTTTCCGTGGAGAAAACCTCGTCTTCGGTACGGTAAACGTGCACCAGTCCATCCAGACCTGGCTCGAGATCGATTTCCTCAGGTAAATACGTTTGCACCCCAATGCGTGCGATCGGAACGTCCTTACACAGCAGGGATCCGTCTGCCAATTGATAGCGGGTTTCACCCAGTCGGGTCGTGAAGAAATATTTCATGAGTTACCTGCTAAATGGCGGGCATAAAAAAACCGCTCAACAGCGGTCTGTTATTTTCTCGGGCTGGGGATATCTACCTCAGACCAACATTTGCAATTTGGCAGGCATCCAGCGTGCCCTGTCATGCCGTCCAGTGTCGGAGGATTAGCCCAGTGCACAAATTTATTCCGCATCTTAAAATGTGAAGGCCGAGTGCCTGCACCTTCGATGCGCCACCAATACCCCTCTGAACCGACGGACAATGCGCGGGCCTGCGTCAGTGCACCAGTGGCGCGTCCTATTTCGGTGCGGGCAATCATCTTCGCCCTGCTGGCTGCTACATCGCCGGACTGCATGATCATCTCGTACAGCGCGTCGGGACGCTCACCGTTGATGGTCGCCTCTATTGCACGCTGCTGTATCTCGCGAACGCGGTCGGCGGCCTCCAGCGGCAGAGATTTCATTAACTGGATTTGCCGGTAAACGATATCCTGCGTCACCTGACCGATCGGCGTGTTGCCGACCACGTCCCGAAGTCCCTCAGAAATTTGCTGTGATACCGATCGCCACTGGTTCCACTCTTCGCGCTCAACCTGCAGGAACATCTTTTGCCCCACCATAGCGGCCCAATCGTCCAACACATGCGAATAGTCGATGAGGTGATCGGCAACCGTGTTAGCGCTGCCCTGGGAACCATCGTAGGAGCCAGTTACGATTTGGTTTATCTGGCTGACTATCCCCAGTAGGCTTTTCTGATACTGGATTTCTGAACGTCGGCGGAGCGCCGGTTTCAGATTCAGACTCCGCATACTGCGACTTCGCATCTTCAATATCCTTGTCGGTGATTGAACCGCCAATGCCGATCACGTCGGACAGGTTACGCAAGTCATTCAGGGCCGCTGCTGGCGACATGCCAATGTCACGAACGGCCGTTGCAAGGGCGCTGGCCACGTTGTTTGCCATCGTCGCACGGTCGGTGTCCGACATCTCCCAGAGCTTATTGAACTCAAAAGAGAAATCCTCCGGCAGTTTTTCGCCGAACTGAGAACGCCAGGTGATATCCATGAGCCAGCGAATGTGACGACGTAAACGGCGCTCCTGCAGCGAGTTAATCCGGCTGTAGTAGTTCTCCAGATCCCCATCACCGGTACTGAAACCGGATGGAGACTGTCCGAACAAACGCACCAGGGGAATGCCTGTGGCGCCGGAAACCTGCTCAGCAAATCGCAAGATGACATCAGCTATGCCAGAGAACGAGTAGCTATGCGTCGCGAACTCATCGTTCTTGTCCATGACGGTCATGCCTTCGATGGTCTGAAACTCACGGATCATGTCCATGTGCTTCATCAGCCCCTCTTCCAGGGCGCCACCGGTGGCGAGGATTTTGCGCAGCCCCTCGATGCTGTAGGTACGAAGGTGCGCCTTGTGGATCAGCTGCGTTACACCAGCCGTTGCGGTATCAAAGCCCTGGATGCGCTCGAAGATGCGTTCAATAACCGACATGCCCCAGCCGTTTTCTGTTATCGACTGCTGATAAGGTAGCGAGTCACCATCCATGCGGATCAGGCGGCTGTGGTGAATATTCCAGGCCGGAACCCCTTTTTGATTTGTCACCACCTTGTAATACTTCGGCTTGCCAAACTCTGGCCCGTAGTCGGTAACCGGGTCGTTGTAACTCGGATCGAGCTGCCAGCGGTCAAAGCACATCAGTCCCTTGAACTGCCCCTCTTTGATGCGGTCGAGGTTCAACGGGGTACTCATGTTTTGCCCTTCAATCAGCACTACCAGTACCGCGCCACCGTACAGCCGTGACCACTTAATCAAATCGTTCAGGCCGTCCCAAATTGCGGCGGAATCCCAGAAGGTTTCGACCTGGCCCTTCTGTCCCGGCTT
Source organism: Serratia sp. CoH_122_TC_1 (assembly GCF_058191755.1). Lineage (NCBI taxonomy): Bacteria > Pseudomonadati > Pseudomonadota > Gammaproteobacteria > Enterobacterales > Yersiniaceae > Serratia > Serratia sp. CoH_122_TC_1. The sequence continues at coordinate 352,626 of NZ_JBXWLA010000002.1, forward strand.
CAGTTTGGAACTGATGTTGATGCCCTTGCGGGTCATATCGTCAGCGACGGCATCGACAGCGGCACCTACCAAGAACGATGACCGATAGGCAAATTCCAGCATCACGCGGTTACGGGTGATATACCCCGGCGTATAGGTGCCAGCAGATTGGATGTTTTGTGCCTGTGCGCCTAATTTGGCGGGGAAATTGTTATACCCGTCAGCTGTCGCAACGGGCTTTTTAGCGCCGTTTCGGCGATTTTTGCGGGCCATCTTTCCCTCTCTGAAAATTGTCGATTTAGACGAGTTTTTAACATAATGACTGTTAACCGCACCGACGAAACAGCGCTCACCTGCTGATTGCGCTCAGTGGATGATTTATCTGGTTTTTCTCGTCGGGATAGCTGAAAACGGACTGCATAAACAGTGCATAAAACAGGGGTGATTTTGCATAGCCGTTTTTTAAGTCCAAACGGCTATTTTGTCGTTACTGCTGCTTGCCGAGCGCGGCCCAAACTCCCAGATCGCCTTCGCTGGTGATGTATCCATCAAGCGAATAGCGCACCGCATCCCACAGGTGGTTGTGCTTGTCCACAACGACGGGCAACACTTCCCCGGTTAAGCGGTCGGTCTTGTAAGAGTAGAGCCTCGCCTCATCCACCATGTGCTTGCATCGCTCATGAATGATGATTTCCTCGAAGCCCTTCAGGTAGGCGATACCATCCTCAACGCTTCCGGGCCATTTGGCTGCCGCATCAATAACGAAACCTTGGCGCGATAAGTAACTGATCGTCTCAGGACGGCTACCATCACCATGTATGGGCCATCTGCGGGCTAATGGAATGCCAGGATACTTTTTCTCATCACCGGTTTTCCACTGGCTTAATTGATCGGCGGTTGCGCCCTCCTTCCCTGCGTAAAACTTCCACAGGTCGTCCAGCTCAACGCCTACACCGTATGCCTCATATTCGATATAGAGTTTTCGGCCAATAATGAAACATCGCACCAAGGTAGAAGGGTCATTAGCAAAACCGAAGTCTGCACCGAAGAACAACCGATCCGCCTCTAGCCATAGCTCATCAGAGAATGCCTCTACGCGATATTTGCCAGAGAAAATTACCGCTTCACTGATGGCACGTGGCATGCCTAACCAAATGTGTTCGTAGGCCTCAAAGTCAATGCGCTTGCAATACGCCATCTCCTGCCGGAGTACGTCCGGGAAAAAGGCGTTATCACAATAGTTGACCTTGCGAACAATCACACCACCATCCGGCGGATCCTCCTGGTGCCGGGTCATCAGTTTATAGGTCGGGTCGCTTTCCTCTCGCGGGTTGAACGATACCCAGACCTCTGACTTATTGGCACGCACTGTAGGGCCGAGAATATCCCAGCTATCCTGCGATACTGTCTGCGCCTCTTCTACCCAGCAAATTTTGATGCCGAACATCGATTTGATGGACTGAATATTGTTGCGCAGACCTTTGAAGGTAAATCGAGTGCCGTTTCGACCGGTGATTTCGTTATTTTTTACGGTGTAGAAGTGATTGAGGCCCAGCGCATAAATTTCCGCCTCCAGCAGCGCCAACACGGAATCACCGATTGAGTTTTGGAACTCCCGCGCACAGAGGATGATCATCGGGTCGATGGCGCCATGAATAACCAGAGCGCGCGCAATCTCTACCGACTTACCACCACCACGGCCGCCGTATGTCCAGCGCCAACGCACAGAACCGATCGGGGCGTCGTACAGAACGTCTGTCGCCCAGTCACTACTAAAGGCATACAGAACGCCGTCAATTATGACTGGGCTGTCTGCTTTCCCTCGCGCAGCTTTTCCATGTGAGCGGCCCAGACATCAGCCGAGCAGTTCGCCGGGGTTACAATGCAAACCTTGCCGTAACTCAGCCCAGCCAGATCTACATTCACCTCGGTTTTATTCGTGCTCATGTCGATGCCGGTCAGTTGCGCGGCGTTCTTCACGTTCGGGGCAACCTGACCAAATTTCTGATTTTTCAGCGCCTGTTGTGCAGATTTGTACGACAGCTCTGCCAGATGTCCAGCGTTGAACGAAACCAACAAAGCGGCATCGTTGCGCAGCTCCTTCACCCTGGCTTTTATATCCGGTCGGCGCAGTAACACTGAGGCCTGAGATTCTGCGTTCGTTGGCGCGTAGCCTGCGCAAACAGCAGCGTCTTTCCCCGGCATGCCCTGCGCAATATTCTGCGCAAACTGTTCATGCTGAGGTTTTAACAGGCTTGGGCTTTCTTGGTGGTCACCCCCTGCTTCACTGCCAGTAACAGGCGTATCGGCCTTAGGTGCCATTGGGGTTTGACTGTTTTGCGCACTCTGCGCACTGCGCACTTTCTTCTGCGCAATTTGCGCATCACTTTGCGCAGGCAGTTTTATGTAGCGGCGGGCTGTTGCGTAGTTTAATCCGTTAGCCTCACACCATGCCTTGGGGGAAACGTTGCTCTTGGCATGCTCGGTGAGGAACTGATTTTGCAATGCCCCCCAGTCCGGTTTTGCCATGCTCCCTCCAGAATAAAAAAAGCCACCAGCGCTACCCCCACAGCGAGCCAGAGTAACGAGGTGACTTTGCTTTGCGCATTACGCAGCACCTGGATAGATGCTCTGTGATGGGCAATAAAAAAACCGCCCAAAGGCGGTTGATGTAGGTGAAAGGCAGGCCAAGCTAATTGCGATTTACCGCCACTTCCAAGTATCCCTACTGGCACCGTGACCAGCATGGGGTTCGAGAATGGCAGTGTCACCTGAGCCCCTTGGCTTTTCATGTATTGACCATCCCTCGTTACAGGAATGGCGGGAGACACCCTAACGTCCCAGACGCGGGTATTAAAGGCTCAAAATGGTCGCCCATCTTGGTAATTCTCCCTACTCACTATCCTCTCTATTCTGTTACCCCTGGCTCAGGAACCCTGACGTAACGATCAGCGGTTGCTTAAGGGGAAGTCCAAAAACTGGGTCAAAAAGACCTCCTGAACTTTCCGTGGGTTAACAGTGAGATAATATCTGAAAAATTGGTTATCGCAAGCGTTGCTCGTTGTGGATAATTTCCCGCCATTGGTTCAGTGTGGCCACCTGTCCGGCGCAGATTGATAACGCTGTTTGCAGCGCCAGCGTATAGCTCAGAGCATCACCCCAGGTGTCTCCTTGCAGCGTTGGTAGCTCACATGGGATGAATACGGATTCAGGGGTAACAGCACTACCTGTTGCGGCGATACCGGCGTTTTGCTGCAGGAGGTCAATAACAGCGGCAGGCATAGGACTATTGCCACATTTATCGCTTTTGAGTGCATCGCGTAATTTCCTCTGGTACGTTTCCCCCTGCTGGCGTAGTTGCTGCTCTCTTCTCTGCTGCTCAGCCGCTAACACTCTGTTTTGCCGGTCTTGTTCTTGCAGAGTTGAGATTAGTCCTGACTGCTGCGCCAGCGTCTTTTCCTGCTCGGCCATCTGCTGCCGCGCCAACTCCAACCGATGCGACAACAACGAGCTATATCCACCCAGGAAGATTGATACCGCCAACAGGAGAAACATGCCTGTTCCTGATAATTTAACCAACCAGCCACTCATGACAGAAAAAGCTCACGCTCTGCCGCTCGGCGCTTTACAAGACCAGCCAACTTTACGCCACCAGCATTTACCCATTTACCGAACTCATTAGCAGCACCCTGCTTGTCACCTGCATTCAGTTTCCGCAACAAGGTTGATGTGCTCAGTGAGCGCAAGCCGAGGTTATAAGCAAAGCTCACCAACGCATCGAACTGGCCCTGTGTGATTTTTACCTTCACCAGCTGATTAACGCCCTGCTCATACTGAACAACGCCGCATTTCAACAGCCGATTAGCGGTAGCCTGGTCAATCACCATGCCGGGGCCAATCTTCTTGCCGTCTACCGGCTGAGTCCAGCCATAGCCGATAGTCCAGACGCCTACAGAGTCCGGGTAGGCTTTCAGCTCTAACCCTTCGAAGCGCTTAATCAGTTCGATGCCTTTATTGCTTATCTGCATTCTGATTGCCTCCACCGAACCTGTTCCCAATGAAATTTAGGAAGAACACTCGGAATTGCTCGACGCCAACAAAGCCAACACCGCCGCCCACGGCAATTGAAAGCGACCGTGGAAGATCGAAATACTCAAGTGCAGAGACGATTGCCAGTGTCAAAGTACCGCATAACAGGCCTTCCAGTAGCGTCTTTTTCCAACCACCGCCCGTATAGGCAGCGCGAAGAACCGCAGTAACAATGGCAAGAAGAACTGCACCTATTGGTGTCTCACCCCTCCACCATGCTTGTAAAATTTCCCCGAGGTCAGGGAGATTGTGCGGGTTAAATGGCATTTTCATGTCCTCCCCCTGTCGGGGCATTGCCCGATCTCCGGGTGATGAAAAGGGATAGCGCCGCGAATGCGGGCGACATAAGTCATTGAGTGAGGCATTGGGCGCTAAAGACGGAAAAACCCGCACGGAGGCGGGTTCTTTTAATGTGATAGTGGTGATTTGTCAGCCCGTAGGCATTGAAATCCCATCATTAAGACCAAATCTAGCCAAAATTATTCAATAATGCAAGACTTTGTTGATAAAATTTATAAAAATGTCGACATGTGCTTCAATCAAGTCAGTCTGATGTCACTCTACTAAGCGCCCTCTCTGCGGCTTCTGCGTCCTGATAACACTTACTGATCAGCATCAGATAAAAACGCTGCCAGTTTCTACTCCATGTAGGCTGACTCAAATCAGGTATCAAACCTTTAACCACCTTGTAAGCTGGCGCGGTCGTAGTGGGCTTTAATCCTGTCCCATGACATCTAATGCAGGTTTTTTCTATGGCCTTCCCATCTGCTTTTGTGGCTGCGATATCGTAGGTTTTGCCACTGCCGCCGCATCTACAGCGAGCTCGTTCTATGTCTGCCGTTCTGCAGAAGTCATCAACTGCCAGCTTTGAAAGTAGCACCATGCATCGTGCCATTTGTCTACCAGCAGCCTTACCAACCAGCTTTGGTGCCTGCTTAATGGCATGCTGAGCGAGTCTCTCGATTGCCTTCTCTCGTTCTGCCGCGTCCTTGTTGAATTTTGCATATAGCAGGCTTAATCCTTGCCCTTCTCTGGACTGAGTAATCCCAAGCGCCACCATGACATCGGTATAACCACCCTGCCCGCCGCCTTGGTATTGTGATGCTCTAACAACACGCCGTTCCTGCTGTATGCCATCCTGGCCAATCAGCATTTTGGATTGAGGCTTAATATCAGGCGCGGTGCTCATGATTGAAGGAGATTTTGGGCTACTGGCTAAAAGTGCGTGCTCTATTCTCATGCTATTTCTCCGATAATTATTTGGCCTACTTCGCCCCAAACCTTTGTTACTCGACCGTCCCAGATCCGGCAATCGTCCTCAAAAATGGCATCCAACAACGCCTTTTCCAGGTTGTCTTTGTCTGGCTTTTGCTGATGCGGCTTACCGGCCATGTCGGCGCGTTTCTTCTTGCTCCAGCTATCAGGCATGGGTAATACAAACGTCACGTGATAGCCGCTCTCAGGCAGTGATATGCGCTGCAATCTCACTTCGTCGCAGAATGCCCGATAGCGGAGAACTGGCGGCCGCTTGGCCCACCGGTCTTTTTGCGTTTGGCGTGGCTTTGGAATTGGCGTGATGAGATATTTCTTCATGCAATAGCTCCGATGCCAAAGGAGAAATCCAAGAACTGCGCCAGCAGATCGGTTTGGCTACCATGTTCCGCTTCCCATGCAGCAGGGTCGTCATGTAGGTTGCGGTGGCAGGTACGGCACAACGGAATTGTCAGATAGTCACTTGGCTTGGTGCCCATGCCACCTAAACCATGCCCGATGATGTGATGAGGGTCGTCAGCTCGCGCACCGCAGCCACAGCATGGGCGGGTCTTCACCCAGCGAGTGTATTTGCTGTCTTCGACGCGAGTTAGCTTAGGGCGGAGCATGAAGGCTTTCTGCGGTGCAGGGTCAACGGTGAAGCACTTAGCCACCTGTTTGCCGATTATTTCTGTCACCGCAGGCATGCAGTCCATATCGGACTCTTTACGAGTACCAGTAATGACCTTTGGCTCAGGAATGTTGGTAACAGTTCGCGCCACATCTTCAGGTATCAGATCAAACACACCTGACAGCATGGCCCACAGCATGAGCTCGGGGATAGTCAACTGGCCTTCAGATTTCAGGCGATGTTTAGCCGTAGCAACAACCCAGCGGGCAGCATTGCGGGCCGCGAGAATGTCCATACGTTCAGAACCAATTCCCCGCTTGTAGCAACCTGGGCAGATGCGAACGGCTGAATTCCCTAACCGCTCGGTGTCCAAAATTGTCGGGGGATGTTCATGCTTCTTGTACTGGCATTTAGTGAACTGAGTAGCCCAGGCTTCAATAGCGTTGATGCCCCCGCAAGCATTCGTAACACGCTCATGCTGGAAGAATGACTGCAGGCGCGGATCGTTCGCTATCTCATGCTCTACCGCTGGGAGAATACCCTCTGGTGTATCCTTGAACTCTTTCGGCAGCGTTGAAACCATAACACGGCCCGTCATGTGTAATGCCAGATCACCGCTTACAGGGATCAGTGCAATCCCCATGTCACGCTGTAATGCTGCTTTGACAATCGCTCTCATGCTTGTGCTCCTGTCATTGCGTAGGCTCTGGTTAACATTGGACGCCATTTCTGACGCGCTCCGGCTTCTTCAACATCGCCAAATCCGTTCTTGCGAGCTTGCTGCTGTGCGCGTTTTTCTGCAGCGTTCGCTGGCATACCTGCATCACGAATTAGGCGGTCAAATGACTCATCGAAATCTATCTCGGG